>JACKEB010000014.1:0-335850 GCA_020633205.1 Polyangiaceae bacterium
TTCGTGCTGTGGGTTCCGGTTTTGTTGATGGTGGTAGCAAGCCTCATGGTGGGTCACTGGGTGATCCTGCCGCGTCCACCTACAGGTGACCCCGAAGTGCGCGCCGCCGTCGCCCAGTTGCGGAGCAAGGGTGACCAGCCCTGGATGGCGGTGCACGTGCTCTACGGAGACTGTCCTTGCTCACGTCGGGTGCTGAAACACGTGCTCAACAGCGAGCGGCCCAAGGGAGTGAGCGAGAAGCTCGTGCTGGTAGGCCAGGACCCCGAGTTCGAGCTTCGAGCTCGGGAGAAGGGGCTGACTGTTGACGTCGTCGAGATGGAGCAACTCCTCAGCAAGTACCACCTCATGGCGGCGCCCATGTTTCTGGTGGTGAATCCCCGTGGTGACGTGGCCTACATGGGTGGCTATACCGCGAGGAAACAAGGTCCGGATATCGCGGACCGCGAGATCATCCAGCACCTGATGGAGGGTGAAGCCGAGCGAGAGCGCCCGGTCTTCGGTTGCGCTGTCGGCGCGTCTCTCCAGGACGCGTTGGACCCACTTCACATCAAGTATTCCAGATGAAGAGGAACGAACATGTCGACTGAAGCCGTCGAGCGAACCCGCTCGAAGATCCTGGATACGCTGCTGCTGCCGAAGGAGGTCACGGACTTCGAGCGGAGCTATCTCGGGCGGGTCAACAAGATAGGCTTGGTGTTCTTCGCACTTCACCTACCGGTGTTCGTGGCGATCGCGTACTTCAACGATACTGGGCCCTGGACGGCGCTCGTGCTCACGCTGGCGGCCCTCGCAGGGCCGACGCTCGCGTACGTGGGCTTCGACAACCCCCGCAGCGTTTCGCTGGTCTATGGCTTCACGTCGATGATCATGGGTGGCCTCTTGGTCCACTTCGGGCAGGGCCCGGTGCAGATCGAGATGCACTTCTACTTCTTCGCCCTGCTGGCGATGCTCGCGGTGTACGGCAACCCGATGGTGATCGTGGTGGCGGCGGTGACCGTGGCGCTGCACCACCTCTTGCTCTGGGCGTACCTGCCCCGCAGCGTGTTCAACTACGACGCACCGATTTGGGTGGTCGCCGTCCATGCTGCCTTCGTCGTGCTGGAGTCCATCGCCACCGTCTCGATCGCGCGTAGCTTCTTCGACAACGTGATCGGGCTAGAGAAGATCGTGCAAGCGCGAACGACCGAGCTCGACAAGCGCAACGCCGCGATGCGCCTGGTGCTCGACAACGTAGACCAGGGCTTCTTGACGGTGTGTCGAGACGGAACGCTGTCGCCAGAGTACTCGTCGATCGTCAAGCGCTGGCTCGGAACGCCTCCAGCGGGCGGTAAGCTGAGTGACTTCCTGGCGAGCTGCGATCCAGACTTCGCGCTGCGCTTCGAGCTCGGCTGGGACGAGGTGGTCGACGGCATCATGCCGCTCGAGCTGACCTTGGAGCAGCTGCCCCGTCGCCTGGACCTGGCGGGGCGCAACCTGCACTTCGACTACTCGGCCATCTGCGACGATCAAGGCGAGTTCGCGCGGTCACTGGTGGTGATCACTGACATCACGGCGCAGCTCGAGCGCGAGCGCCTCGAGGTCGAGCGCCGTGAGACGATGCACATCTTCGACCGCATCGTGCGTGACAAGAGCGGCTTCCTCGAGTTCTTCAACGAAGCGGACGGCTTGGTGGAGAGCATCAGCGAGAAGCGCCCCGACGATCTGTCTGTGCTCAAGCGGCAGATCCACACCTTGAAGGGCAACGCGATGCTCTTCGGGATCCACACCATCGGTGACCTGTGTCACGAGCTGGAGAACCGGATGGACGAGGGCGAGGAGTTGCCGCCGGTCGAGCAGTTCGCTCAGCTCAGCGCACGTTGGGACCAAGTGAAGGACAGCATGGACGCGCTGCTCGGCGAGCGCAGCGATGGCCGCATCGAAGTGGATGACCAGGAGTTCGAGGAAGTTCTCCGCAGCTTGGTCCGCGGCGCGCCACGCACGACAGTTGCCAGGAAAATTGCTGCCTGGAAATTGGAGCCTACGCAAAAGCGACTCTGCCGAGTTGCCGAACAAGCGCGAGGCATCGCGCGTCGGCTGGGCAAGGGCGAAATCAAGGTGGATATCGACCACTCCGACCTGCGGCTAGACGCGGAGAAGTGGGCAGGCTTCTGGAGCAGCTTCGTGCACGTCGTGCGCAACGCAGTGGACCATGGACTGGAAGCCGCCGCGGAGGACGGAAGCAAGGTCCCCACCATCAGCCTGACGACTCGGGTCAACGATGAGGAGTTTGCGATCGAGATCGCTGACAACGGCCGCGGCATCGACTGGCGCGCCGTCGCCGCCAAGGCGCAGGCCACCGGCTTGCCCAGTGCGACCCAAGACGACTTGGTCGAGGCGCTGTTCCGTGATGGCATCAGCACCCGCTCAGAGGCCAGCCTATTCTCCGGGCGGGGAGTGGGCATGGGCGCGATGCGCAACGAATGCCTGAGCCGTGGCGGGCGCATCGAGGTGCACGCTGAGCCGGGTAAAGGGACGAGCGTGCGCTTCAGCTTCCCCAAGCAAACCATGGCCGAGGACCCGATTCGTCAGTACCAAGCGGCGGCGTGACCCTACTTGCCGCGGGTCAGCAGCTTGTTGATCAGATCCTGGGAGTAACCGGAGAGCTCCTTGAAGACGACTCCCATGCCAGGTGGGTCCGTTTCCACACGGACAACGACTCCGACACCTTCGATGGTCTCGATGTCGTTCATGATCACGGTGAAGCGAAGGTCGACTTCAGTCCCAACGGGCACCGGCGTCTTGGTCTTGATGAATACGCCGGTGCGCGAAATGTTGGTGACGTACTCTTGGATGAACTGATCGAAGGAGTCGAACTCCTTGTTGATCGTCAGTCGCTGATCTTGTCGTCCGCTGCTCACGCTACTTCCCCGTCAAGTCGAACTGCTCGATGTGGTACTCGCGCCGCGGGGTGAACTCGATGCGGCGCATGTAACGTCGCTCAGCTTCGATCACCGCGTCCTTCTCCTCGGTCTTCAAGAGGTCGACGATCGCAGGGTGCGCGTTCACGTGCACCGAGTAGCCCTGAAGGTGGCGCAGCTCGCGCCGCACCTGGCGTAGGATCTCGTAGGCGATCGTGGTGCGGCTCATGATCTGGCCGGTGCCGTCGCAGTAGAAACACGGCTCGTGCATCGTGCGCCCGAGGCTCTCTCGAGTGCGCTTGCGCGTCATCTCGATCAAGCCGAGTTCGCTGATGCGATTGAGGGTCGTCTTGGCCTTGTCCTTCTCGAGTCGTTGCTCGAGCGCCCGCCAAACCTTGTCGCGGTTCTTTGGGTTCTCCATGTCGATCAGGTCGAGGATCACCAAGCCGCCGATGTTGCGGAACCGCAGCTGATAAGCGATTTCGTCTACGGCTTCGAGGTTCGTCTTGAGCGCCGTTTCCTCGAGGTCCTTGCTGCCCTTGCCGACATAGCGTCCGGTGTTTACATCGATCGCCGTGAGCGCCTCGGCCTGATCCAAGATCAGGTACCCACCGCTCGGCAGTGGCACCTTGCGGCTGAGTGCGCGCGCGATTTCGTCTTCGATGCCATAAGCGTCGAAGATCGGGTCCGAGCCGCTGTAAAGCTCCACGTCCTTGACCCGGTTTGGCATGAACATTTCGACGAAGCGGACGAGGCGCGTGTACTCCTCCTTGTCGTCGATGACGATCTTCTCGATTTCATCGGTGAACAGGTCACGCGCCACCTTGAGCACCAGGTCGAGCTCTTCGTAAAGCACGCTCGGCGACTTGGCGTTCTCACGCTTGCGAGCCACCTCTGCCCAGAGCTTGAGTAGGTAGCCGATGTCTTCCTTCAGGTGCTTCTTGGTGAGGCCTTCGGCGACGGTGCGCACGATCAGGCCGCCCGCGGGGGGCTTTACGGATTCGATCGCCTTACGAAGCCGCTGCCGCTCACGGAAGGAGCCAATGCGCTTGGAGATGCCGATGTGTTCGACGGTTGGCAGGTACACGACATGGCGACCCGGAAGGGACACGTGGCTCGTGACACGGGCTCCCTTCGTACCGATGGGCTCCTTCGAGATCTGCACGATCACTTCGTCGCCCTCGCGCACGACCTCCGTGATCGGGACCGAGCGCGAAACGCGGAGGTTCGTCGCTTTGCGGTTCTTTCCGTCCTTGGAGTCGCCTCGCTTGGAGTCGCCTCGCTTGGAGTCGCCTCGCTTGGAGTCGCCTCGCTTGGCCTCTCGATCGCCGTCGCGCCCGCGTCGTCGTTTGTCGCGCCCGCGCCGAGAGCGGTCTTGCTTTGATTCCGTGCGGTTCGCGCGCTGTTCCTGCGCCGCGGGCTGCTTCTCGGAGCTCTCGGTGCCGTTCTTGCGTCGCCTTCCGCGCCTGCGCCTGCGCCTACGCCCCTCGCGGTTGCCCTCGCCCGAGTCGTCCTTCGTGTTTTCGTCACCTGATCCACGCAGGGCATCGCCAGCGAGCACGGTGGGAGCCTCTGGGTCCGGCCAGCCTTCATCGTCGTCAACTGCAGGCGCTGCGCGCCGACGCACCCGGATCACGTCGCCGTCTTCGTCGACCTCTGGGGCGGCAGCCACCTCATCGTCTGCTCGGTCGTCCACGTCGTCCTGATCGACGTCCGCATCCGCAGCCTCGTCGTCGTCTTCATCACCATCGTCGTCCGCTTCCTCAGCGGGGTCGACGTCGTCGTCCTCAGCGTCTGCCGAGTCGGAAGCCCTGGCACTAACGACCTCGTCTTCGTCTTCGTCGTCGTCGTCGACTTCCTCCGCGTCTTCGTCGTCTTCGTCGTCTTCGTCGTCTTCGTCGTCGTCGACTTCTTCCGCGTCGTCTTCGTCAGCGTCTTCGTCGTCGTCGACTTCCTCCGCGTCTTCGTCGTCTTCGTCGTCGACTTCGTCGCCGTCTTCCGCGTCTTCGTCGTCTTCCGCGCTGGCTACCGGTTCGTCGTCTGCGCGATCGTCTTCGTCGTCTGCGCGATCGTCTTCGTCGTCTTCGTCGACGTCCTCGTCATCGTCCTCGTGACGCGACTCGTCTGCGCGATCGTCTTCGTCGTCTTCGTCGTCTTCCTCGTCGTCGTCCGCACCCTCACCCCCGCCCGAGACGAGCACTTCCTCGTCGTCTTCGTCGTCGGAAGACTTCGCCTCGCCGTCGTCGTCCTTCTCCAGATCGCTCTTCCGCTCGAGCGCGTGTGCGGCGCCCGCGAGGTAGTCCTCGAAGTCGTCCGGGCGGATCAGATCTTCCACGTGGAGGAACGCCGCGCGCTCCATTCCCACATCGATGAACGCCGCTTGCATGCCGGGAAGCACACGCGTGACTTTGCCAAGCACGATGTTCCCGACGGTGTTTCGCGCGCGGGCGCGCTCGATTTGTAGTTCGGCGATGACGCCGTCTTCGATTAGGGCGACGCGCGTCTCACGAAGCGCGACGTTGATGACGAGTAGGTTTCGAGCCATTGACGATAGAAAAACGCTAGAGGCCTCGACCCGCGCACGGAGCTGCACTGGAACAGACGGCGCTGGGGTCGGGGCATCGGAACACCTCGGGGAGCTTGGAGCGGCAACATGCCACCCGACTCCTCCTAGATGCCTGCTTCTCACCCCGCGCGGAGCAAGTCAAGCGCACGAAATGTTCTGTTATTCCAAGTGGTTACCGGGCCTTCGTTGGGTCCAAAGGGGGATTCCTCGCCGCTTGAGTGGGTCACCACCGCCCCACGCGGAAGAAAAACCCTCGCTCCGCCTCCTCTCAAGCCCTTCAATTGACACTCGCTGTCAGGGGGATCGGGGGTGAGGGGACAATCGGACGGAGCCGCGACGACCTGCTAAAGCTCAGGCGGTCTCATGAAGCAGGAGCTCCTACGCCGAGTCCTAAACGCGCGAGTGGCGGATGTCCTACCGTCCCCCACGCCGCTGGATCCGGCGCCCAACCTGAGCACTCGGCTGCACTACCCGGTGCTGCTGAAACGCGAGGATCTCACGCCGGTCTTCTCGTTCAAGCTGCGCGGCGCCTACAACCGCATGGCAATGCTAAGCGACAAGGAGCTCGCCGCTGGAGTCATTGCTGCATCCGCAGGGAACCATGCTCAGGGCGTGGCGTTCGGCGCGGCTCGGCTCGGCGCGAAGTGCCGAATCGTGATGCCGCGTACCACCCCGTCGATCAAGGTGAACGCGGTGCGGCGCTTTGGCGCGCAGGTCGATCTCGTCGGCGATAGCTATTCGGACGCCGCGGAGCACTGCAAGCAACTCGTCGTCGAAACCGGCATGACCTTCGTGCACCCCTATGACGATCTGGATGTGATCGCGGGGCAGGGCACCGTGGGCCTGGAGATCTTGAATCAAGCCCCCCGAGACCTGAGGTCGATCTTCGTGCCCATCGGAGGCGGTGGCTTGGCGGCCGGCATCGCTGCCATCTGCAAGGCGGTCAGGCCCGAGGTGCGCGTGATCGGCGTCGAACCGGATGACTCCGACGCCATGCATCGCTCGTTGCGCCTTGGGCATCGCGTGGTGCTGGACAAGGTCGGTATATTTGCCGATGGCGTTGCCGTGCGGCAAGTTGGAGAGCATACGTTCGAACTCTGCAAGGAGTACCTCGACGACACGGTGACCGTCAGCAGCGACGAGATCTGCGCGGCGATCAAGGATGCGTTCGAGGACACGCGGTCCGTGCTCGAGCCAGCCGGCGCTCTGGCAATTGCCGGTCTCAAGCGCCACGTGCGGGCCGGGGAGCTCGTGCCTGGAACCGCCGTTGCGATTACTTCCGGCGCGAACGTGAACTTCAATCGCCTGCGCTACGTCACGGAGCGCACCGAGTTCGGTGCGGGTCGCGAGGCGGTATTCGCGGTCACCATTCCGGAGAAGCCAGGCGCCTTCCTGAAGCTGTGCGAGGTGTTGGGGGACCGGCAGGTCACGGAGTTCAACTACCGACTCGCCACGCGGCGCGAGGCGCAGATCTTCGTCGGCGTGGAGGTGGGCTCTCGCAGCGAGGCACGGCAACTCCACGACGCGCTGGTTGCTGCGGGCTACGGCTGCGTGGACTTGTCGGACGATGACCTCGCGAAGACCCACCTTCGACACATGGTCGGGGGTCATGGCGAGGCGGAGAACGAACTACTCTTTCGCTTCGAGTTTCCGGAGCGCCCCGGTGCGCTGCTGGAGTTCCTCTCCAGCTTGCGCGGGCGCTGGAACATCTCGCTCTTCCACTACCGCAATCACGGCGCGGCGTACGGGCGAGTGCTGTGTGGGATGGAAGTCCCCCCAACCCAGATTTACGAGCTCAAGAAGACACTCGATCAAATCGGTTTCCCCTACTTCGACGAGAGTGATCACCCCGCGGCCAAGCACTTCCTTGGACTGCGGCGCTAGACCCCGTTGACTTAATTGCCATCCGGAAATTTCAGAACAGGATGGCGTCACTCACATCAAGCGCGTTCTCGATGTGCTGAGTGGGGCTGAGGTTGCATCCGTGCTTGAACTCGTACTGGAACATCACGGTTACCGGGCCCTCCTCGCACTCGTAGTCTTGGTGCACGCTCTCGATGCCGTGCTCGTCGTTGGGGCACACCTGTAGGCGATAGCCCTTGAGCACGAGCGGCGTGGTCAAGTAGACCTCCGCGCCGCGCTTCGCCAGATCGGTCTTGAGGCGACCGAGCAGCTGGTTCGCCAGCTCGCCCAACCAGTCCGCTGGAGCGTCGCCTCCGTAAGTTTTCGCAGAGACTTCCGGCACGGTGGTAATGCAAAGGCTGCCGGAGAGTTCCCTACCCGAGTACCCGATGATGGCTGCGTAGGTTGTCATTCTTGGCGAGTCACAGCCCTGCTTCAGCTGAACACCGTAGGCGTCGAACAGCGCCTGAGCGTTGGTGTCCACCAGTGCGGCTATGGTCTTTGAGTCTCGGTGCGACATGCTTGTCCCCCTTGGGCGCCCAGAGTCGGCGCGGAGTGAGCGCGCGCCAAAGCGCGCGCGGTTCAGGCTACGAGCTTGTTGAGTGCCGCGACGAGCAAGTCGGGCTTGAAAGGCTTGACGATCCAGCCCTTGGCGCCAGCTGCCTTTGCACGCTGGATCATCGCCGGCTGACCTTCGGTGGTGAGCATCACGATCGGCACGCCCTTACGCGGTGAGCCGGCGACCTTCTCCACCATCTCGATGCCGTTCATTCGCGGCATGTTCACGTCGCAAACCACGGCGGCGATCCCCGTGTCACCGGTGATCTTGTCGAAGCCGTCCTGCCCGTCCCCCGCCTCGAGTACTTCGAAGCCTGCCTGGCTCAGTGCGAGCTTGACTTGTTGCCGCACGGAAGCTGAATCGTCCACTACGAGAATTTTCTTTGCCATGTCTACTCCGATTGTTGAGCTAATCGAATTGATTGCGGTGCCGCTCTTTTTGAGGGCGCAGTCCGAAAGTCTGCTCAGAAAAGCATCACGTCACCCGCGGGCGGCGCGTCCGCTTCGTGGTCCAGAATCGCGACGTGTCCGGCGAACTGGTCCCGGTGACAGTCAGCAGCGCTGATGGAATCCAAGCTTACCTCTCCGCCTTCCATCAGCACCTCCGCCGACTCGTTCAGCGCGATCAGGTCGCGGTCGACGATCAGCAGCGCCTGCGATGCGGGGTCTTGGAATGCGAGATGGGAGAGCGCCTCGTGAGAGCTCTTGATGATCTCCCGGATCGAGCGCTCACCCGACTGCACGATTGAGTGCAGCGTTTGCGTGAGGAAGCTGGACGCACCCCTCACCCGATGGAGATCTTGATCAATGCGCTCCCCGAACTGTGAGGTGTCCACCTTCACGTGCTCGGCGTACGTAGCGAGCGCTTCCATGTTCTGGCTCAGCTCGGACGCCAAGGCGCTAACCAAGCGGTTAGACTCCTCTACGACGTCACTGAGCCGCTTCATTTCTGAGGCGATCACATCGAAGCCAGCACCTGCCGCGCCGAGACGGCTCGCTTCGATCGAAGCGTTCAATGACAGCACGCGGGTCTGGAAAGCAATGCCCGTGATCGACTCGGTCAGTCGTCGCATCTTCTGAGTGGACTCATGAGCTCGCAGCGCGATCTGCGCTTGCTTGTCCACATGGCTGCGCACGGCGCTCAAGAAGTCCGAGACGGTCTTCGTCTGGGACTCGAGCACATCACCAATGCTGCCTTCCGCTGCGCTTCCAGAGATGGACGCGACGGAGTGCTGCGTGTCTTCAACGTGACGCTGCGCCTCCGTGACAATGCGCTCGAGCAAGCCGCCAGCCGTGACCACTTCTCGTTCCGTCAACGCGTTGACGTCGCGGATGCGTCCGAGAACAGTCTCGCGAATCTTGACGAATACGGATTTCCAGCCGGCTAAGTCGCTCACTCGTTTGCTTTCTTTCTCGTCCCGGCGTGGGACGTAGAAAAGAACGGCTCAGCGCGCGATCACTTAAGCGAGAACGCCCCGGCTGAACTGGCGCACAAAACGCGGCCGTCCGGCACTCCTTGCGGGGCCGGACGGCGTGGTCGTCGCACTTACTGGGCAGTTGTTGAGTAGATATCGAGGCGTACTCCGCGGCTTAGAACGCGCTGCGAACTTCCAGGCTCACATCGACCCAGCTCGTCTCGGTTTCGAAGCGCTGCCAGGTCTTGGTGCACTCCGGCGCTTCGACTTTAGGGAGACCTAGCTCCACCGGCGCACCGCCTTCTTGAACTCGCGACGCGAACGCGCCAGCGATCACGTTGGCCACCTCGAGCAAGATGTCGTGTTTGGCCTGCTCCAGTTCCTCTCCCTCAACCTCACCACCGGTAGCGGAGAGCGCCATTTCGTCCAGCAACTCGCCTGGTACGTTCAACGAGAGATTGCAATGGACGGGTTCGAACACGTCGATCGACACACACGGAGCCTCTGGCTTACCCACCGCTGAGTGCGACGGTAGCAAATCGAGGAACGCCATGTTCGCGAAGGTTTCGCACACCGCTTCGCTCAGAACAGCTTCGTGGCTCATGCTGCTACCTCCGTCGCGCTTGCGATGACCTCTCCCAGCTCGGCGGGGGAGAAGGGCTTCGAAATCACTCGAAAGGCACCCAGCTGCGTCAGCTCTTTACGAACGTGCTCGTTGACGGCGCTACTGATCACCACGACGCGCAGCTTGGTTCCGCGCGCGGCGAGGTTGGCGAGCACCTCACGACCATGAACCTTTGGCATGTTCAGGTCCATGAAGCACAGGTCGAAGTCCCTTCCGGTAGCCAGTTCGAACGCTTCGGCGCCATCTTTGGCCTCCGTGAATTCTGCGTCGGCGAGGCCAGCCACCTGCGCGCAACGCTTTACGAACATTCGGGCGATTGCCGAATCATCTGCGATCAACACCTGCATTTTCATACCTCTTAATACTCCCCACGGAAACGAAATCAGAGTTGTACGACTTGACCTGTACCAAGATGAAGTGACACATCGAGGCTCGCGACCGTGACCAGAACGGTCCGGCTGTGGCTACCCCCGACGTGCTCCGCCAGCGCGGCCATCCCTTGCTGCCAGAGCGCCTTCTTCACGGCGAGCAGGTTGCGCTTGCCGATGTCGAAATGGTCGCTGTTCTTGAGGACACTCGCCCCGCCGGCCAGCTTCACGCGCCAGAGCGCCTTCCTTGGGGCGGCGCCGCTTGCCAGCATTTTCTGCACCACGAGCTTGATCGCGGTGTCGGCGAAGTGGAACGGCTTCTGCTCGGCGAGGGTCTGATTGAGCCGCGAGTCGGGCAGCGCGACGTGCGTTAGCGACGTCACTCCTGACGTCGGGTCCACGATCACGATGCCGATACAGGAGCCCAGCCCGTACGTCTTTAGACGCGCGCCGGGGGTGGCGCTCACTGCACCATCACCAATGCCAACAACGATGGGTGCAACTGCCGTGGTGGCTTGGGCCGCGTAGGTCATTGCCTCAGTGCACGGGTCTCAGGCTGGAACCTTGAGCCCTGGCCACAAGTACTTTTCGCATATCCCCTCGCTTAAGCCTCGCTTCCTTGCTGCCGTTCGGTGGGGAGGCGATGGATGAGGAGCAATTAGAGATCCTTCGGGACTTCATCACTGAGTCCACGGAAGCACTCGAGACGGTCGAGCCGCTTCTCGTGGAGCTCGAGCAGCATCCGGGGGATGCGATCGACGAGCAAACGCTCGCGGCGATCTTCCGCTTCTTTCATTCGATGAAGGGGACTGCCTCCTTCCTCGAACTGCAACACGTCGTGCGCGTCACCCACGTCGCCGAGTCGCTGTTGGACTTGGTGAGGAAGGGCTCAACGCCCCTCACGCCAACCCACGTCGACCTGCTGTGCGAGACCGTCGACGTCGTACGCATCCTCCTGCAGTGCGTTGAGACGACTCACACCGACGCAACCTGCGACCCAGACCGCGTCGAGGACCTAGCAAAGCGCCTCGACGCTGCGGTGAACAAGGCAATCAACACGATTCCCGAGCCGGGCGCCGCAAAGGCTCCCTCGAGCTTCCTCGTGCTCGACGCCTGGGAAGCCACCGAGGAGGACAAGGCGGGCAGCATGTTCGCGAATCTAATCAGCCCTGAGATGGTGGATAAGTTCCGCATCGAGTCCGAGGAGCACCTCGAGTCGGTCGAGGAGGCGTTGATGGGGCTCGATGTCGGTACCCCCGACATGGAGCTCATCGAAGTTGCCTTCCGCGGGATGCACAGCATCAAGGGCAATGCAGGGCTCTTCGGCTTCACCGCGCTCTCCAAGCTGGCGCACAGCATGGAGACGACGCTAGACGAGTTGCGAGCGAAGACGTTGACCATCTCTTCGGACGTGGTTGATGGCCTACTCAAGGCGAACGACCAAATCCGGGTGGAATTGCGCAAGGCAACGAACCCGGAGCCGGAGCAACCCCAAGTCGCGGCGAACGACGCCGAGCCTGGCAAGGCGCCTCCACCCAAGGCGGAGCACGGCGAGGCACAACGCGCGGGGAGCATCCGCGTCGACACCGAGAAGCTCGACGAGCTCATGGATCTGGTGGGTGAGTTGATCATCGCCGAGACCACGGTGACCAGGAACCCCGACCTGGAAGGCCTGCACTTCGAAAACTTCCAGAAGGCAGCCCTGCAGCTCAACCGTCTGACCCGCCGACTGCAGAACATCGCGATGGCGGTGCGCATGGTGCCGATTGCCTCCACCTTCCGCAAGATGCTCAGGCTCGTCCGGGATGTCTCGAGCAAGCAGCACAAGAAGGTCGACCTGATCATCGACGGCGAGCACACCGAGGTCGACAAGACCGTCGTCGAGCTGATCAGCGACCCGCTGGTGCATATGATCCGCAACGCGGTGGACCATGGGCTCGAGTCGCCAGCCGACCGCCTGGCGGTGGGCAAGCCTGAGAACGGTACGGTTTGGCTCACGGCGACCCACGAAGGCCAGGAGGTCTGGATCACGATCCGTGACAACGGACGCGGGCTCAACACCGAGCGTATCCGTGCGAAAGCACTCGAGAAGGGGCTGATCGATCCGGAGAAGGAGTACAAGCCGGAGGAGATCCATCGCATGATCTTCGCTCCGGGGTTCTCCACCGCAGAGCAGGTCACGGACCTCTCAGGTCGCGGCGTAGGCATGGACGTGGCGCTCCGCAACATCGAGTCGATGAACGGTCGCGTCGAGATCGAGTCTCGCCCCGGCGAAGGCACCATCTTCACTCTGCGCATCCCGCTCACGCTGGCGATCATCGAAGGCATGCTGCTGAAGGTGGGCGACTCTCACTACACGATCCCGCTCTTGTCGATTCGAGAGCACGTGCGAGCCCAACTCAAGGATCTGGTGATGTTGCCGGACGGAACCGAAATGTTCAAGATTCGGGAAAAGCTCTTCCCGGTCGTTCGGTTGCACGAGGTGCACAACATCAAGCCCAAGGCGCACAACATCGACGAGGGGATCTTGATCCTCGTCCAGGACGGTCCGCAGACGCTTTGCGTCCTAGTCGACGAAGTCGTTGGCCAGCGGCAGACCGTGATCAAGCCAGTGCCCGATTACCTCAAGGGTGTGAGGGGTGTTGCTGGTTGTTCGATTCTTCACAACGGGGAAATCAGTTTGATTTTGGATGTCGAGGGGCTCGCCAAGCATCGCGCGGCAGCAGCCTGAGGGAGAGACCATATGCAAGAAGCTATAGCTGCTCTGGACCACACGGAAATGGACGACGACGGTCAGAAGTACCTGACCTTCACCATCGGCGACGTGACGTACGGCTTTCATATTAGCCGCGTCACCGAGATCATCGGGCTGCAACGTATCACCGTCGTGCCGGATGTGCCTCGCTACGTCAAAGGCGTGATCAACTTGCGTGGCAAGGTGATTCCCCTGGTGGACGTGCGAGCTCGAGTGAACCTTCCGGAGATCGACTACCACGACCGCACCTGCATCATCGTGGTCGAAGTCGGCGGGAAGAGCGTCGGCCTCGTGGTGGATGCGGTCTCTGAGGTGCTCGCCATCGACGAGTCTCAGATCGAGCCGCCGCCAGATTTCCGCGCGGGAAAAACTGCGCAATACATCTCGGGCATGGCCAAGGTGGAGGACTCCGTAAAGGTCCTGCTCGATGCAGACAAACTGTTGGATATGGACGACCTCGACACCACGGGGCGTAGGGCGTCAGCGTGAGTGCAAGAAGACTAAAAGGGAGTGGAAAGATGACCAAGCAAACGGATACAGGAACGGATTGTCAGGAACTGCAGGCGCGCTACGACGCGCTGGTGAAGGAGAGCGCGGAGCACGCAGCAAAGCTCCAGGCGCTCGACAAGGTGCAAGCGATCATCGAGTTCGAGCTCGACGGCACGATCATCACCGCCAACCAGAACTTCCTCGCGACCCTCGGGTACACCCAGGAAGAGGTCAAGGGCCGCCACCACCGCATGTTCGTCGATCCGAGCTACGCGGCGAGCCCCGACTACTCGAGCTTCTGGGAGGCTCTACGTCGCGGTGAGTTCAAGAGCGCCGAGTTCCGTCGTATCGGCAAGGCTGGCAACGACGTCTTCATTCAGGCTTCCTACAACCCGATCTTTGATGCCGCGGGGAAGCCTTACAAGGTCGTGAAGTTCGCGGTCGACGTCACCAAGGAAGTGCAGCAGCGCCGTGAGTCGGCCAAGGTGAAGTCGATCGTCGACAACATGCCGCGCCCGGTGATGATGATCGACCCCAAGACGGCTGAGGTGACCTACGCGAACCAGGCGTCGAAGGATCTGCTCAAGGGCGTTGCGCAGTACCTACCCATCGATCCCAACAACATCATCGGTACGTGCATCGACGTGTTCCACAAGGTGCCCGGGCGCATCCGCGCCATCGTGGAGGACCCGAACAAGCTGCCCCACAACGCGCGCATCGCCATCGGTCCTGAGTTCGCAGACCTCAACGTGTTCGCGACGTACGACAACGACGGGAAGTTCGCTGGCGCGGCGTTGGCTTGGGAGTTGATTACCGATCGCGTGCGCCTCGAGGAGCACGAGAAGGCTGCCAAGCTGGCAGTTGCCCAGGTGCAAGCCGCCCTCGCCGAGCTTGCGCAGGGCAACTGGAACGTGTCCATCACCGACACCTTCGAGGGCGACCTCGAGGAGATGAAGGGCAACGTCAACAACATCGCGAGCGTGCTGCAGTCGTTCCTCCACGAAATTGGCACCCTGCTCTCCGCGGCCAAGGACGGTCAGCTCTCAGTGCGCGCCTCTGCGGACGGCTTCTCCGGTTCCTATCACGAGATGATCGTGGGGGTGAACCAGATGGTCGATGCGCTGATGTCGCCCATGAACGCCCTCCAGCGTTCCCTTGGGGCGTTGGCCGACGGCAACCTCACGCTGTACGTCACGGAGCAGTACCGTGGGGATCACGCAGCGCTCAAGGAGGCGCTCAACAACAGCCTCAACGGCTTGAACAACCTGCTCTCCCAGGTGTCGGACTCGTCCAACATGATCTCGCGCAGCAGCACCGAGGTTGCGGCTTCGGCACAGGGCCTGTCTCAAGGCGCTAGCGAGCAGGCGGCCACCGTTGAGGAGATCTCCTCGCAGATCACGCAGATCACCGAGCAGACTCGGCAGAACGCCGAGAACGCGACTCAGGCCAACGCCCTGGCGCGTGCTGCTCGAGACGGCGCACAAGAAGGCGACAAGCAGATGACGCAAATGGTCGAGGCCATGGGCGGCATCGAGGAAGCCAGCAACAACATCTCGAAGATCATCAAGGTGATTGACGAGATTGCCTTCCAGACCAACCTGCTCGCCCTGAACGCGGCTGTCGAAGCCGCACGAGCCGGCGTCCACGGTCGAGGCTTCGCGGTCGTCGCGGAAGAAGTTCGGAACCTCGCCGCTCGCAGCGCCAGTGCTGCCAAGGAGACCACGGAGCTCATCGAAGGCTCGATCAAGAAGGTCAGCTCCGGCACCGTGATCGCCAACCAGACTGCTGGTGCCCTCGCCGCCATCGTTCGCGATGTCGGAAAGGTCAGCGACCTGGTCGCCGAAATCGCAGCGGCGAGCAACGAGCAGGCAGATGCCATCACCCAAGCGAACGTCGGCCTCGACCAAATCAACGCGGTGACTCAGCGCAACAGCGCTACCGCGGAGGAGAGCGCCGCCGCGTCTCAGGAGATGCTCGGACAGGTCGAGAAGATGCAGCAGATGCTGGGCGAGTTCACCCTGGCCAAGGCTAATGCCTCCAAGGGCGGCGAGCTACCCGCGGAGATCACTCCCGAGCTGCTCGAGGCGCTGAAGGCCTTCATGGCTGGTGGTGGTGGCTTCCCCCAGGTGGCGCAGAAGTCCAACGGGTCAAACGGCTACCAGGGCAGCAACGGTCACTCGAACGGCAGCAACGGTCGCTCGAATGGCAGCAACGGTCGCTCGAATGGCGCCCCCTCCATCGTCCTCGACGCGAGCGAGTTCGGTAAGTACTGAGACGGTATCCCTGGGGATATGAGCGAGCCGTCGAGAGTCTCATCTCTGACGGCTCGCTCTGTATGAGGAGAACGTATGGAAGCTGAACTGAGCGTAGGAGGACCGGATCTCGCTGTACCCGAGTTTCGATTCCTTCAGAGTTTCATCCACAAGAACTTCGGCATCTCGCTGGCGGACCACAAGCGCGGCATGCTCGCGAGCCGCCTGAGGAAGGTGCTCGACAAGCATCGGCTCGTTTCATTCAAAGACTACATCGACACATGCCTTCAACGCCCATCCCCGGATGTGCTCGAGGAGTTGATGAATGTCGTCTCCACGAACCACACCTACTTCAACCGCGAGCCGGCGCATTACGACTTCTTCACCCGGGTGCTACCCGAGCTCAGTCAGCGCGCGGAGCGGAGAGCGAAGCGCAAGGAGCTTCGGGGCTGGTGCGCTGCGGCTTCGTACGGGCACGAGCCTTACACGCTCGCCATGCTGCTGCGGGAGCACTTCGGTGCTGGCTACCGTGAGTGGGACGCTGGTCTGCTGGCCACGGACATTTCCGCCCAGGCGCTGGCTGTGGCCGACAAGGGTGAGTACCCCGACGAACAAGTCGATGCGATGCCTGCCCACCTGAGAGAGCGCTATCTCCAGCGGACGGGGCCAGACCTCTGGAAGGTAAAGCCGGAGCTCAAGAAGGATGTGTTGTTCAGGCGCTTCAACCTGATGAACCCCATCCCGTTCAAGCGTCCCTTCGACTACGTGTTCATTCGCAACGTGATGATTTATTTCGATACAGAAACACGCGTGGAGCTGGTGAAGCGGATTGCGCAGTACATCCACCCTGGTGGCTACCTGGTCGTCGGGTTGTCGGAGTCATTGCCGCGCGGCATCCCGGGCATCCAGAGCGTTTCTTCAGGCGTGTATCAACGGAGGTAATGTGAGCAAGATTAGAGTGCTAGTGGTCGACGACTCGGCGCTGATTCGTCAGCTGCTCACCAAGGGCCTGGCCATGGACCCGGCGATTGAGGTGGTGGGCACGGCGAACGATCCATACGTCGCCCGTGATTTGATCGTGCAGTTGAACCCCGACGTGCTGACGCTCGACGTGGAAATGCCGCGCATGACTGGTGTCGAGTTTCTCAAGCGGCTGATGCCCCAGCACCCGATGCCGGTCGTGATGGTGAGCTCCCTCACCAGCCGCTCGGCGGAGACCACCATGGAGGCGCTCAGCGCCGGTGCGGTCGACTTCGTGCTGAAGCCCGCAGCAAACGTGCACAACGGGGTGGAGCTGTTGCTGACTGAGCTGATCGCCAAGATCAAGGCGGCGTCCCGGGTTTCCGTGAGTCACCTCAAGCGAGACGGCAACGCTGTGCGCCAGGTTGTTGCGGCGAAAGCCACCTCCCCAATGGTGGCTTCGACCGACAAGATCCTCGCGATTGGTGCTTCCACTGGTGGCACCGAGGCGGTGAGAGACGTGCTGTTGGGCTTGCCGATCGACGGCCCTGGGGTGGTGGTCGTCCAGCACATGCCTCCCGTCTTCACCAAGATGTACGCAGAGCGTCTGGACCGCGAATGCCCGCTGAGTGTGAAGGAGGCCGTGGACGGCGATCGCGTGATCGCCGGTCGTGTGCTCCTGGCGCCCGGTGGCGTGCACTTCCGCGTCGTCCGCAGCGGCGGCCACTATGTGGCACGTGTGGGTGGGACGGATCCTGAAACGCGACACTGTCCTTCGGTCGACGTGATGTTCGAGTCCGTCGCCAAGCACGCGGGCAAGCACGCGGTGGGGGTGATCCTTACGGGTATGGGTCAGGACGGCGCAACGGGCATGTTGGCCATGCACAAAGCGGGGGCGCACACCATCGCTCAAGATGAAGAGACATGTGTTGTTTATGGAATGCCGAAAGTAGCCGTTGAGATGGGTGGAGTGACCGAGAGCAAGCCACTCCAGAAGGTCGCAGCCGCGGCTATTGCCGCACTTTCGACAGGGGAAAAAGATGTTCGGAAGGTATCTAATGGATGAAGGCGTGGCGACGGCCGACCAGATCGTCGCCGCCCTGGACGAACAACTCGCAAAGACTCCGCAGTTTGGGAAGCTAGCTCTCGGTAGGAAGCTGCTCACCATTCAGCAGATCTGGCACATCCTGAATCACCAGGCTGATCACGGCGGTCGCTTCGGCGAAATCGGCGTGTCACTGGGATTCCTGACGGAAAATCAAGTTCAACAGATCTTGGTGCTCCAAATGGAGTCACGGCCCAAAATCGGCGAGCTCCTCGTCGCTGCTGGCGTGGTGTCAGAGCCCGAGATGAATGCGCTCCTCGAACGCTATCGCTTGAGGCGCATGACCGACGTGCTGGGGCCGGTTCCTGAGGCTGAGAACGACGAGTGGACCGAAAATGAGAGCCACACTCGCCTGACCGTAGCCGTCGCAGAAGCCATCGAGGCCTGACGTCTCCAAACAAATCTCCGAGGAAGCTCGTGGGCGCAGTACAAGTTATCCAGTCGCATCAAGTCGTCGTTCGGGTGGGAGAGCTACGTCTCGCGCAGTCCGGCGAAGTGATCGTCACCTATGGCTTGGGTAGCGGAGTCGCTTTGGTGCTGTATGACCCCACGCTACGCATCGGTGGTGTTCTACACGCCATGCTGTCGGGCCCGAGCAATGGGCCCACCGAGGCACCTGCCAAGTTCGTCGACGCCGGTGCAGACGCGCTCTTGAAGGAACTCTACGCTGCAGGTGCTTCGCGGACACGTCTGCTCGCCGCAGTCGCCGGTGGAGCGACACCCACGGGTGGGTTCATGCAAACCGGTACGAAGAACCTCAACGTCCTGAAGAAGGTGCTGTGGAAGCACGGCATCACCCAGAAGGGCGCGGACGTTGGGGGCAAGTCGGTGCGCGCGCTCACGTTGGACTGCATGACGGGTCGCTGCGAGAGCAGCACGCGAGACGCGCGGACCGTGCTCCTACCCTGAATCGCCTACCTGATTTCTGTGCAGAAATCGCGAGTCGTGCTCGGGCGCTGCTTCGCCACAAAGCACCAGCGCCCCCGGCGCGAGGCGCGTGGGGGCGAGGATACCTGCTAGTGGCCCTCAGGAGCGTGCGCTCCAAGGCCAGACCAGCGGCTAAGACTAGCGGTTCGAGTCGACGCGGTTACGGCGGCCGCGGTTCTTCGCCTTGTTCTTGGCGTTCTTGCGGTTGCAGCGCTTACGGTCGGTCTTGCGGGGCTTTTTCGTGAACAGGTACATGGGGTCGGGAGGCCTACGCTTGAACCCGGGTGTGTTCAAGCTTTTTCTCTCCCCCTAAAAAAGCCACGCTTTGCCCCCGTGCTAACTAGCCAGGATCGCAGCCATTCTGCTGCTTAAATAAGCGAAACCCCCAAGCCCTTGAGGGTGCCGTTTCGGGCGACCTGGGACTGGGGGTGAGAGCGCGCTGGGTGCTAGCCCGGCGCAGCTGGATCAGCCGCCGCGCTTGAGCTCGGTGAGCACGAGCTTGGAGACGGCCTTCAGCGTGTCGAACACGCCTTGTCCGGTCCTCGCCTGAGCCTCGAAATCGGGCACGTTCATCGGGTTGATCAGCGAGCGCAGCTCTTCGACTTCTACGGCGTTGGGTAGGTCCCGCTTGTTGTACTGGATCACGTACGGGATCTTCTCGAGGGAGTAACCTTGCTCCGCCAGGTTCGTGCGTAGGTTGTCCACGCTCTCCTGGTTTGCCTCGAGGCGCTCGATCTGAGAGTCCGCGACGAAGATGACGCCGTCGACGCCTTTCAGGATCAGCTTACGACTCGCGTCGTAGAACACCTGACCCGGCACCGTGTAGAGGTGGAAGCGCGTCTTGAAGCCGCGAATCTCACCCAGCGACAGCGGAAGGAAGTCGAAGAACAACGTACGCTCCGTCTCCGTCGCGAGGCTGATCATCTTGCCCTTCGCGTCCGGGTTGGTGCGCTCGTAGATGTATTGAAGGTTGGTCGTCTTTCCGCAGAGACCTGGCCCGTAGTAGACGATCTTGCAGTTGATCTCCCGGGCCATGTAGTTGATGAAGCTCATCGCAGTTTCCTCACGCTGTGAGTTCCCGAGCTGGCTTTCGGCACTGCAGCTGCCTGGCCGTGAGGCCCGAGTTCAACCTGGTGGCGCTCCAGCCGGGCAAGCCCAGCACCAGCCATTCTGAACGGCTTTCTGCACGCGTTCCTTCCATCGACTCGGTTCATCGACCTTTGACTCAGTCGTTGAACAGGTTGTCGATGTCTTCGTCGGTGATCTCCGCGAAGGGCGAGTCCCCACCCGGCTCTTGAACCTTGCTCAAGAGCGCTTCGAAGATCCGATTGAGCTCGTCGCTTGCTTTGCGCACGCGTAGTCGGACCAGACCCAAGCTCGACTTGGAGTCGAAGATCACGACCAGGATGACGCGATTGCCAACCAGCTGGATGTGGATGTTCGCGTTCTCACCCTCATGGAACTGAGTGGCGAACTCGTTCTCCCTAAGCAGTTTGGCGATGCCACCCGTTGCGGCGATGTTGCCCGCGGTGAGTGACGCCAGGGACGTCGTGTCGATGTTGTCGACCTCGCCGCTTGCCGCGATGAGCTGACCATTCTTGTCGACGATGAAGACGACCTTGGCGTTCGCTTCCCGAACCAGACGGTCCACTACCGTCTGGATCTGGTTGAACTCCTCCTCGTACATCACCATCTGAGGGTTGACCATCAGAGCCTCCAGATTGTCCGCGAGTGTTGCTCGCTGACCAAGTCGCGCATTCCGTTGCGCAGTAGGACCTCGCACGGCACTACGTCGAGCACCGCACCAAACTGAAAACGCGCGCCTAGGGCGCAAGCGAGAGAGTCTTCTTCATCGCGTGGCGCGCGCCCGAAAGCAACTGCCTCGCTGTCATCGCTCCCCCCAGGTGAGGGCTGCACCCGCGCCTCCGCCGTCTGGGAACTCGACCCGCGCCCGCTGTCCAGCGCTGGCAGGGCATCAAGAGTCCGGCTGCGGTCCAGGCGGCTGCGCTCGAAGCGGCAGTCTGTGGGAGGGCGAATGTTCAATCCCATGCGGGGGGCGACACCCGGCTGAGCAGGTGACTTGAGAGAGTCGGTTGCGCTCACGCCGACCTCGGCGCGAGCAGTGGCAATTTCGGGTTACGGGTGGCGTGTGGACGGTCACCGTCCGCGCCAACGCGTCCGAAGACCCTATCTGACCCCATCACCGCCAGCAAGCAGCTTGAGAGTGAGAAGCGTATGTCCATCGCGGGCTGGATTCGAGTCGCGCCGGCGCTGGATCCGATGCGGGTTAGGGTGCGCTTGCCGGTTGCAGCGCTGAAGCCTGTTGGCGCTGCAACCTTCTAGCGCCGCAGCTTCTAGCGCGTGCTGCGGGTTTCCGGCGCTGTCTTCGCAGAAACACGCTTGCTTTGGCTGCTTCCACACTGCCGCGCCAGGGCGCTGTCGTTGGGTGCCCCGGACGGACGGGCTGCTTTGCCGCTGGACGTTTCGATGTCTGACCGACCTGAATCGACATCATCCAGGGACGGGAGTAGGACGCGGGACGTGAAGGATCGCCAACTGCCGAACGACGCGTGTCCGGGACACCGTCGCCGAAACCCCCAACGCATCGCACTCACGGTCAGCACCCTGGCCCTCGCGCTTCTAAGCGGCGGCACTGCGCGGGCGGAGTGGTTTCATCCGGACCTCGAGCGCGCGTCGGCGGAGGTGGAAAGCGCAAAGGGCGCCGAAGGGTACGCTGCCCTGCGTCGGGTTTGGGCGACTTGGGATCGCGCCAATCCGGACCAGGTCGAGCAGGTGCTCCGCTTGGCTAGTGAGAACTCAAAGCTCACGCCTTCGACGCGCGCCTACGCTGCCATGTTGGCTGCCTACGCCCGCGGACGTCGTGGCGATCTGACCGCAAATCGCAAGCAACTTCGCGACCTCGGCTTCGTGGACCGCTGGTTGGTCGTGGGACCTTTCGACAACGAGGGCAAGGCGGGTCTCGCTCAAGCTTTCCAGCCGGAAACAGAATTTGCCTCGGCGATCGTGCTGGGCCGCGCGTACAGCGGAAAGGAGCGACCCGTACGCTGGCGGGAGGCACCGAACGTGTTCTCGTACGGGTTCGTGGATTTGGGCTCGTTGGTACGCCCCGAGCAGAAGGCTTGCGGCTACCTCACGAGCTTCGTGAAGAGCAAGGCAGGCAAGCCGAAGCAGATCTCCGCCTGGGTTGGCGCCAGTGGCGCGTTCAAGCTGTTCTGGAATGGCAACCAAGTGCTCGAAGACACCGCCTATCGCGGCCACGACGCCGAGCGTTTTGCCACCCGGGTGAAGCTGGAGGCGGGCTTCAACAACCTCACCATCAAGGTGTGCGGTGAGGCGAGCGCCCCAGCAGCCACGGTGCGCCTCGCGGATGCGGCGGGGAAGCCGGATGCAGACCTGGAGTTCTCGAACTCGGTTGAGCACAGCAAGCTCGCGGTGAAGAACGCCGCCAAGAAGGTGGAGGTCGTCGCACCCAGCGGTCCGCTAGGTGCGGTGCAAGCCTTCGAGAAGACGATCAGTAGCAAAAAGCCTTCGGCAGCGGCGTTGTACGCCTACGCTGATTACCTCGTGGAAACGGGCGGCGACGACCCAAAGGAGCACTGGGCAAGGGACTACGCTCTCCGCGCGGCTGAGCAGGAGCCCAGCGTCAAGCGACTGCTTCTGGCGGGCGACTTGTCGGAGGACCGAAACAAATACGCAGCCTGGGTGAAGAAGGCGGAAGCGCTCGCGAAGCCCGACGACGTCGAGGTGCTGCTGGCGCGGGCGCGCCTCGCGCGGAGCAGCCCCGCTTGGCGTGACGCGATTCCTTACTACGACAAGGTTCTCGCCCTCGACCCAGACAATCTGGAGGGCCTCGAAGGCCGCATCGAACTCTACAACGAAGCGGGCTTGAAGCGCACTGCGCTAGAGGCGCTCGAGCGCGCCGTCGAGAAGAGCCCGGAGTCGGTGACCTTGCTGAACATGTATGCTTCCCAGCTGCGTGCTCTCGGACGCGCGACGGAAGCCGAGGAAGTGGAGAGCCGCTACGCGGCGCGGCGCTTCGATGACCGAAGCTACCTTGGACAAAAGGTGGACCTCGCCGTTACGCGGCGGAACACCCGCGCAGCCCAGCACTGGACATCCCGCTTGCTCGAGGCGGATGGAGACAGCCTCTGGGCATATGCCGTGAGCGCCCAGACCCAGCGCATGCTCGGGCAGCCCCAGCGCGCTGTCGCCGAATACAAGCGAGCCCTCGATCTGACGCCTGAAGACGTAGGCACCATGCGCGCCCTCGCGGACCTCCACGCGGAGACCGGTAACCGCGAGGAGCAGCTCGCGCTCTTGCGGCAAATCCTGCAGATCCGCCCGCAAGAGCAGGACGTGCGCGAATACGTCGAGCACATCGAGCCCCCCAAACCTCGTTCCGACGAGGCCTATGCGTGGGCCTCCAAGCGTTTCCTCAAGGATCGGCTCGCGCGTCCCAAGGGACAGAACAAGCGCACCCTCGTCGACCTGACAGTGACCACGGTCTACGACAACGGTCTCAGCAGTCAGTTCCGACAGGTGGTGTTCCAACCCCTCACGGACTCAGCGGCCGCTACCTCGCGGCAATTCGGCTTTGCCTACCAAGCTGACAGTCAGCGGGTGCAGCTCCGAGGTGCGAAGGTGTACCGCGCTGATGGCAGCGTAGATGAGGCGATCGAGAGCGGCGAAGCCGCCGCGGACGATCCCAGCATCGCGATGTACACCTCATCGCGCAGCTACTACGTGCAGTTCCCGCGCCTCGAGCCTGGGGACGTGGTCGAGCTGAAGTACCGCATCGACGATGTCACGCCGGTGAACGAGTTCTCGGACTACTTCGGCGCGGTCGAGTACCTGCAGTCGAGCGAGCCCATTGGTCACGCGGAGTACGTGCTGATCGCCCCGAAGAAGCGCAAGCTGTACATCGACACGGTGCGCCTGCCGGGCTTGAAAAAGACCCAAGAGGCCAAGGGCGACCAGCAGATCTACCGCTTCTCCATGGAGAAGGTGCCGGCCATCGTGCCTGAGCCGGCGATGCCGCCGTGGCCTGAAGTCCTCGGCTTCGTCCACGTGTCGACGTTCAAGGACTACAAAGCCATGGGCACCTGGTACTGGGGCCTCGCCAAAGACCAGTTCGATCTGGATGACGAGACGCGCAAGCTCGTTCACGACATCACCAAGGGCAAGACCACGACCCTCGACAAGGTGAAGGCCGTCTACGGCTGGGTGATCGAGAACACGCGCTACGTCGCGCTGGAGTTCGGCATCTACGGCTTCAAGCCTCGCCGCTGTGTGCAGACGGTTGCCCGCGGCTGGGGCGACTGCAAGGACAAGGCGACAGTCATTGTTTCCATGTTGAAAGAGTTGGGCATCAACTCCACGATCGTGATCTTGCGTACCGGCCTACGTGGCGACTTCGCTTCCCAGGTCGCAAGCCTCGCGCCGTTCGACCACGCCATCGCCTACGTGCCGGAGCTCGATCTCTACTTGGATGGCACCGCTGAGTTCACCGGGAGCACTGAGCTGCCAGCGATGGACCTGGGAGCCCTCGGTCTGTTGGTCAATCAAGGGGACAGCAAGCTGGTTCACCTGCCGCAGATCGACCCCAAGTCTGCCGTCGATACCCGCGACATCACGGCTGTGGTGGACGCTGACGGCTCGGCCAAGCTCGAGCTGGCGTATGAGACCAAGGGCACCGGCGCCTCCTCTTGGCGTCGGCGTTACCACGCGGAAGCAACGCGTCGCGCGCGAGTACAGCGCGACCTGGGTCAGGAGTTCCCTGGCATCGAAATCGACGAGGGCAAGGCTGGAATCGTCGCGGGAGACCTCGAGGACGTCGAGCAACCCGTCAGCATGAAAATCAAGGGCAAGGCGCCGAGCTTTGCTCGGGTTGAGGGCAAGCGGCTGAGCATGGCGGTCACGAGCAACTACCGCCTCACTCCTAGCTTCGCCTCACTGTCGTCGCGCAAGCTCGATGTTCCTCTTCCCGCGCTCGGCACCAGCAAGAACACCTTCAGCGTCAAGTTGCCGGCTGGCATGAAGGTGGTGGCGCTGCCCAGCGCCAAGAGCGGGAAGTCCAAGTTCGGCAGCTTCGAGCTCCAGGTGAGCCAGGTCGGCGGTGAGGTGAAGGTGACGAGCACCCTGGTGATCGACGTCGCCCGGGTGAAGAGCAGCGAGTACGCAGAGTGGAAGAAGTTCTGTACCGAAGTAGACAGCGCCTTCGCGCAACGATTGGTGGTGGAGAAATGAGCGCGCGGCTGGCTTTCGTTGCCTGCGTCTGTGGGCTGGCTCTGGTTGGCTGTGGGCACTCGACCCGTGGAGCCAACTCGAGCCTGGATGAGCTGCGGAAGATTGGTCCGACGACCAGCGACCCGAGCGTGGCCGAGCGTTGGTTCTCCGCAGAGCTGGTCTCGCCAGGTGGCGATCCTGGACGCGCCAACAAGGCGCGCGAGGTGCTCGACAAGCTCAACGTCGGATCGGCGCGGGCCCATCTATTGCGCGGCATCGATGACGTGCATCACGGGCGCATGACCAGTGCGTCGGAGCACTACCTCGCCAGCTTGCAGGCGGCGCGGCAGGAGAATGCGCCAGAGTCTCCGTTGATCGCCTGGTATGCCGCCAACGAGGGGCTCGGCTTCCGGCACCTGGCAGGCAAAGACCTGTGGGCGGACCACAAGCAAACCGTCACCACCGCCATCGACTCACCTGGCTTCGTTGGCTGGCGCGCTCGCGCGGAGCTCGTCGATTGGCTGACCGATGAGGCGTGGGCGAGCGCCGACTCCAACGTAGAAGCGCTCACCCGCAAGCAATTCGGCTGCATCAGCGACGTGCGGATGGCCGGTCCGTTTGGCAGGCGAGCTGCGTCGGACACCATTCGTCATTACCCGGCGGAAAAGCCCGGTCCCTGGCCGATGTCCTGGGACTCTGTGCCGGGCACCTCGATCAAGCCACGCCAGCTGAAGGTCGAGTCTCGGGGGTGCAATGTCGCGGTGGACGAGCCGGTGCACTCCGGGATCTTCTATGCGGAGACCTTCCTCGATCTACCAGCAGCCAGGAACCTCATCCTGGTCGCGCAGGGAGCAGTTGCGCTCTGGGTAGACGACCAGAAGGTCCTCACCAGGGATCCGCGCGAGTGGGGTGGTTGGCCGCGTTTCGGCGCTGCCGTGCGCCTCGAAGCGGGCCGCCACCGTGTCTTGGCGCGGCTGACCGAGGGCTACACGTCCATGCGGGTGCTCGAGTCCGATGGCCGCCCTGCAGAAATCAAGGCGTCGACCGACGCGACTGCGCCCTACGCCATCGTGCCACCTCAAGAGCTCGCCGATCCAAACGCGCTGATGCCGTTCGTGAAAGCGGCCAAGAGCGGCAAGGCAGCGACGGAGGGAGACGACCTGTTGCGCCTCATCGCCGCCGAGCTGGCTCATGTGGAAGGTCAAGATGACGTGGCCAGCGTGCTGATTCAGCCGCTGGTGAAGCGACCCACGAAGGCCACCGGCGTGGCGCTGGCGACCGCTGCGGTGTTTGCCTCTGACGACCCCGTCTACGACGAGTCGAAGGGGGACGACTTGGTCCGTAGCCTGCAGGAGGCAGCGGCCAAGCGTGACCAGAAGCTCTGGGCGCCCCGCATGGCGTTGATCTTGCGTGAGGCGAGCACCAAAGGCCTGCCGGAGGCGATCAAGCCGCTGCGCGCCCTCGCCGCGGAGTTCCCGGAAGTCCCAGGGATCTTGAGTACGCTGGCGTCGTTGTACGGTCAGCTCGGCTGGGCGCCCGAGCGGCTCGAGACGATTCAAGAGCTAGGCAAACGTTTCCCGAGGGATCCAGAGACGCTGGCGGTCGTGGCAACGGCTTACGACGACCGGGGCGATTTCGAGAAATCGGACGAGCTGGTGAAGCGAATCCTCGAGCTCTCGCCAGACAGCGAAATTCGGCTAGACCGAGCCCTCGCACGCCAGGATTACGCCGCTGCGCTCGTAGAACTCAAGCGTCTCGGCAAGCGACGCCCGGACCGCAAGGACATTGCTGAGCGCATCGAGGACGTATTGGTACGCGCTGGCAATACCTCCGAGACTTGGAAGAAGCTCGAGGCGGCCATCAAGAAGGAGCCGAAGAGCGGTCGCGCCCGCCTCGAGCTGGCTGACGCGCAGTTCGCCACCGGCAAACACGGGGCGCTGCGCAAGGCGTTGATCGAGGCCATCGAGGCGGGGGCAGACTACAGCGACATCGCCGACGCCATCGACTTGATCGAGGGCGTGACCGAGCTCGAGCCCTATCGCGTGGATGGGCTGAAGGTGATCGCGGACTATGAGGCGAGCGGCGAAGAGATGGACGGCACCGCCGCGCGCATCCTCGACTACTCGGCCGTCGCGGTCCGTGGGGACTCTTCAAGTCGCATGCTGAGCCACGAGGTGGTGCGGATTCAGAGCCCGGAAGCCATCGGTCAGTTCGCTGAGCAGAGCCCGCCTGAAGGCATGGTGCTGCACATGCGGGTGATCAAGAAGGACGGCAGCATCCTCGAGCCGGAGTTCGTCTCGGGCAAGCCGACGGTGACCATGCCGCACCTCGAGGTGGGCGACTACATCGAGACCGAAAACATCGTGTCGCGCTACGGGGATGGTCAGAGCGGGCGCGCCTACTACGGACCTCGCTGGTTTTTCCGAGAGGAAAACATCGCCTACTGGCGCAGCCAGTTCGTGCTGATCTCTCCTAGCGACAAGGACCTGGTGATCGAGACTCGTGGCCAGGTGCCGCCACCTACGATCGAGAAGGATACGGGGCGCGAGGTACGCACCTGGCTCGTCACGAAGAGCCCCGCCGCGCCGGTCGAACCCCTTAGCGCCCCGGCCTCGGAGTTCCTGCCGTCTGTCCACGTGGGCTGGGGTGTTAGCCTCGACGATCGGCTCCGCAACCTGAACGACTCGGCGATCGATCTCACTCCGATGGATCCACGGATTCAGGCCATCGCCGCGAACATCGTGGGCTCGACCCGCGCGACGACCGACCAGGTCAAGAAGCTCTACCACTGGGTGATCGCCAACATCGAAGAGGGCGACGAGAGCGACGGACGCCGCGTCATCGTCGGCAAGCAAGGCAACCGCTGGAAGGCGTTCATCTTGCTGTGTCAGGCGCGGGGCATTCCAGCGAAGTACGTCGTCGCGAAGAGCCGCATCACGACCCCGAGCATTGGGCCGCTCTCGAAGGTCACTGACTACACCACTGCAGTGCTCCGCGTTCAGCCCGCCAAGCAAGCGGATGTGTGGCTGACCCTGGACAGCAAGTACACGCCCTTTGGCTACATCCCCGACTCAGTGCGTGGCATGCCCGGCTACGAGCTCGGCGGAGAAGCCCCCGTGAAGGTGGAGCTCCCCAAGGAGGGCGTGCTCGATCTGATTGAGCACCTCGGAAGCGTGAAGCTCCAGAAGAACGGTTCGGCAACGCTCGAACTCACCCAGCGCTACCATGGCAAGTACGCTGTCGGGCTGAGAGCAGGGCTAGCGCAGGTGCCCGAAGCCCAGCTGAAGGACATCATCGAGTCGAAGTTGCTCGCGAAGGAGCTACGTGGCGCTCGTCTGATCAAGTTCGAGCTGAAGCACCTGGACGACGTCGATTTCCCCTTGGAAATGGTGATGACGGCGGAGATGAGCGTGTTCGCTCAGCTGTCCGCCGGCGCGCTGGTCATCGATCCGCCGTTCTCACCCCGTGTAGCACAGCTCGCGGCGTTGCCCGCGCGGCAGACACCGCTCTTCTTCGGCGACGCGACCCACATCAAGAGCGAGCTCTCGATTCAGCTACCCCCGGGCATGCACGTCGACGGTCAGCTGCCGAAGTTCAGCGGGAGTTTTCAGCAGCACGAGGGCCGGGTGAGCGACTCCGTCGAAGGCTCGACACTCAAGCTGTCTCGGGATCTCTACCTGGCGTCTGGCCGCGTCCAACCCGCGGACTACGCGAAGTTCCAGAGCTTCGTGCGGCAGTTGGACAACGCGCTGAACAGCTCGATTCGTATTCGCTAGCCGCCGCAGGCTCCTGGCTACAAACGAAGAAAGAGGCGACGGCCTGAGCCGTCGCCTCTTGTTCTTGCAGACGTCAAGCGGCTACTTGGTCTCTTCGGCCAGGCGCTTCGCGATGCGAGTCTTCACGGCGCTGTAGTCTTTGACGAGTTGCTTCCAAGTTTCGATGCGCTTCTTACGCTCGGGGCCGGTCTCCGCGTAGGCTTTGGACTCTGGCTTCGCTGCGGCGCCCTCGTAGTCGGTCCACTTCGCGATCGCGTCGTCGTAAGCCTTCGCTCGCTCCTTGGTGTCAGCGATCAGAAACTGCACCTTGGCGCGAAGGCGGGGGTCATTGCCCGAGTAGCGCAAGGCGTCTGCCAGCGACGCCTCGGCAGCTGGCAGGTCACCTTTACCGCGCTGCGCCTCTGCCATGCGGTAATGCCCCAAGGCGTTCTGCGGTTCCTTGGTGATGGCCTCACGGAAAGCCGCGATCGCTCCGTCGAAGTCGCGCGCGATGTAGGCGCTGTTTCCGCGATTCACCGCTTCCCAGAAGGGGCTGATGCCCTTCACACCGTCGGGGTCGCGCTTGACCTCGCCAGAGTCCGCCTTTGCGTCCTTCTTTGCGGTGCCTTGCGCCAGACTCGAGCTCGCGAAGCCAGTGCCGACCAATAGGCAGGCGAGGGCCACGGCTCGAACTCCCATTCGACTCGTCGTACGCATCGGAACCGCAAGTTACCACGGGCTGCAGTGCTTTGACTCCCCGCGACCACACGCCTGCGACGTCCTTCCGATGGTCGAGATAAATTGTGAGCAATATCAGTGACTTGAGCGCCACGGGTGGGCAGCGAGCTGGGTTTGCTCGGGGTGCAGGCGAACTTGGACCGCTTGGCGTCGGGCCGCAGTTCTGCCGCGTCTCGGGCTGTCAGCAATGCGCTGCCAGTGATAGTGACCCCCAGTGAGCCGCGAGGTCCGAGACTATCCCTGGGAAGCTCTGGAGCACTTGGGCCGGGAAGAAGTGCGCGCGTGTCGCGGCATGCGCAGGAACCTCGAGCGCGTCTTTCGCTTCGGAAAGTGGGCGCGTGCGCTGGGGGAACTCCTCGGCGCCGATGTTGACGGCGTCTTCCAAGGCGTCGAGCTGCTACGGGTCCGAGAGCCCGCAGATCTCGCCCTGAGAGACATCGCGCTTTATTTCCGCACGGAGCCTAATGTCGCGCGTCTCGGCTTCACGTCGAGCGCCGAGCTCGGCAGCGTGCTGCTCTCGCGCCTGTTGGGCCAGCCCTGGCGTATGTCTCGCCCCGACGCCCCGCTCGATGCCATTGCCCACGGCGCGCTCAGCTCCCTCTTGATCGAGGCGGCGAGGCGCGTAGGGCACGACTCGGCGCTCTCAGCTTGCGCGCCCTGGCACGCCGCCAAGGTACTCTGGGCGGAGCTCACGCTGCTGGTCGATGGCAGCCCTTACTCGGTCTTCGCTTGGTGCGAGCCGTTGACGCTGCCCTCCGTGGGCCAAGCCCGGCCACTCGAAGACCTTGGCTGGCTGCCCCTCGAGCTGCCTCTCGTCGTGGGCACGAGCCTGTGTGACCGCGAGCTCTTGAAGATCCTAGAAGTTGGCGATGCATGGATCCCTGGGGAATCGCTCTGGCTGAGCTCGCATCATGGTTCACTTCAGGGGCACGCCGCGCTGGTCGCACCGGACAGCGATATGGGGGCGCGGGTGGAGCTTGAAGCGGGGGGCGGACTGCGTGTCGTTGGAACGCTGCTTCCGGTACCTCTCGACGTGGAGCAGGCGCCGCCCTCCCATAGCGACCTCACTCCTGCAGCCAACCTTTCGCGCACAGCCGGCTACGGCTCGCTTTCTTCCAACCAGGATCTAGAATCGGAGAACGTGATGACGGAAGACAAGTCAGGTCAGTCCCCCGTGGGACAGTCGGCGCTGGACGCGCCTCTGGTTATCCGTGTGGAACTGGGCAGCGTAACGCTCAGCGCGCGAGAGTGGGCAGAGCTTCAGGCGGGCGACGTGATCGAGACCACGCAACGCGTCTCGGAGCCGGTCGTCCTGCGTTGTGCGGGACGGGAAATCGCTCGTGGGGAGCTGGTAGAAGTGGAAGGTCAGGTGGGGGTGAGGATCACTGAAATGGTCACCGGGAACAGCCAACACGGAGCGTCTCAAGCATGAGCTTCTTCCAGCATTCTTCGTCACGCGGCTGGCTCTCCCTGGCGCTCGCCTTGGGAGTGTGCGCCGGCGGCTGCAAAGAGGACCCAGCGCCCGGCGCCACAGCGAGCGCCAGCGCCACCGAAGTGGCGAGCGCTGCTCCTCCCCCCAAACCCAAGCCCTGGTACGAAGGCGACTGGTCCGGCGAGTACGACGCGACGCACTACCTGATCGAAATGGAGGCGAAGGACGGCGCCATCCGCAACTGGAAAGATGACGACGGTAAGTCGGAAGCCGGCAAAGGCAAAATCAGCCTCACCATCGATGAAGCAGGGGAAGTGAGCGGGAAGCTCTCCGGACCCTTGGGTGAGATGTCGGCAACCGGCAGCGTGGAGGGCGAGACCCTGAGCGTGCGCCTCACCCCCGACGCCGAAGACGCAAAGATTACCACTGCATATTTCCTTGCGGATAAAAAGGGGGAAGGCTTGGAAGGTAAGCTCCAAGCGTCCTCTGGTGACAGCCTGATGGTGCGCGACGCAAAGCTGACACTGGCCAAAGGCGGCGCCGGAGCGGCCAAGGCGCCCGACGCTCCCGCAGCGCCGGAGGCCCCAACGCCTGCTCCATCAGTCACGGCGGAGTAACGAGCCTCAGTGCCGCGCGTTTTGTATGATGTTTCCGTTCTGCGCACCGGTGCGCGCACGCGCGGTATCGGTCGTTATGTAGCGAGCTTGGGGGAGGCACTGGCGAGCGAAGTGCGGGGCTACCCGCTGGAGCTCACGGCGCTCGAGTCCTTCAGCTACCTCGGTGCACCTGTCGCCAACGGGGACGTGAAGCAGGCGATCGCTCGCGTGGGGTCGGCACCGCGAGAGACCCACGCTGCCTGGGCGTATCGCTTGCGGGTGAGCCTCGGACGGGCGCTGAAACAGCTTGCTCCGGACTTGCTCCATCAAGGTCACCCTAACGCAACGCCCCTTGGCAAGCTGAGCTGCCCGAGAGTGGTCACGGCGCACGATCTAATCCCGCTGCGGTATCCGGACCGCTACCTCGACTACCGCGACGGCTGGTACCCAGGCAGGCTGCGGCTCGATCATCGGCGATACGCTTCCGCCGACCACGTCATCGCCATCAGTGAGACCACCGCGAATGACTTAGTGACCCTCTTGGGTATTTCCCCAAAGAAAATATCGGTGGTCTACAACGGTGTCGACCTCGGACTGTGGAGTCCGGAACCCGACGGTGGAGATCGTCAGGTGCGCGACAAGTTTGAGTTGCTCGAGAAGACCTACGTGCTCTACGTCGGTGCGGGTGACTGGCGAAAGAACTTCGACGGGATGCTCTCTGCGGTGATCGAGGCGCGACGCTTGGCGCCAGAGCTCGAGCTGGTGCTGGCCTGGGCGGCGGAGCTCGACGAAGGGACACAGCGCAGGATTGCCGATCGACTGGCTGAGGCGGATGCTCCTGGGGCGGTGCAGCTGTTGGGTTTCGTCAGCGACGCGGAGCTTGGATCGCTGATGCGTGGCGCGGCTGCGCAGCTCTTCGTGTCTCGGGCAGAAGGCTTCGGCTACCCGGTGGTCGAGGCCATGGCTGCAGGCTGTCCGGTGATCACGAGCGACGTGTCGAGCATGGCGGAGGTCGCGGCAGATGCGGCGATCACCGTGGACCCTGAAGATCACGCAGCGATCGCCCGCGCCATCGTCACACTCGCGGACAACGCCAGTGAGCGTCGGCGCTACAGCGCCGCAGGTGTCGCCAGAGCGCGCCACTTCAGCGTTGAGCGCATGGCCCGGGGCACCCTCGACGTCTACGACAGCCTCACCCGATGACGGTAGAGTTCCGGTGTTGCCGTCACCGAGTCGATTGATTGCCCGGCGCCACGGATGGGTAACACTCCGAGCCTGATGACAGACACCTCGGTTGCAGCGCGCCTGTTGGCAGTGCGAGCCCGCGTGCGTGAAGCCGCGGTGCGCGCCGGGCGTGACCCGGAGAGCGTGAAGCTCCTCGCCGTCTCGAAGAAGCAGCCAGTAAGCGCCATCCGTGAAGCGTACGCGCTGGGTCAGCGCGATTTTGGCGAGAGCTACGCTCAGGAGCTTGCGACCAAAGCCGACGAGTTGAGCGACCTGAAGGAGATCCGTTGGCACATGATCGGGCACCTGCAACGGAACAAAGCAAAGCTCGTGGTGCCCCGTGTGGTGCGCGTGTGCAGTGTCGACTCTGAGCGCCTGCTCGCTGAGCTCGCAAAGCAGAGCGAGGCGTGCGAAGGCGCAGCGGGAAGAGCCAAGACGCTCGAGGTGCTGCTGGAGGTCAACCTCGGAGGCGAAGCGAACAAGTCTGGCGTCAGCCCTGACGCGTTGCCGGACTTGCTGCAGGCGGCCCGCGCCTACCCAAGCCTCGAAGTGCGTGGGTTGATGGCGATTCCCCCCCAGACCGATGATCCACAAGGAGCCCGCGGGTTCTTCGAGAACCTGCGCGAGCTGCGCGATCGCGTCGGCGGAAGCCGAGCCTTGCCGGAGCTGTCGATGGGCATGAGCGGCGATCTCGAGGCGGCAGTGCTTGCTGGGTCGACCGAGGTGCGCGTCGGCACTGCCATCTTCGGTGAGAGGCACGGATGAAAGCGTCTGACCGCCAGCCGTCTCTTCTTGCCGCGCGGCAAGGAAAGCAGAGCGGCGAAGCACCACTGGCGGACCGCATGCGGCCCCGCAGCCTCACGGAGGTCGTTGGTCAGCAACAGCTGATCGGCGAGGGCAAGCTACTTGCGCGGGCGATACGTGACGACCGCCTGCCGTCGATGATCCTCTGGGGCCCGCCGGGGTCCGGCAAGACCACGCTGGCCCATGTGATCAGCGAAGTCACTCGCTCGGAGTTCGTTCCGTTCAGCGCGGTGCTCGGCGGCGTGGCAGAGCTCCGTACCATCATCAAGGAAGCGCGGGAGCGCCGGGACTATCAAGGCAAGAGCACGATCTTGTTCGTCGATGAGATCCATCGCTTCAACAAGAGCCAGCAAGACGCCTTCCTGCCTCACGTCGAGAACGGCACCATTCGCCTGATCGGCGCCACGACAGAGAACCCGTCGTTTGCCGTGAATGCCGCGGTGCTCAGTCGTTGTCGTGTGTTCCGCCTGGAGCAGCTATCGAGCGCCGACATTGTAAGCCTGCTCGAGCGCGCGCTCACCGACGAGGTGCGCGGCTTGGCGACCATGGCGTTACCCCCCAGTGCACCGCGGGAGGTGCTGGAGACGATCGCCGTCGCGGCTCAAGGCGACGCCAGACGCGCTCTGGGATTGTTGGAGACGGCTGCGTCGCTGCGGGAGCCGAACCAGCCAGCCATCGACTCGGATCTGGTGGAGCAGGCGATCGGCGGACCGACGCTGCTCTACGACAAGAGCGGCGAAGAGCACTACAACGTGGTGAGCGCGCTCATCAAGTCCATGCGCGGCTCCGACCCCGATGCGTCGATCTACTGGCTGATGCGCATGCTCGAAGCGGGCGACGATCCGCTGTTCGTGTTGCGCCGCTTGATCATCTTCGCGAGTGAAGATGTTGGGAACGCAGATCCGCGAGCGCTGATGGTCGCGGTCAACGCGGATCAAGCCTTTCGCCGTATGGGGATGCCGGAAGGGCTATACCCCATCGCCCACGCGTGCTTGTACCTCGCCAGCTGCCCCAAATCGAACTCGGTGGGCCGCGCGTTTTCCGCCGCGCGTGAGGCGATCAAGCGACACGGCGCGTTGCCCGTACCGATGTCACTGCGCAACGCCTCCACCAAGCTGATGAAGCAGGAAGGCTACGGCGCGGGCTACCAGTACCCCCATGACCACGCCGGAGGCTGGGTCGATGCGGATTACCTCCCGGAAACAATTTCGGGTGCCAGGTTCTACGAGCCGAGCGATCAAGGCCTGGAAAAGGCGATTGGCGAGCGCCTCGAGCGGCTTCGCAGCGCAAAGAACAAGTGACTACTTCTTCAGCTCGGTGTTGCCTTCCAGCTTGAGCTGCTTGCCGCCGCCGTTCAGCTGTAGGTATGCGCCGCCCGCCGTGCCTTCGAGGCGGCCGACTTCCTTCTCGCTTGGATCGACGATGATGACTCGCCGCGCGTACATCGTCTCCACGTGAGAGGTGACGCCGTTGCAGCCCGCGAAAAGGGCGAGCACGCCAACGATCAGCAGTTTGAGACGGAAGTTCGAGCGCTCCAGCTTTTCGATGCGCGATTCGAGGGAGTCCATCGCGTCAGAATACCGCCTGAGCGTGGATCCCCGAAGCGTCGTCTAGGCGGCTGGAGTTCTGGTAAGCGCGGAGTTCTGGCAAGCGCGGTGTGCCGGCGTGCGTTGAGCGCGGCTGAGGTTGCCGTGCTTCAGTTTGCGGCGTAGCGCTGCTTGAAGTCTTCGAGCGTGTCCTGCAGGCCCGCCTCGAAGTCGATGCATGGTGCGTAGCCGAGCGCGCTACGAGTGCGGTCGATGTCCGCGCAGGAGTGGGCAACATCGCCAGCTCGCAGTTCCGCAAATGCGGGTTTGACGTCCACATCCAGGGTGCGGCACATCGCAGCGAGCAAGTCGAGCAAGCTCGTCTGATGCCCCAAGCCGACGTTGAAGACGTCACCCATGAAAGCCGCATCATGCGTTGCCGCGAGGAAATTAGCTAGGACGACATTGTCAACGTGGGTGAAGTCTCGGGTTTGAGAGCCGTCTCCGAAAATGGTCGGCTGCTTGCTCGAGATGAGCGCCTTGGCGAACGCGCTGATAACCGCCGCATAGGCTGAGTTCGGGTTCTGGCGGGGACCGTACACGTTGAAGTAGCGCAGGTTCACGCTAGAGAGCCCACTCACGCGGCCCCAGGCTTGGCTCTGGAGCTCAGCGGCGACTTTGCTGGCAGCGTACGGCGACCAGCAATCCGGCGCGTCGGTCTCCTTGCTCGGGAGGCTAGGTGTCTGACCATAGGCTGCGGCGCTCGACGCCAGCACGACACGCTTGGCCTTGGCGCGGCCAGCGCTCTCGAGCACATGCTGGCAGCCTAGATTGTTGATGCTGTAACAGCGCGCGGGCTGCTCCACGCTCTCCGGGACGGAGACCATCGCTGCCTCGTGAAACACGTAGTCAACGTCTACAGATGCTCGCTCCACCAGCGTCGCGTCCTCGACGGAACCCTCGAAGAACTCGTAGTCGATGCCTTCCAGGTTCTCCAGGAAGCCGCCTGACAAGTCATCCAAGATACGCACGCTTGCTCCGAGCGAACTCGCGCGCCGCGCAAGGTGAGAGCCGATGAAGCCAGCTCCTCCGGTGATGAGCACGCGTGCGCCGCGCAGTTTTTCGAATGCTGGGAAGTGGGGCAGGCTCTGGGATTCCATGCTTGGTTCCGCGGGGCAATGTCTCTGGTGCGCGGTGGATGGTGGGCGCTTTGGCGCGGGTTCGGGTTTGCTCGCCCTGGATTCAGGGGTTCGTGACCTCGCCGATGAACGGCAGGTTGCGGTACTTTTGCGCCCAGTCTAGGCCGTACCCGATGACGAAGCGGTCTTCGATGGTGAAGCCCAGGTAGTCGATTGCGACCTTCTTCTTTTCTCGCGCCGGCTTGTGGAGCAAGGAACAGATGCGCACGCTGGCAGGGCTGCGAGTCTGAATCTGCTGCAGCAGGTAGTGCAGCGTGAGGCCGGTATCCACGATGTCCTCGACGATGAGCACGTCCTCGCCCGCCAGGGGCGTGCTCACGTCTTGAGTGATCTGCACCACGCCGGAGCTCTTGGTGTCTTCTCCGTAGCTGGAGAGGCCCATGAACTCGATGCGCAAGGGAATGTCGATGGCGCGAGCGAGATCCGCCGCGAACACGAAGCTGCCCTTTAGAATGCATAGCAGCACCAGGTTGCGCTTCTGGTAGTCGCGGCTGATCTCCGCGCCCAGCTCTTTGACGCGGGCGTGGATTTGCTCGGCGGTGAAGATGGTCTCGATGCCGTCGGTCATGTGCCTGAGCTACCGAGCGTGTGAGCTGCCGTCAAACCCGGGGTGAGGTGGACCTGGCTATGGCGTCGCTTTGGCTGCGAAGGGCGGCTGCGCCGGTAGTTCTCTCCCCCGATCCCCCCAGGCGAAGCCACCGTAGTAGAGCGTCCCGTTGACCAAATTCAGCTCCAAGCTCCCGGCGTCGTCGATGCGCCAAATCTCGGCGCCGCTGGCTTGGATCCGTTCCAGCGCCTCTTGGTGTGGGTGACCGAAGCCGTTGCGTACCCCGCATGAGATCCCGACAAGCGCGGGAGCGACGTGCTGCAGCAGCTCTGCGCTGCTCGAAGTGCGGCTGCCGTGGTGCCCAGCCTTCAGCCAGTCCGCCTGGAGGTCGCCGCCGTGTTGCTCGAGGAGCTGCGCTTCTTGGGCCGCCTCTGCGTCACCCGTGAACAGAAAGCGGCGTTTGCCGACGCTCAGGCGGAGCACGATGGAGTTGTCGTTTGCGTCGAGCTCCGGGGAGCCGGGACAGGGACCCAAGACTTCCAGCAAGTAGCCGCGATCGGGGTGCCCTCCAGCGGGGTAGCGTGCGCATAGTTCCTCCGCGTGACGGACCCGCGGGCCGCTGCGTAGCAAGCGTTCGTAGGTCTTGCCGCCGGGAAACGAACTGTCCCAAATCTCGGCGACTTGAGCTTCTTGGAGCACGCTGGGCAAGCCTCCGTAGTGGTCGGGATGTGGGTGCGTGATGAGCACCACGTCCACGCGGCGTCGCCGCCGGGCTCGGAGCACTGGCAAGATCACGCGCCGACCAGGGTCGAATCCGGCCTCTGGCTGAGCTGAACCACCGCCATCGATCAGCATGAGCTTGCCATCAGGCAGATCGACCAGTGCGCTGTCGCCCTGGCCCACATCGAGCTGGGCGATGCGTAGCTCGCCGCGAGGACGGGACTGATAGCGAGCCAGTGCTTCCGCACCCACGCTGCCCAGCACCAGTGCAGCTACCCAAAGCCAGGTCGCGCGCCAGCGCCTCCGCCACGCGGCGAGCAACGCGCCGAGCCCGGTGCAGCCCAACACCCAGAGGTGCGCTGCGGTGGGCGGCGGAACCGCGAAGGCCATGCTACGAGCCGCGGCGCTCCAGTGGGCCACTTGGCGCACCACGAGCAGCGCGCCACCCGCTGCCTTCGCCATGCCTTGCTCCAGCACCGGAACTGGTGCCGCGAGGATATGAGCCAGGCAAAGGGGTAAGGCGATGATCTCACCCAGCGGGGCCGCGACCACATTTGCCAGGATCCCCGCCAGCGTCAGATCCGGGCTCAGCACCGCCAAGAGCGGCGCGCAGGGCAACATCGAGCCGACCGTGGCCATGATCGAAGCCGCCAAATAGCCGATGACCTTGCTCTTCTTGGTGATGCTCCAGGTCTCTGCCCAGGCCAGCGCCGGGGAACCAATGCAGACCAAGCCGACAGTCGCCGCAGCGGAGAGCAAGAACGACACGTCGTAGCAGACCAGCGGATCGACCAGCGCGCCCGCTACGAAAGACCAGCCGAGGCTACGCGCTGGCCCCGCACGTCGCTCCAGGGCGCGCGCCGCGAACACCGCACACAGCATGAAGGCGGCGCGCCAGGCAGATCCGCTGCCACCGGCGTAATCGGCGTAGGCAAGCGCCAGCGGGCAACCAATCAGCGCGGCGATGCGACCACAATGATACCGTGAGGAAATGAACGTAAGCCGGGTGAGCAGCGCCTGTAGCGCCGTCACCAAGCTCACCACCGCGAACACCAAGTGCGTGCCGCTGACGGCGAGCAGATGCGATAGGCCACTCTTGCGAAACGCACTGTCGTCCTCGGCGTCCAAGTCGTTTTCACCCAACACCAAGGCGCGAGCCATCGGCGCCGCGAGAGGATCGAAGGTCTGGGTGATGCGCCGTCGCGCGTAGCCGCGCGCGCCGTCGATGCGGTGTCCAATGCCGCGGCCAGGTCGCTCGATTTCGAGAGACAGTACGGAGCCGCTCAGCGTCACTCCGCCTCGGGCGGCGCCTGGACGCGGATCCGGCAGCTCGAGGTTCCTCAAGATCTGCACTGGCGAGAGCTGACTCACGACGTGGATCTGGTCGCCGCGGCCGAGGCTGTCTGGCCCGCCGTATAGCCGCACCACCTGTGTGCGGGGCAGCTGCCTCGCGTCGCACTCGAGCTCGAGTCGTGCAGTGACTCCCAGGCGATCACCGCGCAGCACTGGAGACGCGATGACCTCGCCGTGGCCGATACAGCGTGACCCTGGCACCACCCAGGCGCGCGCCTCGTGCCACGCGCGATCGTAGTCGCCCAGCGTGAGCGATGCGCGAGCGGCCCCCAGCAGTACAAATGGGACCACTAGTGCGCGAGTCGGCCAACGGGTGTGACGCCAGGTGAGCAAGAGCAAGCTCAACACGGCGACGATGAGCCACCTCGGGTGAGTCACCGCAACGCCGCCCAGCGCGAGCGCGCCTCCCAGCATCAGCACCGGGTCGACGCGTTTATTTCCTTGAGGATTTGTTTTCGATGCGCTTGGAGCCTGTTGCAGCTCTAACTCACTGCGGCTCCCAGGAGTCATGGGTAGCAAGCTGCAAGATCGAGGCCGCTCGAGGATCACCCCGAGGAGCCGTTTGCCGCTGCTTCGAGGGGTGGCGGCCAACGGCGACTGGCGACACCCGCTAGCTGCTATGCTCGAGCGCGTGTTGGGGAATTGGGGGTGACGACCAAGCCAAGCTGCCCTTCAGCGTGCGCAGCTATCGAGTGCGCTTGGGGGAAACCCGCGGGGGCACGACGATTCACTACTTCGAGCGGGTGAGTCGGGTGTTCGTGATCTTGCCCATCGACTCGGGCAGCCACGCGCTGTGCACGGGGTACTTGGAGTACGACGTGCAAATGCACGACGGCGAGCTCCAGAAGGTGCTCGCCGTCTGCCAGTCGCTCGCGCCGCTGCGCTGACTACTGCCCTAGCTGGTCGACGTAGTAGCAGTTGGAGTAGTCGGAGCCTTCGAGCACCGGATTAGAGCCGATGCAGCCGAGACCACGATAGCCCACGTCGCGGTCTCCGGAGATGAACACCGTGGTGTGGTAGAGCGGCAGTAGGTCCCAACCGGCCCAGCTGAGTTCCGCTGCGGCAGGCTCCCCATCGTCGACCGTTAGATACTCGAGGTGGTTCTCAGAGCTGATGAACGAATTGCTCGGGTCACCAAAGGTGTAGTCACCGAGACCCTGGGGCGGACCGTCCGCAACATGTGCGGCGACCCTGATGTTATCCGCGCGGAAAGTGGCGTTCTGAATGCGGATCTGGCTGCCGCCGAAGCCTGGGTCGATCGGATCCGGGTCGACCTCAGGGATGACCCACATCTGGTCCGCCTCGTGGGAGTAAGGCACGCTGAGGAACGTGAAGTAGTGCCCGTCCCCGGTGGTGTTGATCGCCGGACCGCCCGCGGCGCAGCTGCCCGTCGCCTTGGTGAAGTAGAGCGGCTTCTGCTTCAGCGGCAAGTAGCGCGAGAGCTTGTCCAGGCCTTCAAACTGTTCTGGCTGATAGCCATTGGCCTCCATCAAGCCAACGGGTTCCCACGCAGGCTGCTCCCCACTGTCGTCCTGGTAGGCGACGCAGAAGTCACCCGTGGCTTCCTGACCTTGGACATAGCCGACGCGCACGTAGTACTCGGCCTGCGCGCACTCTGGGGTCGTGGTGTACTCACCGCAGTTACGCCCCACGCAGTTCCACTCGCCGTTTTCGCAGGTGCATTCCGTAGGGAAACATTCGTCGGCGGGGGTGTCACAGTACTGGTCGTTGTTGCAACCGTCTTGCTGGCAGCCCGCAGGGTTGGGGGTGAGGCAAGCCGAGCTTCCGCTGCTTCCTCCGCTGCCCGCCGTTCCCGCGTTCCCACTGGAGCCGGCACTGCCGCTGGAGCCGCCATTGCCAGCATTGCCACTCGAACCAGCATTGCCGCTCGAGCCGCCATTGCTCCCGCCCACTCCAGCGCTGCCACCAGAGTCAGCCCCAACCGGTTCGAGCGTTGATTTACCGCACGCCAAAAGCAGTGCTGCAGAGCTCAAAGCGAGCAGAGGAGCCGTAAGCTTGAGAGGTCTCTTGAAGTAAGTCGTCGTCATACCCCTGAATGGCCGCCGGGCGCCGAGACGGCTCACCAGCGATCGCTACTTGCAGACCTTCGCGACGAAGCTGCCGGTCATCTTGTCGTTGGCGGTCATCACACCGCTGACCGTGCCCACCCAGACGTCATCGTTCATCTCGCTGAACTTCACTTCCAGCTTGGAACTCGAGTTGCCGCTGTTGGTGGTGCGTCCGTTCAGCGGATAGTAGATGGTGTAGCCAGGTGTGATCGCTTCAGTCGTCCCGGGATTGTCCCACACCCGAAGCTCCACGGCGAAGCCTGACCCCATGTCCCCCCCAAACTTGTAGGGCAGCTTGTCGCAGCTGGCTGCGGCCTTCGCGTCGACAAATGCGAGCACATTGGTGCCTGGAAACGCGAATGCCTGGGTACCGCTGATCTTGATTGGTTCCTTGCTGGCAAACGGGGCGACGACCTCGAGACTGACGTTTGGGCCGGCGGCGGCGGGCGGCTGGCTGGCTGCAGCTTTGGTCTCCGAGCCGGCGGGCTCACCCTCGGGCTTGTTGCATGCGACGACGCAGCATGCTGCGATCAGTAATGTGTTGAGCTTTTTCATCCTCTTCTCCCGAATGCTCCAATTCGCGCCTCGGAGGCGCGAATCAGCGAAAAGTCGCGCTCCAAGGCGCGAACACCGATGGCTGCCGGTTCGCCCAGGCGGCGCGAACTCGGCCGCGAAACGCTAGCTTCGGAGGTGCCCGAAGACTCGTCGCAACATGTCGCAAATCGGCTTTGGAGCGGAGCTAGACTCTCCGTTCATGACCCTGCGTATCTCCCTGATTGATGGATACGTAGACGGGGCCAGTCGCTTGGTGTTCCGGGGTGAGCGGCGAGTGCGGCTGACCCAGAATGAGGTCGACGTGTTGCTGCGCCTGGTTCAGGCGGAGGGAGTCGTCTCCCGTCAGGAGATCAATGTCGACGTGCTGGGGAACGCTCCCCAGGTCCTCACGCGCGCGGCGGATAACGTGGTTGCTCGTCTGCGCAAGAAGCTCGAACGCGATCCCGCCGAGCCGCTTCACATCTTGACGGTGCAAGGTGTTGGCTACCGCTGGCACTCATCCGATTCTTCAAGAACGGGGAGTGACGGCAATCTGGCGGTTGGTCGGGACAGTCTGATCGCGGAGCTGCTCGACGCGTGTCGTCCCGGAAGCTTGCTAGTGGTTCATGGGGTCCCGCGAGTAGGGACGTCGCGAGTGCTGCGCGAAGTGACGCGGCGCTTGCCCAATCCCGTCATGGGTTGTGACCTGCGCCACCGATCCGGCCTTCGCAACGCCCTGTGCCGGACGCTTGAGTGTGAGCCAAACGCGGTCGAAAGCGCGATCGCGCGTTTGCCCAGTGGCGTGGTGTGGCTGGACAATCTGAGCGCGTTGGATCCTGAGCTTCATCACCTCTCTTCCTGGGGTGAGAGCAACCCTAGGCTGACCCGGCTGGTGACGAGTCGGCGAACTCTCGACCTAGAAGCCGCGCAGCACGTTCGGGTCAAGCCGCTGAGCTTCTCCTCTGGGTTGGACTACGTCTCGCAGAAGCTTTCTCGGCTCGACGTTGCCGCAAGGAATGAAGAAGTAGCCCCTTTGGTTCGTGCATGTGGGGGCTGGATGCAGGCGCTGAATCAGCTCGTGCACAGCCTTACGGCCCTGACCTGTGCAGAGGTTTCCGCGTTGGTCGGCCCTTCCAACGCGTCGGGTGGCGAGCGGCACCAGCTCCTCGAGGAACTATGGAGCGGGCTGCTCGAGGGGGAACGCGACGCGTTGCTTCGGCTGTCTGCCTTTGCGGGACCCTGGGACCTCGAGCTCGGCCGCTCGATGGGCGTCGGGGGCGAACTGGTCGCACAATTGGTGGATTCGGCGCTCGTCGAGCGCGCTGCAAACGCGTCGGGTTTCGTGGTGTGGCCACCGCTACTCTCCCACCTCGCCAATCAATATCACCGCGGAAACAAGTGGGGGGGGATCGCTACGACCCATGCGCGAGTTGTGCTCGAATCAAGAGCGAACTCAGCGGAGCTGCGTCTCGCGATGGGACGGCTCTCGGGCACGTTGCGCGCGCAGCTTGCGTTCGCTCTCGCCCGCAGCGTCGAGTCAGCCCTCGAGCGCACCACGCTGGTGGCAGCGTCGGTGGATCTGCTTGGGGAGAAGGAGCGCCACCTCGCGCAGCTCGAGCTAGCGCGCTCGCTCAGCGTCCTGGGGCGCCACGAAGAGGCCCTGGCCGTGCTTGGGCGGTCACGGTCGGAAATGCCGTCGGAGCTTCAAGCCTTGACGTTGGTCGCGGAGGCGGACGTTCGGCGACAGACTGATCCTCGCGGATCCGAGCAACTGCTGCGAAATCCCTTGCTCCAGGGAAACAGCCAACTGGCGCCGAGGGTACTGCGTCAGCTGGGAGTGCTCGCACTCGAAGGGGGCGAGTCCAGAAAGGCGCGAAATCAGCTCCAGCGGGCCTACGTTGCCGCGGAGGCTGCGGGCGACGATGCCTTGTGCGGCACGATCCTGACGGACCTTGGGAACTTGTGCCTCGATTCGGACCTGGTCGAGGCAGCACGCTGTCTGGAGCGTGCAGGCATGTTGTTCAAGCAGCTCGGAGATCCTGCACGGCAGATGTACTCCCAGTCGAACCTCGGGTTTGCGCTGCATCTCATGGGGGACCTGGATCGAGCCGAATCACTACAGCGGGAAGCGCTGGCGGAGCACGACCGGGTTGGGAATCGGCGCTTCATCGGCTTTGCGCGCGCCGCGCTCGGAGCCATTTCACTCGAGCGCGGGCACTTGGTAGATGCAGAGCAACACTTGCTCGCGGCTCGGGAGATCCTGGAGGAAGTCGACCCGACCTATCAGCACTACGTCGAGGCGCGCCTGGCGATGCTGCAGCGCGCGCTCGGGGCATCCCCGGAAGCAGACGCGGTCCTGAAGCGGGTCGAGACTTTCTTGGGTCAGCGTCGGCTCGTGGATGCTCTGGTTGACCTGGAGCACTACCGAGGTCTGCTCACTCAGGGGCCGCGCACGGCCTTTGGACGCCTCGGTCAACGACTTAGCTTGGTGCAGAGTGACCACAGAGTATTACCGGGAGGAAATGCTACCAAGCATAGCCCAGGCTGAGCTGGGTCAGTATCCACGGCTTTCCCCACTCCGCGACCTCTTCTCCAGCGAACGCGATGGGCGTGTCCGGCAGACCCAAGCCGATGGCCCCGGCGCCTCGCACCAGCCACGCTTCAGTGAGTGCATACGCGGCTGCCCCTTCCAAGAACGGCACCCAGCGCAGCCCGTCGACACTGCGGCCAAAGCGGGGCGACTGCGCGTCTCCCTCGGCTCTCACGTAGGCCGCCAACACGCCCGCACCGAGCTGGAGCTCGACCTTCTCGAGCGGGAACACCCTTGCGTAGCTGTGCAGGCCAGCCATCCACGCCTCGAGTTGGGCTTGGTCGCCGCCATCGGAGATCGTGGCTTTGGCGAGGGGCAGCACCGCTAGCGCTCCGAGTCCCAGACTGGGCAGGGCACGATAGTCGAACGCCAGCGTCCCCTGAGGCACTACGTCACTCGCGTGTTGTCCGAGACCGATGCCCATTGCCGCGAAGAAACGACGTTCGTTACGCGGGCGCGCGGGTTCTGGTGCGCCCGCTCGAGGGGGTGCTGTGTTTCGAGGTGGCGAAGGCGGCTCTTGAGGAACGCTCACAAGAGGTGGATTGCTCGGCGCTGGGGGGCCTTGAGCAGCGGCCTGCTGTGCCGCTGCCTCCGCTGCTTTCGCTTGCACGTAGACCGGTTGCAGTAGCGCGCGCAGACGCTCGGCGATGCGCAGCGTGGCGGTGTCGGCGTCTTCGTCTGCGGTCTTCGCGTCATCCCGCACCACGCTGGAGAGCTCGAACTTGCCGCTCTCTCCGAGTAGCCAGAGTTCCACCTGAGGGGGATCGTTGCGCACGTAGACGACCGCCGCGGTTTGCTCTGGTAATTGCGTCTCGGGGCTCTCAGGCTTCTCCACTTCGAAGCCGACGCTCTCGATCTCCGCGGCGAGACGGCGTTCGAAGCCGGTGTCTGATTCCGCGATGAAGCGAATGCTCGCGGCGTAAGCCGCGCCTTCAGAAATCCAGAGCCAGGCCAGAGCAACCAGCGCCAACCGAGTTACAGTCAGCGAAAGCCTTGAACGCCCTCGGGTCATTCTCCGCCGATACTACGGGCCAAGCCGGCGTGCGGTCCACCGGGGAAGCGCTTCAAGTATTGCGCGGCGTGCGCTGCCGCGTTCGTCTGGTCACCCTGGCGGTGTTCGCTCTCCATCAGGCGCCCCAATGCCTCCTGCGCAAGGCCGCCGCCGGGGCGCTCGCTCAGGTAGGCGCCGAACCAACGACGCGCGCTGCTGTAGTCGCGCGCGCCATCGAACGCCAGACGGCCCAGCTGGAAGGCGGCGGTGGCCGCTGCGTTCGAACCGCCGAAACGTTGCCGTGCGGATAGATAGGCCTCGCTGGCGCGTGAGGGGTTGCCCGCCAAACGCGCGACGTTGCCGAGCTCGAGCACCTGGTCGGCCCCGAGGCTGGTGCACAGGCTGGAGAAGCCGCTCGCTTCAGCTGCGGCCAACGCGGGCTTGAAGCGGCCGGCGCGGGCGAGTGCTTGCCAGTCTTCCTCCGTTACTGCTGCGGCAGGCGCGCTGGCGCTGGGTGCCGTAGCGGTGGCGCTCTTGCTCTGAGGGGGCGCTTCTTGTCCACTCGCCGCCCTGGGGACCGCGTTCTCCGTCTTGGCGACCGCAGCGGCCGGCTTGGGTGCGGCGCTCCCAGCGCTGGTGTCCGATGCCTCGGACACCCGTTGCGGCGCGCAACTGAAGCTGCCGCTCTCTTGTCCGCTGAGTGCGCGGGGCTCGCTCAGGCAACTGCCGCTGATGCGGACTGAGCCATGGCGCATGTTTACGCTCAGCGCTTCTGCTTTGGCATCCCAAGTTGCGTCGAACTCCGTTCCGGTGACGAGTACCTCGAACGGGCCAGCAGCGATCACCCAGTGATTGTTTTCGCGGGGAACCACTTCTGCGTGGAGCGTGCCAGACTCCAATGCGAAGTCTGCACCGTGTTCGCCGAAGGTGATTACGCGGCCTCGAGCGTTCGCTTGAAGTGTGAGACGACTCCCGTCAGAGAAGGCGAGCGCCTTGTTTTGCTCTGCGCTGGCGATCCAAGCGCCTGCTGTGACCGCCTCGCCATCGACGGCTGCTGATAGCGGCACCTCGCGCATGAAGAACCAAGAGACGAGCACTGCCGCGGCCGCGCCCAGCGCGCCCGCGAGGAAATTCTTTGCGTATTCAGCACGCGCCGCGGTGCGCCGCTCCTGGCTGCGGCGCCCTAGCTTTTCGTGGATGCTCGCCATGCGCTGCTCGACGCTGGGTTGCTCCCGCGCGTCGGCTTCCGCGTCTTGCAGCTCGCGGATCTGCCGAGACAGCTCTTGGAGATCGCCGCTCATGACTCCCTCCCCCCCAACCAATCCTGAAGGAAAGGATTCGTGGCGGCCAGCACCACGAAGCGTTCCCGCGCGGATTTGAGGCGTCGCTTGGCGGTGGCGAGGGACACATCGGTCAGCGCGGCGACCTCTGTGAGTTCCATTCCCTCTACCCACCGCAGGGCGAAGGCGATGCGAAGGTCCACGTCGAGCTTGCCCAGCACATCGTAGAACGCGTGGTAGGCGTTCAAGAGTTCCGGCGACGCCGTTGGAGCGGGCGGTTCTGGGAGCTCTTCTGGGGCACTGAACAACAGCCAACTCCGGCGCCGCCGCTTGCGCAACGCCTCGCGAGCGACGAACACCGCAAACGCCGCGAGCCAACTCCGGAGGCCGCTCGGCTCCTCGATTTGATCCACGCGGCAAAGCGCCCGGATAAACACTTCCTGCACCAGATCCTCAAGCTCCGAGTGGCGCCCCAGGATGCGCGTCAGCACCCGCTCCACGTAGGCGCCGTGGTCCTCGAGCAGCGCCCGCTGGGCCCAGGCTTTCCCCGACTGTAGGCCCCGCACCAACTGCTCGAGCTCGGCGCTCTCGTCCAAAATGGCGAGAGCGCTCGGCGCGGGCTGGAGTCGGTGAACCGGGGCGGGCATGGATCTTCGCTTTGAAATGGCCGCTAGGGGCCTCCACGGCTCAGCATTCTGGAGTTTCTTCCGGATGCCAATGAGCTGGCGCGGCGCCCAGCGTCAGCGGAATGTCGCGCGTGGTCACTGGTGGGGCGGCCTACCCAGGCTCAGATCCTGGGGCGGAGCCGGCGGATCTTCCACCGCCTCCGGTTTGTTCAGGCTCAACGCGCGGGAGGCGAAGTGACGGCTTGGCTCGGTTACGTGGTGATTGGGATGGGTGTGATGCGACTCCTGATTGGGGCAGCGCCGTTGTTTGCTGCCGGGGTGACATCCCGCCTGCTCGGCTTTCCGGCTGCTCACGACACGCCAACGGCGCGCCTCATGGCGCGGATGTTTGGGGTGCGCGACATGGGCCTCGGGGTGCTCGCCTTTTACGCCGTCGCGCAGCCAGCCCTCGCGGCGCCAGTGTTCCTGTTCAATGCCGCGATGGACGCCGGAGACTTGGCGTCGATCTCTGTTCCGCTGATCAAGCGTCAAGGCATCGACCGCGCCGCTTGGCTGAGCGCCGCGTTTGCGGTGATGGGCGGCACCGCTTGGATCGTCGTGTGGAGTCTCCTCTAGCCTATGCTGGCCTGGTGTCGGGGATCAGTTGTCTGCTCGTTCAACCGCTGCTCTTGGCTCTAGGTGGAGACGAGGCACGCACCAGTAGCTTCTGGAAGGCGTGTGAGCTTGCTCCGGAGCAACTCTTGGCGCCGGACGCGCGCATTGGGCCCGCGCAGTTTGCGGCGGCCTGGGACAGCGCCGTCGCGCTAAGCGAGCGACCAACCCTCGCGCTGTGGTTGGCAGACCAGATCCCCGCGGGAACGTTCGGCGTCGTCGAGTACGTGTGCCGCAGCGCCAACTCCCTAGGCGATGCCTTGCGTCAGTGGGTGCGCTACTTGAACCTGCTGGACGACGCCGTCGAGGTTGGCTTGCTCGAGAGCGCTGGCGTCGCCGAGCTGCGCGTGTTGCGGGAGAGCCCAGTGCCAGCCCCGGCGTCTCATGAGCTGTGTTTTGCGCTCTTGATGCGCCGCGCTCAAGAGTTGCTCGACGGGCCTACCCTGCGGGCCGTGCGTGTCGACTTTCAGCATCATTGCCTCGGGGAAGCAAAGGTGTACGAGGACTTCTTCGCCGCGCCGGTCAAGTTCGGCGCCCAATACACGCAGCTCGTGTTGCCGAGCGAGGCGCTCGGGTTTTCCCTCAAGACGACGGATCCCGCGCTGCTCGAGATCTTGAGCCGCCACGCGGCGGACTTGCAGGGCGCGCTGCCCACCGGCTCACTATTGGCCGAGCAGGTGCGGAGCGCGCTTCAACGGGGCCTTCGCAACAGTCAAAGCAGCATCGAAGACGTCGCCTCCGAGCTCGGCCTCACGGCGCGCAGCCTGCAGCGCCGCCTCAAAGAGGAAGGCCACGGCTTCAAAGAGCTGCGTGACGAAGTGCGCAGCGGGCTGGCCAAGCGCTACCTCGACTCAGGTCTCAGCGCCGCCGAGATTTCGTTCCTGCTCGGTTTCTCGGAACCGAGCGCGTTCTTCCGCGCCTTCAAGCGCTGGACCGGCGTCTCCCCCCTCGAGAGCCGCGCGCGCAGCTGAAGTCAACGCCGCAGCTGAAGTCAACGCAGTGTCGCCCAGGGTCACTGCATTTGGGGGTGAGGGGAGCCATGAATGGCTGATGACCCCGAGCTACCGTTGCCAAACCGCTTGGCTCCGCTACCAGCCATTTTTCCCTGAGGCAATGCGCTGCGACGAGGAGAGCGCACCGGAAGAATCCTGGTGGCACTGGAATGGCCTCGAGGTGCACCTCGACCGGCTTGCGAATCCGAACGCGCCGCTCAAGGCGATCGTGCTCCACGGAGCAGGGGCGTACGGCCGCGTGATGGCGCCAGCGGCAGTGCTCGCCCAGCGCCATGGCTACGAGACGGTGGCACCGGACTTGCCGGGCTACGGGCTCACCCAGGTTCCCTGGCGGCGCTTCGACTATCAGCTGTGGATCGACTGCGTCGTCGACTTGATCGCCGAAGAGCAGCGACGGGACTCGCGCCCGATCGTGCTGTTTGGGGTCAGCCTTGGCGGGCTCCTCGCGTATCAAGCCGCGGCGCGTTCGGGGCGCGTAGCGGGGCTCATCGCCAGCACCCTGGCGGACACCCGTGAGGACGCGGTGCGCCGCGACTTCGCGCGCACGCCGCTGCTTGGTTCCGTAGGGATTAAGTTGCTGGAGCGCTTGGCGTTCTTGACGGATAACCTCCCGCTGCCAATGGCCCAGATGTCCAAGATGCACGCCATCTCGAACATTCCCGAGCTTTCGGCGTTATGCAGTCGCGACCGACTCGGTGGCGGCAACTGGGTGCCGGCGCGCTTCCTCAGGAGCCTGATGCAGGCGGTCCCCGATGTGGAGCCTGAAGCCTTCGACCGATGTCCGGTGCTCGTGGTGCACCCAGGTGAAGATCGCATGACCAACATCGCCCACTCGCGGCGCTTCTTCGCGCGACTCCCGGGTGAAAAACGCTTCGTGGTGCTCGAAGGCGCGAGCCATATGCCGACAGAGCAGCCCGGCACCCAGCAGATGCAAGATGCCGTGCTGCAGTTCCTGAGCGATATCGCAGCTCGCCGCGATGTGGATTCGCTGGCTCGATGTTAGTCTGCGAAGCGCATGGCGGGCGTATGGCACACGTTTCAGATGGCCGGCTGGACCGCCTGGTTCTGCGTGCTGCTCTTGATCTTGGCGATCCCGATCAGCCTGGTTGGGGTGACCCTCGTCATCGCTCGCCAGCGCGCAGGACGCATGTTTGCGATCTTCGTGCTCTGCTTCGGGATGCTGGCACCGGGCCTCGGCGCGTTCGGAATGTATCGCGGTCGGGCACTGGTGGATGAGGTGCTGGAGAGTGACGCGGTCGAGCCGTCCGCGAAGGCACGCATTCGTGAGCAGGGTTACTACGAAGCGGAGCAGGCGGTCTGGGTGGGACTGGTTTGTGGGGCGCTCCCGTTGCTGGCTGGAACGATCTCCCTTGGCCTGAGCTTCGTGATTCCCCCAGGGAACCGACCAGAGCCGCAGTGAGATCGAAGCCGCAGTGAGATCGGGGCCGCAGTGAGTGACAGCGCGATTCAGGACTGTGGTTGGCCGTCGCTTGCCATCAGCGTGCTGATGGTCCTTGGCATGGTCTGTGGTGGTTACGCCATGGTCTGGGCAGTCAAAGGTCGCGCCGGGCGCCGGCGGCTGGGAGCCGTGGCGCTCGGAGTGGCATGCCTGCCGATCGTCGCCGGCTTCATCATCTGGGCGCTAAAGCATTCGACGGGTGCGAGCCCTGGTTCGCCGCTCGAACTTCAGGGGCGCGCGTGCGCTGAGGTCGGCTTCGCTGGAACCTTCTTCAACGGGTGGCTCGCCGCTGGAGCGCTCATCTTGGCGTTCTTGATACCCGTGCGGAAACCATAGAGACAAAAAGCGTCGAGCCCGCGACCAGCGCGGGCTCTTTTCTCTCAGAGTCGAACTCCGAGGTTTTCGAGGCGATGACTCAGCCCTGGTTGTTCCCGTCGTCCACCGGTGGCGCTTCGTAGTTGAAGAACTCACAGGACGCGGGCAGCGTGAAGTCTCCGAGTGACTCGAGCGGGTCTCCGGTGCAGGGCAGCATGTTCACGATGTCCTGTAAACAGGCCATCAGCGTGCCGATGCAGAGCTGCTGTCCGTTGATCTCGGTCATCGTGATACCGCACTCGACGGGGTGCGTTTCGCAGATATCCGTCGACTCGCAGCTATCACCAAAGAAGTTGGTCGCGTCGCTCTCGCCACGTAGCGAGGGCAGGCTCAAGATGTTGCTTGAGAGCTGCAAGGCGATGCCCTGTGGATCCAGGTTCAGTTGCTGGGTTCCGTCTTGAATCGGTGGATCCTGGGTCGCGTCGTTCCATCCGCACTGCTCGGCGCGATCGCACATGCTGCTCAGGATATCGAGCGCGTCTGCGGCCGTGAGGTTGCAGCTGGACGGGGTCTCTGTCGCGGAGTTCGTCGGCTTCTCAGTAGCGCCGCCTCCGGGCTGCTCGCTGCCGTTGTTGAACGGGCTTTCGTTCCCCAGCGCACCGCCTGGGTCTCCTTGGCCGTCAGTTGCGCACGCCCACATCAGCGCACCTACGGCTATCATCCCCCACTTGATGTTGCGCACCATGCTCCCTCCAAGGCTTAAGAGTCTGTCACGACGCCGGGACGCTCGCTAGCTGCGGCATCCCGGCGACGATCAGGTCGCAATCTCAGAAGTAGTACATCGCCGCGACGTTACTCGTGAAGATGTTCCACGGGTTGTCGCCGACGGTGGTGCCAATCGCGGTGGTGGAGTGCTTCACCGACTGCTCCGGCGTGGAGTCCACGGTGGCCTTGCGGCTCTCCATGGCAAACAGCAAGCCGACGCTGCCTTGGAGGCTGAGCTGCGGAATGCCGATGAAGCCGAAGTGGATCTCCGCGCCAGCCCGCGCACCAATATCCAGACCAAAACCGCTCAACTTCACATCCGGCTGACCTGAACCAGGGAGTGCTGAGATGGTGGAATTGGCGAAGCCCACGTTCAGTTCCGGCACGATTTGGAAGCTGAAGTGCCCGTCGTCCGCCAGGTTGAGCGGTACGCCGGCGTGAAGCAGGAAGCCGGTGGCTCCCTGATCGTCAAGGTCTTGGCTGGTGTTGCCGTTGTCCGTCGTGGTGGTGCCGCCGGTGCTGACGAATCCCAACCCCGCATCGATTCCAAGGCTGGGATCCAGCCAGTAGCGAACGCCGATCACCGGTGCCTGAACACTCGCTCCGTTCACATCAAAGGTGCCACCACCTCCATCGGCAGCAATCGGAATGCTCCGACGCCCCAAGTAGCCAACACCGATGTGCTCTGACATCGTGGCGTGATCGGAACCACCGGTCGTGGCCGAGGCGCCGGGAGTGCCTGGCAGGGTCATGCCGGCCTGGCCACTTGCGCTCGCTTCCTGAGCGAATGCGCTACCCGCGAACATCAAAGTCGCCGCAGCAACTACTCCCGCCATCCCCAAACGTGCAGTCTTCTGCATTTTATCCTCCGTGAGTGGGCGCCCCTACCTCTCCCAGCGTCCGAAACCAGTCCAACTCAGCCTGGCCAGACGTTCGTCCTGTGGGGAGCCCGAGTCTGCTACGTCGCATGGTTGCTAACCTTCCGTGATACAGGCAAGAAACAAGGCGTTTCCGCGCCAAATCAGTTTGGTTAAACCACTGAAAACACTAGCTATATCGGGCACTCAGCGGGCCAAGCTGGTGTGCTACACGAAGTGCCATATTCTCAGCTTGAGGCAGCTAAGTTGTTGAAGAAGCGGGCAGATTTGCTCTTGGTGGAGCGAGGCTTGTGCGAAAGCCGCTCGAAGGCGCAGGCGCTGGTGATGGCTGGCCAGGTCTTCATGGGGGACACCCGCGTCGACAAGCCCGGCACTCAGCTCGCGGAAGACGCGCCCCTTACGGTGCGGGGCGTCGATCGCTTCGTGTCCCGGGGGGGCCACAAGCTCGAAGGTGCGCTCGAGGTGTTTGCTGACCGACTGACGTTGGCTGGCACCACGTGCGTGGACGTCGGGGCGTCGACGGGTGGCTTTACCGACTGCCTGCTGCAACGGGGCGTCTCGAAGGTGTACGCCGTTGACGTGGGACAGGGTCAGCTCGCCGCCAAGCTCGTGCAAGATTCGCGAGTCGAGGTGCGCGACAAGACCAACGCGCGGTTCCTCGCGGCAAAAGACTTCGCGGAGCCAATTGACCTGGTGGTCGTCGACGCGAGCTTCATCGGTATTGGGAAGCTCGCGGCTGCGCTTGCGGCGACGTTGCGTGTCGAAGGCCATCTGGTGGCGATGATCAAGCCCCAGTTCGAGGTTGGTCGAGACGTCGCGAGGCGCTTCAAGGGTGTGATTCGTGATCCGAAGCTACGCGCCGCGGCTATCGATGGTGTGAAGGCACAGCTCGAAGCGGTTGGCTTCGAGCTTTTGGCAGAGGCGGACTCGACGCTGCCGGGTCCCAAGGGCAACCTGGAGTGCTTCGTCTTGGCCCAGCTGACCTCTCCCCCAAACCCAGAGCCTGCCGAGTCTCAGAACACCAACACCCAGATGTCGTAGAGTGCGTGGGTCCAGACGGCAGGTGCAAAGCCGCGCACGTGATAGATGGCGGTGAACACCAAGCCGCAAACCGTGCGGAAAACAAAGCTCTTGGGGTCGAATGGATCGCCAAGCGCCCCCACGTAGTGCCAGCCGCTGAAGATCATCGAGGCGACCAGCGCCCAGCCCAGGGTGAACCACAGCTTCTTGAAGGGGAGTGGCGCCGGCAAAAACGCTAACAACAGCTTCAGCCCGAGGCCGTAGAGGATCACCCGGAACGCAATTTCCTCGTAGAAACCCGCTCCAAGGCTCATCACCAGGCCTTGGAAGGGGCCGCCGGACACACCGCCCAGGAAGATTTCTCCGACCACCCAGCCTGCGATGAGGCGCATGGCCACCGCGTACAGGACGCCTTCTGCGGCGACCCAAGCGAAGCGCTGCCACTGCATGGCGCCGCGTTTGCGGAACACCAAGAGCACCGCGACATACACCGCGCCGATGCCCAGGGTCAGCCCGGAGTACGCGAGCAAGCTGTTGTCCGCGAGGCTCATCAGCTCCCGCGTGACCATGTCTGCCGCGTTGCGCACCGGCAGAAAGACCACCCCCAGGTGGTAGAGCAAGAAGATCGGCAGCGTCAGCACCAAGTCGGTGATCGGACCCGTCTTGGTCAGCGCCGCCGGTTGCGGCGCCGGTAGCGGCGCTTGCTCGACGTCGGTCATCCCCCGGGCCGCAGGTTGTAGACGATCCAGAGCACCAGGCCGATCCACAACAGCACGATGCCGACGAACGGGCCGTCGCGAAGCATCTCCTGGGTGGGGCTCTCAGCCTTCGGGCGGCTGCGCACCAGCTGCAAGAAGCGCAGCACGCCAGCGACAACGAAAGCCGTCGTGGGCCAGAGATAATCCGTGTGGAAAAATGCTCGAGTGGAAGGATCCAGCGTGTACGCCAGGTACACGCCAATCGTCGCGACCGCTGTGACGACCAAAGCGGTGTCTAGGCCACCCGCCGTGTAGCGCTCGAGGGATGCGCGCGTCTTGCCCACGTCAGCGGCTGCGGCCGCCAGCTCGTGACGACGCTTACCGAAGCCAAGAAACAGCGCCAACAGCGCAGTACACGCGATCAGATAGCGAGAGACCGAGATGTGCGTGGCGAAACCGCCTGCCTCCACCCGCAACACGAACCCGAGGGCGATCAGGCTGACATCGAGGTAGGGGACCTTCTTCAGCTTGAACGAGTACGCCAGGTTCTGCAGGAAGTAGAGCGCAGCGACCGCGAAGAAGCCGACGTTGATCAGGAGCGCCGAGCCAAGCGCCAGCACGACCAGCACCGCCGCGAGCACCTTCGCGAGGGGCAGCGGCACGCGGCCGGAAGGGATTGGACGGTAACGCTTCACCGGGTGCACCCGGTCCGCCGTCACGTCCACCACGTCGTTCATCGTGTAGACGGCGCCAGCCAACAAGCAGAACACGCCAAACGCGCTGGCCGCTCGGGTGAGCAGGGCCGGGTCGAAGATCTCTCTAGCGAACACCACGGGTGCCACCACGAAGGCGTTCTTCACCCATTGGTGTGGACGGAGCGTCTTGATCACACCGCCGAGGCGCCACACGAATCCTTGCTCAGTCTCTTTTTCCATCGCTCCAGCGGACGGCTCCACGAACGGCGAGTCTGCGTTGTCAGGGCCTTGCGTGGACGCAGGCCGGCTCTGGCCTTCTGCGGCTTCAGCGGTGACCTCGATGCGCTCCATGCTGGCTTCGCCCATGAGCCCCGGGCCTATAGCGCAAATCCCACCAGGCAACGCCTTTTCGTCACTCAGATTGGGTGACATGGTCCCAGTGCGGTCCGTCGATCTGGCGAAAAATACAGGAGATTTGCGCGCAGCTCTGGGGCTGGGCGGCTACTTGGTGTCGGTCCCCAGGTTCTCCCGACAGCGCGCTACGTAGAGCTGATCCGGGGCGGTGCCCGTTCCCTTCAGCTTCTGGGTCTCCTTGATCTCCGCCTCGATGGCCGACTGAAACTTCTCGTAGGGCTGCGCGCCACTGAGCTTCGCGCCGTTGATGAAGAACGCCGGTGTACCGTTCGCACTGAGGGCCTTGGCCTGTTGGATGTCCGCGTCGACCTTGGCGCTCACCGCGGTTGAGAGCTTTGCCGTGCGGAACTGTTCGGTGTCTCCGCCTGCTTGTAGCACCCAGGGCGCGAAGTCCGTGGACGGCAGCTCCGATTGGTTGCTCATGACCAGACCGATGAACTTCATCGCGACCGCTGACCCACTGGTCTGCTGTACGGCCTGGGCTGCGAGCGCTGCGTCCCGCGCTTGCTTGTGGAACGGCAGCGGGTTGTGCTTGACCACGATCCGCAACTCGTTCTCGTTGTAGTTGGTGCGCAAGGTCTCCAGCGTCTTCTGGGCGCGAGAGCAGAACGGACACTGCAGGTCCGTGAACTCCACCAGGGTTACGAGGGCATTGCCGCTGCCAGTCGTGGTGTCTTCAGCGGTGATCGGAATGCAAGCGGTCGCGTGGCTCGTAGGCGCCGCGACGGCGGGCACGAGCGGCGCTGCGACAGGCGTGGTCCCGAGGGGAGCGGTGCCGACGGGAACAGTGCCCTGCGGCAAGCTGCCTGGGTCTGGGCCTAGGTCTTCGGGTTTCTGGGCGTTCTTGCAGGCAAGCAAGCCTGCGAGCAGCACCGCGACCCCAAAACCTTGCGGAAACGACTGAAGACGAGAACTCGACTTTGCCATGAAGACCTAGGTTGCTCTACGGACGAGTCGACTACTGATCGACCACCTTTAGGCCCGGACGCATGATCACGAAGGGTTCATCCACCGGCGCGCCGTTGATGTAGACGAACTTCAGGCTCTTCAGTTCTTTCAGCGGCTTCAGATCTTTTACCCGCGTGCGCTGAATCGACAGCTTCTCGAGCTTCGTCAGCTTGGCCAGGGGTGTCAGGTCGTCGACGGGAGTGTCGTCGAGCTGCAGATCGGTGATCTCCGTGAGCTTCTCGAGAGGCTTCAGGTCGCGGATCTGGGTGTGCCCTAGATCGAGGCGGTCGAGCTTGGTCAGCTTCTCGAGCTTTGCGATGTCCGTGATCGGGTTGAACGCCAGCTTCAGGTCGAGCAGCGTCGTCAGCTCGGCCAGCGGCTCGATGTCCCTGATCTTACCTCGGCCGAAGAACAGCCCCTGCACATGGGTCAGATGGGGGAAGATGCAGTTGTCGAGGGAGTTCAGGCTGCTCGACGAGAGCTTGAGGCTCTTGATCTTGCCGAGCTCCGCCTTGGTGATGTCGCCCTTCTCCTTCTGCAGCTTGCGGCGCACCTCGGCCTCGACATCGGCGTCCGCGAAGTCCACGACGTTCCCAGCCTTGCACTCGCGCTTCACCACCGGTGGTGGCTCTTCCTTCTTGGGTTCCGGCGTGGGAACGGCGCTTGGCAGTGCCGTGGCGGCTTGTACTGACGCGGACGCCGCGGGCTTGTCCGCGGGCGCTTCGTCGCAAGCGACGGCCAACATCAACAGGGGCAGGATCCGGAGTCGCATGGGAGCACCATACCAAGCCCGAGTTGCCCGGGGAGCGTCGAGCGCGCAACGAGTTGGCAATCACGGCGCGCGCAGCTGTACAATCACGCTGTTGCTGGATTCTGCTCTGCGGGGGTTTGCTGCGCTGGTGTTGTCTCCTGCGCTTCAGTCGACTGCGCTGTGGTCGGTGCCCACGCCTCGCTGGTAGCGCGACGAAGCAGCGCTTCGCGCAGCGCGAGTTCACGCTTCACCGCGGCGACGCGTTTTCCACGTGATAAAAACTCGGAGAGGATCCCTGGCTTGCCTCGCAGCGCGGCCCTCAGCACCCAACCTGCCGCCGTCGTCGGTCTGAGCATTTCGTAGGGATTGGACTCGCGAATCATCGTGCCGGCGAAGCGCCGCTTGAGCTCCGCGTCCTCAGCGACCTTGTTCAGCACCAGGCGATCGAGTTCGCCCGGCTTGCCTGGTTGGGCGACGTCTTGACTGTGGAAGAACAACGGGAGGGCATCAACGTCTCGCTGGCGCCACCAGCGCTCCAAGGCGATGTCCCGCGGGGTGTTGCTCAGGAGCGCCTGCGCGGCTGAGCGGGCCTGGAGCAATGCCTCACTGATCCCATCGCCGGAGACGAAATCCTTGTGCACGCCTGCGTCTCCCAGCAAGAGCCAACCGGGACCCACTGGACGGCGCACGAAATAGCGTTGCGCTAGATAGCCGCGCACGGCTTCGCAAGGCTCCTGCTGCACGGTCTCTTCGAAGGCCGGTACCTGTGCCGCGCGTTCTCTCAGGCTGTCCAGTGGTCGTTGTCTGAAGGCATCGATCTCGGAGTTGAGCGGGAGCGTGCCGATCAGCAGCTGATCGTCCTGGGCGTGGAACGCCACCGAGATGTGTTCACCCCTGCGATAGAGATACATTCCCGCGGGGAAACGGTGGCTGTGCCCCCAGCTTCGAGGCGCGGGCCAGTAGCTCCAGTACATGCCGCGCGGGGCGTCGTAGCCGAGCAGCTCCTCGCTCCCCACCCACTGCGCCACGCGGCTCTTGCGCCCATCCGCGCCAACCACCAGGTCTGCGCGTACGCTGCCTGACGTGCCGTCTGCTCGGGTCAGGTACACCCCAGCGGTTCGCCCCCTCTCGGTCATCAAGCCGCTCACCTTGGTTCTGTCCCAGAGTTCTGCGCCGCTCTTCAGCGCCGCCTCTTGCAGCAGCCCATCCAGGGAGTAGCGGCGCGGGCAGTACTCTGCGCGCTCCGTGATATCCAGATCGAGGATCGCCCCAAACCAGTCATAGCGCATGCTGGTCATCGCCGGGCAGAGCTGCCTCAGCGCCGTCCCGAGTCCCAGCTCATCCAGCACGGAAACACCAGTCCTGTGCAAGGTGTTCGTGCTCAAGACTTGGTCGCTCGGCATACGCGCCTTGTCGACCATCAGCACCTTCATGCCTCCGCGCGAGAGGAATGCGGCGAGACTCGCACCGGCACAACGGGCCCCAACGATGATCACGTCATAGCGTCGTTCCATGCCTGAAGGTTCGCGTCAGGCAGGCAGCAGCACCATGGGACAAGTGTCCCATGGCTCGTGTTGGCAGGGCCTATCTAGCTGAATTTGGCTGACAAGAGCCCCACGGCCTCAGCGCGATTCGCAACACCTAGCTTGCTGTATGCCACGCTCAGCTGATTCCGTACGGTTTTGACACTGGTCCCCAGCGCCTGAGCGATGTCGCGATTCGTGTAGCCAAGCCTCAGGTAGCTGACCACCTCTTGCTCTCTCGCTGTCAGCCCAAACTCATGGCGCTGCTCTGGCGGTTGCTGCCCTCGATTTTGGGGGGGAGGAGCCATGAATGCCGCCCGAGCCAAGCTGAGTGCGCCGATCACCTCGCGCAACGCACTGACGTCAGCATCCCGAAAGTCCCGCGAGCCCCAACAGCGACCGATCGCCACTTTTTGCAGCAATTGCCCGCGATGGGTGAGCGCGCCGATCAGCGTCGTGCGGCCGCGCACCGGCGCCATCACCTGTTGGTAGTGCGCCATCGCACGCATCGTCGTGCCGAAGACGTCGGAGTCCACCAGCACGCCGCCACGTTGCTGCGCCGCCATTGCCATGGGGTAAAGCTCCAAGCTGAACGACGGCCACAGTGGCCGAACCTCAGCCAGGTAGTCGACGAGCACGCCGCGAGTCGCGTCGCTCGGTCCCCGCTCGTCAGCGAAGAACAACGTATCCCCGCCGATGTGCTGCTCGAAGAGCGTGAGCACTTGAGTCTCGACGCTGCTCCAGTCGCTAGCGGCGAACGCGAGTTCCGTGATCAGCCCAGCGCTCAGCGCCCCCATCCCGCAAGCGTAACGGAGTCTGAGCGTGGCGCGAGAACTTCCGCGGGCTCCAGCTCAAAGTAGGGCGTGGCACTCGATGTACGGCCGGCCTCCAACCATCGAGCAGGTGCAGTCCGGGTCCAGCTGAACACAATCGCAAGACGTGCAGTCACCGATCTCCTGGCATCGGTACGCTGATGGTTCGGGGCGATCCGTCCAAAACTCGAGGCAGGCCTGACTCTCCGCGCTGCAGCGCACCCAGCCACACGGCGTGGTGCCCTCCGGTTCACTGCAGCTCCAGCCGCTTCGGGTGTCCGTGCGCTGCTGCCAGGCGAGGCAGACGTTGTCGTACACTTGGCCGTCGCAGCCGCAGACCGCAGCGAAGGGGAACTGACTGCAGTCATCTGGGCTCCCCTCGCGGCAAATGCACTCCGAAGTCTCCCCGCACGCCAGGCCTCCGTATTGGCACCAGCCGCCCCGATCCTTGCAAGCCTTCTCCGCGGCGCTCAACTGGCTACCCGTGGAGTCATCGGAGGAGCTGCAAGCGTTGAGCAGCAGGCCGGCGGCCATGAGCGGGGCGGTGGCCAAGAGTGAGAGCTTGGTCGTCTTCATTGGGGAGCCTCGCTATTGAATCCGGGAGGAAATTTACTGGAGATGGCACTCGATGCGCGCTTCTTGACCCACAGGCTCTACGCACTCGCAGTTCGCATCGGTGATCTTCGGAGTCAAGCAGTCGCAGGTGTAGCACTGGCCAACATGCACGCAGTCGTAGCTAGAAGGCTCCGGGCGGTCCGTATACGTTGCCTGGCAGACTTCCTCGTTCGCACACTGTAAGAAGCCGCAGCGGCCACGCTGGTACTCGCCAGAGGCACAGGTCCACTCCGTGCGGTTGATGTCTACGCCGGCCCGCTGGGCCTCGCACTCCCCGTGGTACGCTTGCCCGTCGCATCCGCACACCCAGTGGTCCACGGGATCGCAGACCTGGGGGCGCTGAGCTTGGCAGAAGCAGTCGACGCTCTGGCCGCACGTGCCGTCGGTGTAGGCACACCAGCCGCCGCCTTCGATACACTCCTTGGCTGCTGCTCCGGCGACGCCACCGGTGCCTGCGCTGCCTCCACTCCCTGCGCTGCCTCCACTGCCGCCGTTGCCCGCACTCCCTGCGGAACCAGCGTTGTCATCGGTCGAGCCGCCGCACGCGGTGGTAGCCAGGACTGCTAGACAGACAACTGCAAACGCTTTCATGCCCTTAGCCTACCCAAGATGCGCGCCGCACGGTAGCTCGCGTTCCGCGAAGACTTTTCCGTAATGGCGCTGATATGGGGTCCTTGCTTTCCATCTGGAATGTCCGATTCGTATATCCTTGAGGAATCAATGGCCCAGGGGTGACACACGACGTGCAAGCGTCCCGCTCGCGCTGTGCCAAACTGTGCAGCGGGTGGCGAAAGTCCGGGCGCGGGACCTCAAGATCTCCAAGTTCGCGTGGCGGTGATGCGCCAAACACACCGATGGTGGCGCAAAACCACCAAAACACCTCCGCCGACCGCCCCATCTCGCATTCGTTGCGCGAGGGGCTATGCTCGCGCCGTGCTGCCCACCATCGACTACCTCGAGTACGCCATTCGGCACTTCGGTAAGACCCCTTTCGATCTCGCGAGTAGCGGCGCCCCACCCGTGCAGGCGAGTGAGCTCGGATACGAGGCCGCGGACGACCCCGAGGCACGTCAACGCTTCCTTTGGGCAATCGCGGGTCGCTATCAGGTGCCGGTCGAAGCGCTGGTGCCTGCCTTGGGGGCTTCTGGTGCGTTGTTCGCGGTCTGCCAGGGCTTGCTCAAACCCGGCGACTGCGTCGCAGTTGAAGAGCCGGGCTACGAACCGTTGTGGCGTATACCTGAGGCGCTTGGCGCGCGCGTCGTAAGGTTTCCGCGAGGAGAAGATGTGGGCGCGATGTTGGACCACCTGGGGGTCGAGCCCCGCTTGGTCATCGTGAGTAACCCCCACAATCCAACGGCGGCAGTGCTCAGCGACGAGCAGCTCGTGGCCTTCGCAAACGGCCTCGAGGGGCGCTACTTGTTGGTGGACGAGGTCTATCGTGAGCTCGCCATGCCCGTGAGCACGGCGTTTGGTAAGGCGCCGAACCTGATCACGGTGAGCAGCACCACCAAGTGCCTGGGCGTGCCCTGGGCGCGCGCAGGGTGGATCGCCGCGCCAGGGGAGCTGGTCTCAGCTTTCAGGCGCAGCGAGCTGTTCAGCGTTGGCAACGCCCCACCTGGTTGCTTTGCTTGGGGCGCCGCAGCGGTTGAACAGGCGACCTGGCTCTTGGAGCGCGTCACCAAGCTCCAACGGGGGAAACGCGCGCTGGTCGATACTTGGACTGCAAGTCAGCAGGGGTGGCTGACGGCGCATCCCGGCTTCGAGCAGTCGCTGTTCGTCTGGCTAGAGAGGCGAGACGGGGCAAACCTGATGCCGTGGCTCGAAACGCTGCGAGACGAGGCTGGGATCACAATTTCCCCGGGGCAATTTTTCGGTGCGCCTCAAGGCATGCGCCTGAGCTTCACATTGGTTGAAGATGCCCTGGTTGAAGCGCTCGGCCTGCTCGGGGAACGAGCCCCGAGCGCTTCTGCAGGCTAGAAGCAGGGCGTGTACAGGCCGTAGTAGTCTTCAAAGACGCCTTCGAACGGCGTCCCGCCGCTTGCCTGGAGTACGCGCCCGTTGACTGTGAAGTAGAACTCGAAATGTGTGCGCACGTACGTGGGCGTCCCGGCGACCTCGACCACCTCGAGCGGTACATCCGGGCATTGGTCGGCGCTGGTGCGAGTGTAGCCGCCGAGGACGTCGTGAGGCCGGAGCGGCAACTCGTAGCGGGCGTCGTTTCCGACGCGCTTCTGGAAGTTCACGTACTCAAAGCTCCACTCCGTCGCGTTGTCGCCGCCGTCGGTGAAGCGGTAGTAGACCCGCGCGTCGAGTTGTTGCCACAGATCCGGGTTGTCCCAATCGGTTACGCCGGGCTGCCACACGTCGAAGAACGCAGAGCGCACCGCCGCGCGCTGGCGCGCGTACGAGTCGTATGCGAAACCGTCATCCAAGGAGCGGCGGTCTGAGTCGCAGGCCGTGGCGCCGCACGTCTGCCGGTTGATGACGTAGGCGGTGTTGCCCATCCAGGCCGGCTCTTCCACGCTAGACGCTGATGCCACGGGGAAATGATAGTTGACGCCGAAGTCCGAGTCCCAGGCGTGGCAGCCGTAGACATCGCTGCTCTCGAACCAAAGCTCCAGATCACCTGCACCAGGCAACACGAAGCTCGCGTCGATCGCGCCCGGGTAGCTCTCGAAGCCAGCGACCTGAAGGGTTTGAACGTCCCCGCCGTCCAGGCGCCAGTGCGCGAGCACCGAGTACGCCGGTTGTCCGTACTTGTAGCTCGTGCATGGAGTGCGGCTCGCGTCGTAGCTGATCCGCACTCGACCGCCGGCCTCGAGGGGGGCGCTGATGGCCTCCGAATAGTCGGCGCTGAAGGTCAGGACGGCGTCCGCACCGCTGCCTTCGTCCACCGCCGCTCCACGGCTTTCCACTGCCTCAGGAGCAGAGGAGCACCCGATGAGGGCCAGGAGCAATGCGGGAAAACTCAAACAAAACTTGTGGTTATGCTGCATGCGGGTCGCCCTGAGAGTCACAAGTCCAGTAGTGACTCAGATAGGAGTTACTAGTGTGGTAGCGCATCCCACCCACTCGGGTCAAGCGGACCAAAGGGGGAGCATGGGCTGGGCTCAAGGGTTACCCTCCGCCGCGCATGAGCCCCGAGCTCAAAGTACCCCTCAGCGTTGGAACCGTCCTGATCAGTATCGGGATCGGTGGCCTCGTCGTGTGGGCGGCGATCCGCGAGCGCGAAGCTTCCTTGCGTTGCACGCCAGGATTGGTCGCCAAAGGCCCGCGTTGCTGTGGGGAAGGTCAGCGCCTCCTCGGGGATACGTGCATGGACGCCCCAACGGATTGTCCTGGGAACATGCAACGCATCTCGCGGGCGGTGCGCGTCGGGTGTGTGGTGCCGGTTGAGCGCGTAGAGATCGCGGGCGGCAGGCTCGAGCTCGGTCCCAGTGACTGGGAAGCCCAGGGTGTCGTCGACGCTCGGGTGATCGAGGTGCCTGCCTTTGCGATCGACGCGTACGAGGTGACCGCCCAGCGCTGGAACGGCTGTGTGGCTCGCGGTGGCTGCAAGGGCAAGCTCGACGAGGAACCCGGGCGCCCAGTGACGGATCTCACACCGACTCAGGCGGGTGACCTTTGTCGAGCCGATGGTGGCAGGCTACCGAGCAGCGACGAGTGGTTGTTTGCTGCTGCAGGCGTTCAGGCAAGAAAGTTTCCCTGGGGCAACACTGGGCTGGTGTGTCGACGGGCGGTTTTTGGCAGGGTGACGGGGCCGTGCGGCACGAATGCGCGTGGACCAGAGCTGAGCGGGACGATGCCAGACGGTGCTACCCCTGACGGCGTGTTCGACCTCTCTGGCAACGTCGCGGAGTGGACTCGTGAGGCGGACGGCTCCTACGTCGCCCGCGGCGGGTCGTACCGCTCTCGGGGTGCGGCTGAGCTCAAGAGCTGGTCCCTCGAGCGCCTGGAGGATACGGGCTCACCGGAGGGTTTCCGAGCTCCCCACATTGGCTTTCGGTGTGTGTATCCCTGAGCTGGAACGCCTGCTCCGGAACACTGCTCTTCGGGTTGCGCGATATCGCACGCCGTCCGGTTTCACTGCGATGACGATAGTTTAGGCTCAAACTATCGACCAATCCCATCCGGGAAAGGGTCGGCCTCCGCGGGGCTCTGACCCTCGACGCGGTTTTGTGCGAAGCTCCCGCCGGGCGCCGGAAAGGTGGCGGACGCCCGAAGCGTAGGAGGGGTCGTGACACGTCTAGGCTTGGGGGCAGCGATCGCGGTCGCGTTGGTGGTGCAAGGTTGTGGGGGCTCCGATTCCGGGGGGTTGGGCTTTGGCGGGAGCGCTGGGGCTGCTGGGGCGGCAGGCGCCGCGGGGGCGGCCGGGAACGCTGGCAACGGCGGTAGCGCGGCTAGCGGCGGCAGTGCAGGCAGCGCTGGTTCGGGAGGCAATGCGGGGACGGCTGGTGTCGCTGGCACCGGTGGCAGCGGCCCGACCAACTGCAGCAACAGCCTCGACTGCGTGAATGCCTCCGGGAACCGCAACATCTGCGACCCAGTCACTCAGCTCTGTGTGCAGTGTGTGGCGCCAGAAGACTGCCCGGAAAACAACGACTGCCTGCTGAACCAGTGCGTGCCGTTCACCCCTTGCGTGAACTCCCTCGACTGTCCCAACGGTCAAGTCTGTGATCCGGCCTCGAGCCGTTGCGTGCAGTGCGTCGAGACCGCCGACTGTAGCGAGGGGGAACTGTGTGCAGGCGGTAAGTGCAGGCCCGGCTGCGACTCCGACAACGATTGCACGCCCCTCGGTCTGTTGTGTGATCGCGCTGCGGGCTACTGCGTGGAGTGCACCAAGAACGCTGACTGCGCAGAGGACCACTACTGCTCGCTTGGGGAGTGCCTGGCCGACGTGTGCTCAGCCGGTTACGAGCGATGCCAGGGCGGCGGCATCACGACCTGCTCGGACACCGGCGACAGCTGGTTGCCAGTGGTCGACTGCCCCGGCAGCACCACCTGTGTTCAGGCGGGTGCGATGGCGACCTGCGATGCTTGGGTGTGTGAGCCCGGGGTCACCGCATGCGATTCCGCGGGGGAAAAGCTGGAAGAGTGCGCTGCTGACGGCTTGTCAGTCGCGAAATCGACCGACTGCACGGCGACGGGCCAAGTGTGCGCGGACGATCAATGCAAGTCGCTGGTCTGCGTCCCGAATCAGTACTCTTGTTCCGGCAACGAGTATCGTCACTGTAACGCGGACGGCCTGGACTACACCGTCGAGCAACTGTGCACGACCACCCAGTACTGCGATGTGGCGACGGGTTGCGAAGATCAGCTGTGCACGCCGAACCAACCGACCTGCGAAGGCGACCGTGCCACTACCTGCAACGCGACGGGCTCAGGAACGAATCCGGGAGGAACCAACTGCGCCGCCACTGGCAAGGTCTGCTCTGGTGGCTCGTGCGTGACCTGTTCACCGACGACCACTGACGCTGAGCCCCTGCCTCTCGACATGTACCTGATGCTGGATGCGACCGGCAGCATGAGTGGGGGCACCTGCACTGCGACGTCCGGCGGTAGCGGCCGCTGGTGCGCGCAGATCAAGGGTGTCTACGACTTCGCGAACACCAGCAACAACGCCGGGATTGGCGTCGCGCTCAACTTCTGGGGTCTATCGAGCGCGTGCACTGCGGTTGGGGCACCGGCGGTACCTTATGGTGTGTTGCCGACCAACCTGACTCCCATCCTGAACGCGCTGAATACCACGACCCCGAACGGCTCCTCCAACACCGAGGCGGCGATTCGCGGTGTGATCGACTACACGGCGGCGAACACGCACACGGGGCGCAACATGGTTGCCGTGTTGTTCAGTGACGCGTTCACTCCCAACACCTGTGAACTCAGTAACACGGTGCTCGCGGGCTTGGTGAAGACGCACTACGAGGCTACGCAGATCCCCATCTACTGGGGCGGCATCGATCCATTCGATGCCCAGGACATCACCGACGTGGAGACCGTGTTGGCGGACAGCGGTGTGTCACCCCACAGCAACTTCTGCTCCACGTTGGATACGCCGCCGTGCATCGAGTACGACGCATCGGGAGCGACGCCAGCGCGCTTCGAAGGCATCTTGAACGAGGTCGCGAGGGTTGAGCGCTTGTGCGAGTACAAGTACCCGAACGGGGTGAGCCCAGCGCGGCTCTCGCTCACGTACCAAGCCTCTGGCGTCAGCTCGACCAACGTCGTCAAGCTGCCGTCCAAGGCGCAGTGCGGCAGCGCACCGGCGTACTACCTGGACGACGCCACCAGCCCGACGTCGATCACGCTGTGTCCTGAGTTCTGCACCAATGTGCGTCAGGCCACGAGCCCCAAGGTGCAGACGGTCGCTGCCTGCAACTAGCGGTTCCGTGAGGTAATGAAATCAGGCGCCGGTGTACGCCGGGTCCCCTGGGGAGCGATAGCGATCCAGGGGGCTGCGCTGAGCGTCGCTCCCGAAGTACCAGCCGCTGCCGCCTGGCTCGCCGAACAGCAGGTGGATTGAAGCCCGGGAGCCTTCCTTCGGAGTCTTCATGCCCATCGCTGCGGGATCCATGCCGCGCGCCTTGGCGTGGGGGAGGGTGAGGTCCGTTGCGATGTAGCCTGGCGTACACGCGTTGATCGTGCGCCGTGGGTACTCCCGGGCGAGGCTCATCGTGTAGAGGTTGAGGAGCGCCTTCGAGAGACCGTAGGCGTTACCCTCACCCAAACCCGCACCCGCGAAGTCGCCGCCCGCTGCCCTGACGTCCAGTGCCTCTTTCATCAGCGCTTCCACTGTCTGCCAAGTTGCGCCGGGATTGGTGAACTCCGCTTGCCGAGCTTCGCTGCAACCCGAGACGAACATCGGTCCCGAGGCGGACGAGACGTTGACTATGCGTCCGTCTTCCACAAGCAGCGGCAAGAACGCATCAATCACTCGCTTGGGCCCTCGGGTGTTCACGTCGAGGATGGTGGCGAGGTCAGCGCTCCCAAGTCCGATGCCTGCGTTGTTGACGATCCCCGAGAGCGGAGCCGGAGTCCGACCGTAGCGCTGCGCCACATGCTCCGCAGCCGCGGCTACGGAAGCGTCGTCCGCCACATCCAAACCCAACACTTCGATGCGTTCTGCCCAGCCACTCCGCTCGGCGCTGAGTTCCGCTTTTGCAGCTTCTCCGCGTTCCTTGGAGCGCGAACCAAGGAAAACGAAGCACTCTGGGTCACGTTCCAGGGCCGCGGCCACGGTGGCCTGTCCGATGCCCTTGTTCGCTCCCGTTATCAGCACTCGACGCGTCATGAGCTGGGAGCCTAACGCGATTGGCTCGCAGCGGAACCCCCCCTTCCTCAGGTGCTTGGGGCCCAGGAGCTACCCTCGGCGTTGCCGTCAGAGTTGCGGGCGTCCGGTATATTGCCGCGCGGATCTTACTTGAAGGGAAGCTTGGTCAGGTCCACGTTGCCGCCAGACAGCACGACACCCACCCGGCGGAGCCCAAGCGCCCGAAACTGCTCGCTCAACACGACCGCCACGGGGACGGCAGCACTGGGTTCGATGATCAGCTTCATGCGCTCCCAAACCGTCCGCATGGCATCCACTATTTGATCGTCCGTGACGGTAAACACCGCTTCGACCAGTTCGTCGATGACCGGCCAGGTGAGCTCCCCTACATTGGTCAGCAGCCCATCGGCGATGGTGTTCACGCGTTCGTTGGCGAGTCGTTTGCCAGCTGCCTTGCTGCGCGCGGTGTCGTCAGCGCCGCTCGGCTCCGCGCCGAACATACGGATCCCTGGGGATACATGCTTCGCCGCGACGCTGCAGCCACTCAAGAGGCCTCCACCACCCACCGGAGTGATGATCGCGTCGAGATCCGATATCTGCTCGAGGAGCTCCCAGGCGGCGGTGCCTTGGCCGGCCATCACGTATGGGGAGTCGAACGGCGCCACGAAGTGCGCGCCGGTCTCGGAGCAGACGCGCATGGCTCCCGCAGCGCGCGCGCTTACCGTGGGCTCGCACTCATAGACTCGCGCGCCATAGCCCGCCACAGCGGCACGCTTGCTCTTGGGTGCGGTGATGGGCATCACCACATGACAAGGAATGCCGCGTTCCCTCGCGGCCAAGGCCAATGCTTGAGCGTGATTGCCGCTCGAGTGGGTGACGACGCCGTGGCGCGCCTCTTCGTCGCTCAAAGCGAGCACCGCATTCATTGCCCCGCGGATTTTGAAGGCACCGACCCGTTGCAGGTTCTCGCACTTGAAGAAGAGCTTGCACTCGTCTCCGCGGTGTCCCTTTGCGAGGCGATCGAGAGTGCTTGAAGTGAGCACCGGCGTGCGATGCACGCGGCCCTCGATGCGTGCCCGTGCTGCCTCGATATCGGAGAATGCGATGGCGTAGCCCATACTCATTCGCGAGGTTCGACGAGAAAGTGCGCGTTCGCCGAGGCGACCGGCTTTTCACGATCCGATTGGTAGGCGATGGCGCGCACATTGACGACACGCCGGCCGTGTTTGGTGATCACCCCATGGCAGAAGGTGTCTTCTGGCTTTGCGGAGCGCAGGTAGTCGATGGTGAGGTTGATGGTCTTCGGCAGCACCAGGGTGTCCGCTTGCCAGAGCACCTGAAAGATCGACGTCGACTCCAAGAGCGCGCCGATGGTGCCTCCGTGGAGGGCCGGCACAGCGGGGTTACCCACGAGGTGCTCAGAAAAGCCTAAGACGCCGATCAATTCGCCGTCACGCAGCTCCATCCTCACCCCCAAAAAATTCGCGTAGGGAATGGCGGCGACTAGTCCGGCGAAATCGGACTGCTCCCGCGCGCGGTTCACCAGATCCGCGAGGCAAGGCTGTTCGGCGCTCATGATTGCTTGCCCTTCTTGGGTCCAAAGTGTTCGTCGAACAGCATGAAGGCGCCCGCTGCATGAGCGATGGGGTCGTCTTCGTTTCCGTGATGAGCGATGCCGCGCACGAAGGCGACACTACGCGTGACCTTGTAGCACTCAGCGCGAGCGATCACGTCGAGCTCCGGCGTGGCTGGCTTCAGGTAATCGATGCGTAAGTCGAGGGTGGCGATGCGGCCAGGCTTGCGCCGCTTGATGAACACCGACGCGCCACAGGTGGCGTCCATCAGGCTGGTGATCGCGCCGCCGTGCAGCACGCCGCTCTCAGGATTGCCCACGAGGTGCTTGGCGTAGGGCAAGCGAATCATGGCGATGCCCGGCGCGTGTCCCATGAACTCCAGCTGCAGGGCCTTGTTGTGGGGGATCCACTGATCGAAGACCTGACGAAAGCGCTCCAGGGCTTCGTCTTCGGAGGGGCGATCGGCCATCGTGCTGGTGCTAGCAGCGTTCGTGAGGGAAGGGCACGGCCGAGGCCAATGCAGCGCAATTCCTTGGAAGTTTGGCGTGTGGGGGGGAGGCGGCACCGCACTCCAGAGCAACAAAAGACAAAAAAGACAGGTACCGCTTAACGGTGTCGGCTGCTCAGGCATCGCTTCCGAACCGTGTCCGAGTGTCGAGTGCGCGCCGATTCTGGTCTGAGCTCGCGGGTACGGCTTTGGGGCTGAGGGCTCAGCTACCCGCCGTTCAGGAGAAACCATGCGTTACGTGAAGACTCTCGCCACCGCTCTCGTGCTGTCCCTCGCCGCGGCTCCCGCCTTGGCCGCCGTGACCCCGGGAGCACCCGTTGGCCAAGCGGCGAAGCCAGCCGCCAAGAAGGGTAAAGGTGGCGGAAAGGCCAAGCGCTTCGAGCGCGCCGGCATTTCCAAAGAGAAAATGGAGAAGATCAAGGCCGTGATTCAGAAGAACAAGGCCAAGCACAAGGCGATCCGCGAAGAGATGAAGAAGAATCGCCAGGCGCTCAAGAAGCTCCTCGATGCTGACAGCAACGATCAGGCCGCCTATAAGAAGGCGCTCCAAGGCATCGACGCCGCGCAGAAGAAGCAGCAGGCACTGCGTGAGAGTGAGAAGAAAGAGATCGCGAAGATCCTTACCCCAAAGGAAATGGCGAAGCTCCTGGGCGCCCGGCGCGGGATGCGTGGCGGTAAAGGCGGTCGACGCGGTGGTGGCGGTCCTCGCGGTAACGGCGACTTCGACGGCTGAACCCTGACCCCGCCGTCAGCAATGCTGCGAGAGTGAGCAATGCGGGCCTCGGGGCCCGCGCACGATTTGGTCATCCGCACTGTCCTGTGTCGAGCTAACCTAGCGATCTGCCCATGTGGCTCCAACGCTTCGAAGATCTACTTCCGCTGCGTTCGCGGGGTGCATTTCACCTCTACAGCGCGCGTGACCAAGCGGCGCGAAACGAGCCCGTGGTGTTGGTGGTACCAGCGCCGCGGGTGCCCAGCGACCAGGCGCTGTCAGCCCTTAGCCAGCTCGCACGCGCTCATGCATGGTTGCGAGGTCAGAATCAGCGCTTGGACCCGGAGCTCAGCGCGTCGCTGCTGGAGAACGTTCCGGCTTTGGACCTGCTCGACGTCCCGGAGCATCCCGTCGCGCTCGTGCATTGCCACGCGGTAACAAGTTTCGAGGCGCTCGCGGAACAGATGGCGTTTGCAGGGCCGCGCCTGCCCTACGTGGCGGCGACGCATATGGAGCGCCTGTTGTTTCGGCTGCTCAGCGGTGTTGAGTCCTTGAGTGGCGGCGACTCCCCGCCGCTCCACCTGGGTGGCTTCGGCGGGGCCAATGTGCTGTTCGCGTCGGACGGCAGACCTTATGTGTTGGGTTTCGGTTTCAACGTGCTGTTGCTGCGCGAGAACACCCAGCCCTTTGGCTTCAATGACGCGCACTTTGCACCCGAAGTGGCCGCTGGAGCGAAGCCAAGCGGCGGGGCGGATGTGTATGCCCTCACGCAGTTCTTGCGTTCCCTGATCCCCTTGGTCGAGCTGCCGCAGCTCGCGCCGGAGATCTTCGCTGGTGACGGACCGACCAGGGCGGCCGAGCACTTCGGCTGGGCGAGTCAGCATATCCTTGCGGCACCGGCCAGAGAGCGCGCGAGCGCCGCCGAGGCCCTGGATAGGCTCGAGCAAGTCTGGGCCGAGCTTGGCGTCTGCCCTGACCGCGAGCGGTGCGAGACCTACTTCGGCGAGCTGATCCGTAGTGAGTTCGAGCCTGACGCCGGTGAGCGCATCGAGCTGCGAGACGCCGTCGTACTTGGCCCTGAAGCCAGCTGGGTGGTGAACCCCGACGGTGTGAAACACAACTTGAGTTCACGCGCCGCGTTGCGCCGTATCCTCGAGGCACTAGCCAAACAGCGTTTGAGTGGCAACATCCAGGCACTCAGCGTTGGTGACCTGATCGCCGCCGGTTGGCCCGACGAATCCCCAATCTTCGAGGCCGGTGCGAACCGCGTGTACGTCGCCGTATCGGCGCTGCGGAAGCTTGGGTTACGTGACGTGATCGAGCGCTATTCTGGCGGCTATCGCCTCAGCCCCGGCGTCGCAGTGCGCTTCAGCGCGAGCCTTCCAAACTGAACGAGACACACGGGGTTTGCAGAGGCGACCGCTCTGCTCGGGATGTTGCAGACTTGCTCGTCCCTACGTGGCGGTTTGCTCCTGTAGCCCACTTCATGCACAGCGTCGCTGTTTCAGAGCGAGACTCAAACGCTCGTTTGGGATCCATTGTGGGTTCACAGACTCCACGTCGGAAACAACTGAGCCCGGCGCGATCCATTCGCCCTTCGAAGGCAACCTGCTGTGGCTCCTGAATGGCCTGGACCTGTATCGTTGGATAAGGATCTTTAAGCGACCACTCGCCCGTTAGCGGCGTATCCTGAGGCTTCGCTGTCGAAGCGAACGAGGAGGAAATCAATGAAGCTTGCACGTCATCACGCGGCATGGGGTGTCGCGATTGCTCTTGGAGTGACCTTGAGCATCCCCGCCATGTCAGAGCCCAAGACGCCCAAAGAGAAGCTCCAAGCCATGAAGGAGAAGGCGAAGGAGCGGCGTGAGGATCGCAAAGAGAAGCGAGAAGAGAAGAAAGAAGAGCTCAAAGAGAAGCTCGACAACATGACCGACGAAGAGAAGGAAGAGTGGAAGAAGAAGCACGCCGAGAAAAAGGAGGAGCGTGCTGAGGTGCGTGAGGCCTGGAAAGAGTGGAAGGACAAGCGCAAGGAGCGACGCAAGGCACGCCGCGACGAGCTCAAGGAGAAGCTCGGTGACGACTTGAAGCGCCCTGCTGTCAAAGCGGAACTAAAGATCCACGCACGGCGCATGGCCCGCCTCAACCGTATCCGCGTGGTAGCCAAGGCGGAAGGCAAGGACGAGGTCGTGAAGCGCTGCGACACGCTGATCGCCAAAGAGAAGGCGCGTCACGACAAGCACGTCGAGACCTTGAAGGCGAAGAAGGACAACGCGGAGGAGGCGAAGTGAAGCGCGCAATTCTACTCATCGCTGCGGGTCTGCTGGCGCTGGCCTGCAACGAGGACAAGGCAGCCAAGCCTGACGAGAAGCCCGCCGCGGCAACCACCAGCACGGCTGCGGCAACCGGGGAGACGGCGGCGACTGACGACGCTGAAGATATCCCCACGGAAGCAGACTTCGAGGACGAAGCGGAGACGCAGATCACCAGTGCCAACATGGAGAGCGAGCTAGACGCGCTCGAGAAGGAAATCGGAGAGTAGCTCAGGCCTCCGACCCAAAACGAAACGGGCACCCAGCTGGGTGCCCGTTTTGCTTTCTTGCTCCGCCCCTAAAGAGTACGGGCGCTTACAAAGTACAGGCGCTTACAAACAACAGGCGCTTACAAACAACAGGCGCTTACAAACAACAGGCGCTTACAAACAACAGAGGGCGCCGAGATCCACTCGACGCCCTGCTTTGTCCATCGTTCGGCGAATCGCTGACTCGCCTTACCGAACGGTCTGCCGTTTTCGCAGACCGAGTCGAAGTTGGCCGGTTCGCGCCCGAAGACGCGAACCCAGGGCTCACTTCTTCGAGGTCTTCTTCTTCTTGGCCTTCTTCGCGGCCTTGGGCTTCGCACCGCCACCGGAGCTCAGCGCCTTCTCGACCTTCTCTAGCTCACCGCGCAGCTGGCTGGCGCGTGCGAGGAGCACTCCGCGCTTGTCCTCGGACAGCTGCGAGGCCTGGTCCAAATCACCCAGCAGGTTGAAGTGGCCATCGGTGAAGGGCTCCAGGCGACCGAGTGCACGCTCGAAGCGCAGCATGGGCTGCTTGCCCGCGGTGCGCGGGTGCTTCTGGCGTAGCTCGGCGATCGCGAACTCGAGCTCCTGAGTAGAGAGCTGCTCGTCGACAGCGCGCTTGGCCAGGCCCGCCTGGTACTTCTCCTCGACGAGGTCGAGACGCGCGGCGATACCGAACCCGAAGGGGCAGTTCTCCGGGGTGTAGTTCAAGTTGCAGAGCACGCGGTACGCGGCGCAGCAGCGGTGCAGCGTGAGCTTCGTGATGCTCAGCTTCTCCGCTTCCACGATCTCGCGGTTGGATTGGTCCTCAAACTGCTCGAATACGATGCGACCGCACTCGTAGGCATCCTTGAGGGTGAGCGGCTCGACTGGGCGCTTTCGCGCGGCAGCAGGCCATTTGTGTCCGCCTTTTTTCTTGGTTCCCTTCGGCATCGCTGAAACCTAGCTGATTGATCACGGAAAGACTAGCGGAAGGTTGCATACGGAATCGTCTGCGGAACCGATTTTGGAGGCCACGTCTTTTCCATGCGGTCTCAGCTCGGACGCTGTTGTGCGGTCATGCGTGACCCAGGGCTTGGTTCCGCGTGTGAAAAGACAGGCGTTTCCGCTGGTCGGTCCGTGCGGAGGATTTGCGGGATATTCCGAATAGCGCGATCAGAGCGCTGGCTTGCCCCTCGGGCTCGAGGCGTTTCCGGGCGAAATACGAGTCCGCCGTGAAGTTCGCTGCGCGGGAGGGAGCGCCGAGCCACGACCGGAGGCCCGAGTTGGCTTCCGCGCGGCGGAAGCGCTTCCGTGAGCAGGGTCCTATCCGGGAGGCCGAACGACGGGCGCCGCGGAACCCAGAAAGCGCGCTTTGCCCCGCGTTTCCGGCCCGGAACACGCTGCTCCCCACGCTTCATGAAGCGGCGTTGGCGTTTCCGCTGGGGACTGGGAATAGACCGCGCACACGCCGGGTTTGCGTCGTTTCCCTGCTGTACCGGCCGAGTCAGCGACTCAGCCACACGACAAGGTGGGTGATTGGCGTAGCGCCGAGCCGATGGTGGTCGGACGTAGGGCCTAGCCAGCCGGAACGTTGTCGTAGATGTCGCGCGGGCGCGTCGCTTCGAGGACATCCGCGGGGATTTGGGGCGTCGCTCCAGGGAATCCGACCACGGCAGCCGCGTAGCGAGACGCCGCCTCCCCCGCCTGCTGCAGGCTGCTCCCCGCCACCAAATGCGCCGTGAGCACCGCCGTGTAGGCGTCTCCAGCCCCAACCGCGTCGATGGTCGTCCCCGAGAGGGGAAACGGCGGGATCTGGATGCACGAGCGTGCGGTGTGAAGCTCGGACCCTTGAGCATCTAACGTGAGGGCGACGATCTCGGTTCCGCGCGACAGGAGCCAAGCACAGACATCCTCGATTCCGTAGATCTGGCGCAGCGTCTCGGCTTCCTTGGCGTTTAGCTTAATCACGTTAGCCAGCGCCACTGACTGCTCGATCGCCTCCGGGCTCGCCCAGGGTTGGCGGATATTCAAGTCACACACGCGGAAGCGCGCCGCGCTGAGCGCCACGGCTTCACGCAGGGTGGTGAAGCCGAGAGGTGTTCGCTGGGCCAACGTTCCAAAAACCAGGGCGTCTGCCTGCTGCAGCAGGCTGCGCAGTCCGTCGTCGAGTTCGATGCGGTCCCAGGCTGCCTGGCCCGCGATGCTGAAGCGTGGCTGGCCCTTCTCGATTCGAACCTGGACGCAGCCGGTTGGCGACTCAGCGTCGACCTGCACGTTGCTTGTATCCAGACCACGCGCGGCGAGCGCCTCGATCGCTGCGGTTCCCAACTCATCCTTGCCCACCCGCGTGACGAGGTGTGTTGCGCAGCCCAGCTGGGCAAGGTGCACCGCGACGTTGGCTGCACAGCCACCGAGCAAGCGTTCTTGCTCGTAGAGATCCCAAAGGGTCTCACCCCAGGAGACAATCCGCCGCGTCATGGGTTGCGACGCGAGGTTTAGCAGCTGATTGGGGTGACTTGGTAGGTGACTGGTCCGCCTGTGAAGCCCGAAACCGTTACCGTGTAGGACTCGCCGACGCTCGCAGACCAGCTCTTGGTGATGCTGATGGCCTTCAAGCTGCCGTAGCCGCCGGTGAGAGCCGTCACGTTGACGGGCATGTTCATGCCATCTGAGTCACGGGTGACACTGACGCTCGCGCCAGAGAGGCTGTTTTTATGGTGGAAACTCCAGGCCCACCCAAAGACGGAGACCGGTGCGAACCCAGGAGGAGGCCAGGAGACCCAGTCCGGGTTGGGACCACCGCCGTTGCTGGCGAACACGCCTAGGCACTGGGCGTCACCGTACTGGCCGCCGCCAGCGTAGTAGCCGATGCCCACGGGCCCGAGCGGCGGGTTGAAGATCCAGCGGCGGTGTCCCAACGAGGCCACGCCGTTGTCCTGCACGAACTGGTCAATCGCGTTGGCTGGGTGCCGGGGACCCCAGGCGAGATTCGAGGAGCCCGTGCCCGTTGCACCCGCCGCCGTGTAGCACGTCGCGCTGCTCGGGGGATTGTGGGGATCCGGGACGGTTCCGGGAGGATTCCAAGAGGCGAGCACGGCGCACCAGCGCCCCGTTTCGTCTGCGGTAGGACTGTCTGCGCTGGGACCTAGGCCAATCAGCCAGCGGAAAGCGTTCAGGCGTCGAACCGTGTCATTCAGTCCGACGCGTGAAGTAGTGCCCGGATCACACTGACTGCCGCCGGACGTCCAGGGGCTGGCGTCGTCCACCTGATGACCCCAGTTCCACATATCGCACACCGCCTGCTGCGAGTGTCCTGCCGGATCCCCGGGGAGATTGGGAGCGCAGCTCCCGCCACTGGCCGTCCAACCCGGGAGACATTTGCACTGGCTGTCCGCTGGATCACAGTACTCGGTCGTTCCGCAAGTCACGCCCTGGCAAGGTCCCACTGAGGATGTGCCGCCTTGGCTTTGACCACTCGAGCCGCCGTTCGTGCTGCTGCCGCCATTGCCCGCGCCTCCGTTTGCGCTGCCTCCAGTGGTCGCCGAGCCGCCATTCGCGCCGCTGCCACCAGCCGCGCTGCCGCCGTTGCCACCGGCGTTAGTGCCCCCGTTCGACGTGCCACCGGTCGTGCCTGACCCGCTGTCTCCTCCCGTCGCGCTGCCGCCAATGCCGTTTCCGCCAACGGCGCTTCCGCCCGCCACATCGCTGCCGCCGTTGCTCGCGCCGGAGCCGCCGTTTGCGCTGCCTCCCGCGCCGCCCTGGCCTGCGGCGCCACCACTGGCTTCTTCGAACTCAAGGGAGTCATAGTCGAGCAGGTTGCTGCAGCCGCAGGTCAGTAGCGCGCCAAGCGCAGTGTAGAGCCCAAGTCGCCGCGTCATCAGAACCTCCCCGAGACCCAGACCGAGTCCACACCAACGCCCGCTTGAACGGGACCCTGCTCCGTCTCACTGGGTGCGAGCATCAAGAGCACGACTCCCGTCACGAGCCCTGCAGTGCCTACCCCGAAGCCGATCGTGGAGAACAACGCCTGCTGTTTGCCATCGTCGTACTTGGATTTTAAATCCGCGGGGCAACGATCTTGCACGCAAGCGTCCCCAAGGTCGTTGCGAGTGCTCCTCGCCTGTAGACCAAAGTAGCTTCCCAGAGCCACGCCAACTATCCCTACCCCCAGGCTCACATAACCAAGCGGCTTCGCCAGGGACGTTGACTCCTCCTTAGGCTCCGCTTTTGGGGGTGAGGTGCTCTGTTTGGCCACTGATGTCAGCTCGATCGACGCCGTTTTGCTCTCGCCCTCTTTGAGCTCGAGCTCGAGCTCGAAGTCCTCGAAGCCATCCGCCGTGGCACGCACCTTGTGCGTACCGGGATCCACTAGCTGAGCCTCGCTCGGCTGTGTGACGCTAGCGCCGTCTAGCTCGAGTTGACCCGCGAAGTCGCCAGGGAGCTCGAAAGCGATCTTGGGAATGCGCTGAAGCAGCTCATCAAGCTCTTTCTGTGCGCTCTGCTTCTGACCCTTGCTCGCTTTGTCGTCGCTCAACACGTGATCGAGTTCCGCCTTTGCCTCGAGGAAGCGCCCCAGCCCAGCTTTGGCCCGAGCGAGGCGACGCCGGTTGGCTGAGCTGTCGACGTGGCCCCCCGACTCTTCGTAGGCCTCGAGGGCTGCCTGGAAGTCGCCACGCTTCTCCGCAGCGCGCCCCTTCGCGGCCGCCTTGTTAGCCGCGGCAATCTCCTTCCAGCTCGGCTTCGCGGAGGCGATCGGCGCAACGGCCAGCACGCCCAGCAGCGCGCCCGTCAGCAAAGTCGTGCGGAAATGGCCCGCGTGGCCGAGCGTGCTCCCGAACCGTCCACCACCCCTGGAACGTCGTCTCACTCTCCAAGCTTCCGGGAGCGCTTCGGGCAGTGCAAGGTCATCTGGCCTCTAACTGCTTGCGCTTTCGCTCACTCGCGCGACTCGGCGTCGGGATGACCTAGCACCAAATGTGGGCGCCGGGGCACTGAGGTGGGCAATCCCTGCATCGTCACGGGAGCTTTCTAGACACGCGACAACCCGTCGGCTTCTGGCGATACGGCTATTTCCAACGCGAGGCGGAGCCGAGGTCGCTCACGGCGTTGAAACCTGCCTGCTGAAGGACGCGCCGAGCGCCCCGGCTGCGCATCCCACTGGCGCAGTAGACCACGATGGCCTGCTCTTTCGGCTCGAGCTCCACCGCGCGCTTTCCGAGCTCGTGCAATGGAATGTTGATCGCGCCCGGTAGATGCCCAGCGTTGAACTCTGCCGTGGTGCGCACATCAACCAGCAGCGCGCCTTCGGAGACCAGGCGTTGGGCATCTTCGGGTTTGATCTGATCGCGGCGCATCATCAGGCGCATCACGAGCCAGGCGAGCACCGCACCCAGAGCGGCGTATAGGATGGGGGAGTTCATGAGCCGTATGTCGGACCGAGAGCGCCCTTCAGGCGCGCGTCGATCGCCTTAACCTGGGCGATAAACTCATCCAGTCGCTCGCGCAAGGCTTCGCTGTCATCGAGACGCTGTGTCGCAACCCGCACGAACGGCACCAAGGTTTGCTCCATGATCTGGACCTGCATCGCGAGCAGCTCGTCGATGCCTGGTGGCGGATCGTTGCGAACCGTGAGCGCCACCTTTGGTTCCGCCAGGCGCTCCAGCGACTGGTTTAGCGCCTGAATATGGCCCTCCACCCACTCGAGCTTGCTGGGTGTGTCTCTGGACGCCGTCGCCTCGCGAATGCTCTCACGGATCGCGATCAACTGCTCACCGAGGCTGCTCAGTTGGGACGTGACGCGTACCACCGGGTCAGTCTCCGAACCCCCAAGCGCCAGGTGCTTCTTGAACCCAGCCTTGATCTCCTCCCAGCGTTGGGCAGCTTCAGGTTTCAGCGTGCCTCGGAGTTCTGCCAGCTTGAGCAGGTTGTGTTCCGCTCCGGTTGTCAGCGTCTGCGCTTCGCCAGAGTAGTGAACCTCCACCAACGACTGCAGCTCCGCCTCGTTCATCGCACTCACCACCTTCTCGGCGAGCTTGTTCATGTTGCGGTAGCTGCCCTGAAGCTTGAAGGAGGGTTCCGTGCGGAATTTGTCGTCCATGGACGCCGAGGCGATGTACGCCTGGTTCACCTTGAGCAATATGCCTTGAACCTTGAATAGGCGCGTCAGCACGGCTTTGATCTCGCCGATCTCGACCGCGGAGTAGCCGTGCTCCAGCTCCGACGCCGGTACTTCCTCTCCTTGCGCCATACGGATGAAGGCGTGCAGGTCCCGCGTGGAGCGGCTGGCCAAGGGCGCCAGCACCGGGTTCGAGGTCACCGCGTTCTCGATGTAGCTGAGCGCGAATACGTCGTCTTTGCCTTCCAGGATGTCTCCCAGGTTGTACGTATCCGCGCGGTTCGAAAGCATATCCGGGATCTGGAACTTTTCCCCAGATTCCGTGTACGGATTGCCCGCCATCACCACGCAGAAGCGCTTTCCGCGCAGGTCGTAGGTGCGAGTTCGGCCTTGCCACACGCCTTCGATACGCCGCTGCGCATCGCAGAGTGAGATGAACTTCTGTAGCAGCTCCGGGTGCGTGTGCTGGATGTCGTCCAGGTACAGCATCACGTTGTTTCCCATCTCGAGCGCGAGGTTGATCTTGTCTACCTCCTGGCGTGCGGTCGCGTTGGGGGCCTCGCTCGGATCCAGGCTGTGCACTCCGTGCCCCAGGGCGGGACCGTTCACCTTCATGAACACCAAGCCTAAACGGCTGGCGACGTACTCCATGAGTGTGGTCTTGCCGTAGCCTGGCGGAGAGATCAGCAACAACAAGCCCATCAAGTCCGTGCGCTTGTTGTCCCCTGCCGCGCCGAGCTGCTTCGCGAAGTTGTCGCCAATCAGCGGGAGGTACACTTCGTTGATCAGCCGGTTGCGCACGAAGGAGCTGAGCACCTTCGGCTTGAACTCATCCAGGCGTAGCCGGCGTCGTTCTCCATCGAGCAAGTTCTGGCGCGCGGTGCGGTAGGCGCGGAAGCGCGGCACTTGCACCGCGAGGAAGCGGCCAAGACGTCGCTCGAACTCCGATATCGACAGCTGGAGCTTACCCTCCACGATTCGCGGGTGATCGCCGAGCAAGCCCTCCACGATGCACTCGGTCAAGGCGCTGCTGGCCCGGTAGTCGAGGATGCGCTCGGAGAGCACGAGCACGGAGGCTTCCAAGATATGTTTTCCCGCGCCGCCCTTTTCAAGCTCGGGGAGCTTGCTCGCGAAGGCGCTGAGCCAGGTGCGTACAGTGACGAGCTGTGCTTCGGGCTCGTACTCCAGTTCCCGCACATCGGCTTCGAAGGCACTGCGCGCGCCGCTATCTTCGAGTGCCGTCAGGAAACTCCGCCGGAGCTGCTCCGCGCCCGGGCTCGAGACGAAGCTTGGGGTCTCCCCCGCCAGCTCTTCCGCCAAGTAGCCGCCCGCCAGCTCGCTCAACTCCTCCGGGCCGACCCGCCGAGCATGCCGATAGAACTCGGCAATTTCAGCGCCCAGCTCCCGGCCTAGCTCCTTCAGGCCGTGGTCGTCGCCGAGTTGACGCTGCAGCCGACCGAGGCTCGCCGCCCTGCGTGCGTAAAGTGCGCGCTTCCGACCGCGCTCGTCAGAGCCTTCGCTAGCTGCGCGCTGGGAGTGAAGGTTCGCCCAGTACCACGCGGCAAGGGCGCGGGCATCGGCATCGTAGCGGAGCAGACCTGCCGATTCACTGAGGCTCAGGGCAGCCTGCAGGATGAGCGCGGTGTCCGCGTCGTGGAGCCCACGTTCGTAGCCTTCGTCGTAGCGTGCGGCAGCCTGCTTGCGGACCAGCTCTTCGAGGCCGCCGTCGCTGAGCTGGGCTTCTCGTAGCGCCGCCAGAGACAGCCCGCCCTCACCATTGCGAGCTTGGTGGAGGACGCTCGCCGCGAGGAACTCGCCTCGGTACACCTCGGGCGTTTCACTGATCAGTTGTTGATGCCAGCAGTCTTGGTACTCGTTGAAGGCCTCATCTGCGATTGCCTCGCGGAAGTCAGTTCCTGAGAGGGCGAGCGCCATTCCGTCCTCGGAGCTATTGCCGAGCGGCAGCAGGCTGAGTTCGATGGCTTGAGTGTTGACGGCGAATCGGTGCTTTCCGAGCTTGATCAGTTGGGCGCCGTCTTCGAACAGCTCCTGACGGTCCCTGAGGCCGCGCAACGCATCTTGCCGCGCCTGCTTCAGGCGCGAGGTAAGCTCTTCGGCTTTGGGCGCTTCGCCCAGCTCGGCGAGACGCGCCGCCAGATCGCGCACCTTCATCACCATCGGGTCGCTGGCGAAGTAGGCATTCAGCGCATCGTCATCGCCGAACGCCTGTCCACGCCGCGCGACGCTGCTCAGGATGCGCTCTGCTGCAGAGACCAGGTTCTGGGCGCGCCGCTGGCGCTCGTCTAGGAGGTGCTGCTTCTTCTGGTTGAATGCTTCGTAGATCTCGTCACGCTTCTGCGCCAGCTCGGCGACGAAGTCGTCGAATTCGCTGAAGCGCGCTTCCAGCTCTTCCAGCTGGATCATCAGTCGCGAAAGCTGCTCGTCGCAGCCGTCAGGCGTTTCCGCAAGGCTTAGGCTGCTCTGCACGTTCTGTCCAAGCAGCTTGAACTGCGCAGCGAATTCCGCGCGCCCCTCGGCGCTCTGCAGTGCTTTCTTTTTGTTGTGGAGCGTGGCGCGGACGCGGTTCAGCGTGGCGAATACCTCGCTAATGCGCTCGAGGATCTGCGTGCGCTGGGTCGGATCCTCGACCTCGAGGCTGCCCACGACTTCGCTCATCAGCGTGAGCCCCTCGCTGGTGGTCTCCAGGCGCTCACTGAGGGGCTTGAGCTCCGGCGTCTTTTCTACCGTCGCGATCCCTTCCAGCAACTCCGCGAGCTGAGTCTGAAGGGGCGCGAGGGCCGCCGCATCGAGCAGGAAGCCGACCGTCGCTTGACTGAGCCGGTCGAACTGCTCGACGCACTCCTGCTCGAGTTCGTCCACGCGGGCGGTGTCAATGTAGCGAAGCTCCCGCAAGCTGATCAGGTGACCCCGTTGGTTCCTGAGCTCCGTCAGTCCTTGCATGAACTGCTCGATGGCATTGAACGAATCCGGGCGGATTCGAGCCTCGAGGGCCTGCTGTTTCTCGAGCGCCTCCGCAAGCGCAGCTTGGGCGCGCTCCTTGATCGCAACGACCTTGTCGAACTCATCGACGATCAGCTCGGCGGTTGAGCGGAGCTCGCCGAGCACCGGTCCCAGAGCGCCGAGCTCCTCCTGACCCAGCCAGTAGTAAGTGTCATTGGTGCGCGTGATGGCGCGGATCAGGTCTTCGTAGATCTGCCGGGTAGGTGTCGTCTCAATCGCCATGCGCGAGAGGCTCAAACAATCACTGATGCCTCGCACCAGCTCCGCGTTGCCGACCTTGCCGAGCGGACCACCCTTTACGGGTTGCTTCGCCGCGTGCTCGATCGAAACGAAGGGCGTCTGCCAGAACTGCATCGGGTGCACCCGCGTAGGCTCCTCGGAGCTCTGGCGGAACACGACCATGCGGCCGTCTTCGAAGAGCGAATACCCGCTGCATACGATGGGGTTTTGTACTTCCTTGCGGATCAGGTTGTAGGAGAACAGCGCATACACGCCCTGTTCGCGCTCATGAAAGATGTAGAGCACGTCTTCGCCGTTTGGCGAGCGCACGCTGCGCTCGAAGAGGAAGCGCTCGTAGTCTCCTTCGAAGACTTTGTGTTGACCGTCCATCAGCACATAGCCACCGGGAAAAATCACACCGTGATCTTCCGGCAGCTGGACACACGCGGCGCCGATGGCGTCGACTCGCACCACTTTGTGGGTACGCGTCGCAAAGACCAGGTAGCGAGGTTGGGTCTCGCCGTAGGGGATCATCCTGAGCAACACCAGGTGCCCAAGCATCGCGTAGGAGATGCTTGCGTCGTCCAGGCTCTGCCGTGGATCATCCACAGGCTCCGCGTAGATGCCTTGACCGGTCTCGGTGTTGTTCTCGACCTTGATCGTCAGATCTCCGTCCACACACTCGACGAAGACGACGTTCTCGATGTTGACGTGAGGATGCCGGCCCTTGACGTGCTGCTCCCGCGTCGTCTCACGCCACGTGAAGTCGTGGCTCTTGGGGAAGACGTGGTCCCGTTCTCCGCGATTGTCGATGTACGTCGCGTGCCCGCCGGAGTCCAAGCCCCAGCGGAAAACGCGCTTGTCGTCCACGCTGGCGCCGGTTTGGAAGACCGCGAGGAGCTTCGACTCCGAGCGCGTCAGTTGAATCAGCTTTGCGTCCTTGTAGTACGTATACAGCTCGAGGAACTGCTCCACGAAGCGCGTATCCTCGAGGAAAGAACGTGCGTGTTCCCCCTTGCCAATCGCGGAGACGTCAAAGCCTTCTCCGGTGCGCATGAAGCGATGGAGGCTGAATACATCTGCGACTTGCGTTTCCGTGCGCAAGCCAATGAAGACGTTGTAGCCGAATAGCAGTTGGCCTTCGACCATCACGATATCGCGGGGAACGCAGTTGTTCTCGGTGCGTACGCGCTCATTGCCGACTACTGCGAGTTCTTGCCCGCCGAAGGCCGCCCGACGCTCGGTGTTTAGCGCCTCAGCCCCTTGCGCCAAGCGTTTGGCTTGCTCCACCAGGCGCGTCCGGATGAGCTCGTAGCTTCCGCCTTCGAGGTCGCGCTGGTTTTCTGGCGTGTCGTCAGCCATCGATTCGTCATCCGCCCACGCGGGAGACCGCGTGGGCTAATCCTTCGGATGTCTCGAGTTTGGGGGTGAGGCGCGGCGAATGGGCCACGCCAGGCTCGTCAGCCGAGGCCCAAATCCTTGGCGTGTTGCACCAGCTGCTCCACCTTGGGGCGCTGCACATGGTCCAGCTCACCCATCAGCTTATGCAGCGCGCCGACGATCGAGAGGTTCTTGAGCGCCTCGGTGTTGAAGCCGGGGCTGGCCAGGATCTCCTTTACGTCGCCGCGAAGGCTGGCGTCGCCCTCCAGGTATTCCCGCACGGAACTCTTCAGGAGCTCGCTCTGGTCTACGGCGCCATCCACCGCGGCGCCCAGGCTCACCGCCTTGAAGAAGCGATCGAGGAACTGTCCGTCGCCACCCACGATATTGATCTTCGCGTGCTCCATCGCGGAGCCCATGACGTCGGCTTGCCTCTCGGCGACCGCGACGCGGCTCTGGATGGCTGCGAGTGCCAGCTCCTTTTGCTGTTCCAGGCGGATTCGGTACTCCTCGTGGGCGCGGCTCTCGGGGTCGAGTGCCTTCATCGCGCCGGCCTTTTCCTGCAGGCCCACCGCCTCTGCGGACATCTTCTCGCGAATGGCCACGGCTTGAGCTGTGCCGAGCTTCTCGGTTGCGGCTGCGTCCGCTTCCTTGACCTTGGCATCTGCGAGGCCCTTGCTCTCGGCGCCTTGTGCTTCCGCAAGGAACATCTGACGAGAAGCGTCTGCGTTGGCCTTGCCTTGACGCTCGATGGCTTCGGCCTCTGCGTTCTTGAGCTTGATCTCCACCATGCCCTTCTCTTCCAGTCCGCGCGCTTCGGCCTGAGCCGTTTCGAGGGCGACCCGGGCGTTGGCCGTGCCGAGCTTCTCCACGGCGACGGCATCGGCTTCCTTCACCTTGACGTTCGCCAAGCCTTGGGCCGCGGCCTCGGCCTGGATGCCTTCCGCGAGCCGGATCTTGGCGCGGGCCTGCTTGTCGGAGGCTTCGAGGTCTGCCTCCGCTAGGGTCAGCGTGCGCTTGGCGGTGTGCTTCGCGACCTGCTCGTCCGCCTCGGCTTCCTTCACCTTGTGGGTGACCTTCTCCTGAGCAGCTGCTTCAGCGGCGATCACCGTGGACTCCTTGAGGCGCTTGGCTTCCGCCACCACCCGCAGGTCCTTGATGCGCTCTTCCTCCTCAGCCACGCTCTTCTCGACCGCGATCCTCGCGGCAATGACGTCAGCGATCGCCTTGCGTTCGACTTCCAGCGCCTTCTCCTTCTCGATGCGCTGGAGTTCCACTTCCCGCTCGCGCCCAATGGCCTCGAGGGCGCGTTCCTTCTCGACGCGCTCGCTCTCGACCGCGATCACGCGTTCGCGGTTCTTTTGGGCGACCTCGACTTGCCGCTGCTTGTTCTCCGCCTGAACGGAGACTTCCTCTTCTTGCTTCAACCGAGCGAGTTCGTGCTTCTTGCGCTCTTCAGCTTGAACCTTGAGTGTCTCTGCTTCTTCGCGCGCACGCAGGGTGGCGATCTCGCGGGCCTGCTTGGCCTCTGCGTCCGCCTGTTGGCGCTCGAGCTCCAGGATGGCCTCTTGAGCCTCGACGTTCTGCTTCTTGATCGCCTTGCGCTCCTCCTGTTTGAGAGAGTTCGTCTTGACGTTCATGTGCGCGGTGATCTCGGTGATCTTGCGGATACCCTGGGCGTCGAGGATGTTCGACGGATCCAGGGACTCGAGCGCCGTTTGCTCCAGGTAGTCAATCGCCGCGTCTTCCAGCACGTAGCCGTTTAGGTCTTTGCCGATGACTTCGATGATGCGGTCGCGGAACTCTTCGCGCTTCGTGTAGAGCTCTTCGAACTCGAGCCACTTGCCGACCGTCTTCAGCGCTTCGCCGAACTTTGCGTTGAACAGTTGCTCGAGAGTGTTTTGCGAGCTGGCGCGCTCGCAACCGATTGACTGTGCGACCTTGAGCACGTCCTCAGCGGTCTTGTTTACCCGCACGAAGAAGGTAACCTTAATATCTGCGCGGATATTATCTGCGCAGATCAGGCCTTCCTGTCCCCGCCGGTCGAGCTCGATGGTCTTTACGGAGATGTCCATCACCTCCGCGCGGTGGAACACCGGGATGACCACCTTGCCCGTGAATGTCACGGTCGGCTCTGCGCGCATGGTGTTGACGATCAGCGCCTTGCCCTGATCCACCTTGCGATAGAAGCGCGTGATGATCAGTAGGGAACCGACCACAAACACCAGTAGGGCACCGGCCCCGGCCAATAGCGTTGAAAGTTCGAAGTTCATCGCATTTCCTCACTCTCGCCCCGTGGCGCCATCCGGCGCACGGCTCAGTACCAGGAGCACCTGGAATCAGCCTTCTTGGTGTTTCCGCGGAGAAGCTCCAAGCAGCTCGTCCACCGGCTCAACTTCATAGCTGCCGGTTTCATCGTCTACCGAAATGATCATCACGCGCTGGCCGCGTCGCAGCTCGGTTGCAGGATCGCAGCGTACCTCCAACAGCAGCGCGTGCTCGTCCTCGTCGAGCAGCGCCTGACCGTACTTCCTGTCCACGCGCCCAGTGCGCACCGTCACGATCTCACCCACGAGCTCTTTGCGGCGCGTGGCTTGATGCGTGTGGAAAAGCGGAGCCAGGGGAACGACGCTGAGCTTCGTGAGCAAGAAGCTGACGACCAAACTCAGCAACAGTAGGAGCGTCGCGGCGATTCCCGGATTCAGGAAGTTGACGTGCGGAATTAGGTAGTGACTACCGAGGTGGCACAGCAACCAGTTGTAGAACGTCAGCAGCGACACCACGACCGTCACCGGCACCTGTCGTAGGCGGAACGCGCTCGGCGCTTCTGCGGCGTCCATCGCGTCGAGGTGGTGTCCGTCGATCTCCAGCGCGTGATCGTGGCCTCCCAGTAGATCCAAGCCCACGGCACCGATGATCACGAGCAGCCAGTACAGCAGCATCGCGACCATCAGCGCGCTGAAGATCACCGTCGGGTAGCTGAGGCTAGCTGCGAGGAATTCCTGCATCTCTGGTTGGCAACGTTTGAAGGCCGCGGGTGATCTCGGAGCGGTCTCCGATTTCGCGCCCGGCAGGCGCGAAGAACAACAATTCGACTTCGCTCCGTCGATTCCCTTGGGCCCGGCTGGGCCTCATTGCGATCTACGGTGCTAGCGCCGACACCGCCCCCAAGCGCAGGGGGCGCTGAGGCTGCCATAAGGCGAGGCGCAGGAACACCAGAGTGGTGATGAACCAGCGAATCCGCACGTTTCCTCGGCGGATATTTTTTGAAAGCGAGCCGTCCCGGGTCGTGCGGACACCACGGCTCTGGACACTACACCGCAGGCTCGAGCCTCACCCGGATCTTCAACGTCGATTTCAGCAGTGAATCGGCGCACACGCGCTTGACAGAGACGCCGAACGGACACAGCGCGTAGGCGGAGCACCTCCCCCCCACAGGAAAGGCTGCGGCATTGGTTCGAGGACCAGAACCAAGGTGGGCCTCCCTTGCCTACGGAAGGTTGCCGCGGGGAAATGTGGGCCTGGAAACCGGCGCGGCCGAAGTCGACACACGGCGACGCCCTTTCAGTATCAGGTATGCGGGCGACGCACTCCGGAGACAGCGTTCGCGTCGGCGCTCCTTGACCACGATCGCGGCGTGTCGCTCGGTTGCCAGCAGGTTTCGCGACCAGCGCCGTGATCGCGAAGGATTTACCCGTGAGCTTCCACCGGGTGGTCTGCTGCAGGCGGGAGCGTTCCGGTTTCCCGAGCCGGGCCGCGAATGCTATAAACCTAAAATGGTTTGCGGGTCTCTGAAGTGTGGTTCCAGGTTCGCATGGAGCGTTTCGCTGTTGAGCCTCTTGGCCGTGGGGTGCGGTTCGAGCGACAGCTCGGGGCTGCTCGGCGGAGGCTCGGGTGCTCAAGGTGGTGCCGCGGGTAGCGCGGGCACCGCGGGAACTGGTGGGACGACCAGCGCTGGCGGCAGCGGGGGGCAAAGCAGCGGCGGCAGCGCTGGCAACACGACGGGCGGTAGCGCCGGCGCGGCGGGCGCACCCTGCGACCTCTCCGGTAGCTGGGGAAGCTATCTGGAGATCGACGTCGCCTGGACGAACACGATGGTGCTGCAAGCAGGCAACGACAAGATCCGCGTTTGGCTGCTTGGCAACCGCGTGCAGGAGGCAGCGGGCGCGTACGAGACCGTGAACACCTGTGGCATCACGTTGCCCGACTTCCAGAGCAACTTCTTGGGAGGCAACGAGCGCTTCGGTGTTTGGTTCCCCGGGGATGTATTCGACTTGGGAGGCATTCCCATCTTCCGCATCGATTTCTCGGGTGCCTTCGAAATTGGAGGTAGCGTGGAGAGTGCACCGGTTGCTCTGCTCGTGGGTCACACGATGATCGACCCATTGAATGACGCTTGGCCCGCGCTAACCCAGGTCAAGGCGAGCGATCCTGACGCTGACACCAAGCCCGGTCTCACGGGTTTCGCGTCAAAGGGCAACGGCTACTTTCATCCACCGACCGACGCGCTGAAGTTCGAACGTGCTCAGGCGCTTTGGATCGTCAGTCGCACGGTCGCAAAACTCAGCGCGAAGGTTGATTCGTGTGACGCGCTCACTGGTTCCGCAGAAGTGCCGATGATCGCCGGCAAGCCCGGGCTGCAGTCACACATCATCGGCTGTATCAAGGACAACGGCGATCAGTGCAACGCGCAGCAGACCGAGTTTCTTGATACCAATCGCCCCGACTTTCAGCCCGCTAACACAAGCCGTTTCGTATCCCAACGGGTGCCCGCTGGGACGACGTGCGCAGAAGTGCGCGGCTTGTTTCAATAGCGGGTAGTGTCCTGTCTCCGTAGTTCGCTGCAAAACTCGCCCGCCCCCTCTGGGGTGTGGGCGCCCGAGTTTTGCGCCTTCGCGCTACTTTTGAGACGCGGAACGCTGTGTTGATTGTTCGGCGAATCAGAGATTCGCCTCACTAGCCACTGCAGGAATCGCAGCACAAGCAGCCGCGCACCAGCTATCCTGCGGCCCCATGCCGTTGGTGCCCGGACCCCGTCGTGCGAGAGCTGCGATCGTCGATCGCCGCTACGTAGTTCACGACGAAATCGGGGTCGGAGGCATGAGCGTCGTCTATCGAGCGACGGATCTGCTGACCGACCGTGCGGTTGCGCTGAAGTTGCTAGAGCCTCCAACCTCCCAAAGCTCCAAACCGCCGTCGGAGCTGAACCTCGTGCCCACCCTCGTGGGGACCCCGGAGGCCAAGCTGGCGCCCACGGCGCCGGAATTGCCTGAAACCGACACCGGGGGGAGCCCCAAGGGCAAGGCGGCTGGCTACCCATCGGCGAGCCAGCAGCACCTGATTGCGATCGCGAACGAGTTCAAGGTGCTGGCGTCGCTCCGCCATCCCCATGTGATCAAGGTCTATGATTACGGGTTCGATTCAGGTCAACCCTACCTCACCATGGAGCTGCTGGAAGACGCAGTTAACTTCCGCGAGGCAACAAAAAAGCTGCCTCCGTCGGGAAGAGTCGGTCTGGGGCTGCAGTTGCTGGAGGCGCTCGCCTACCTGCATCGCCACGGGGTGCTTCACAGGGACGTGAAGCCGGGCAACGTGCTGGTGACGAGCGGTGGGCAGGTCAAGCTGTTGGACTTTGGGGTCGCTGCGCTGCGGGACGACATCCCGAACTTTGCAGGCACCCTGAGCTACATGGCACCCGAGGTGTACGCTCGTCAGCTCCCCACGGAAGCAAGCGACCTTTTCGCGGTCGGTGTCATGTTGTTCGAGGCGCTCACCGGGCGCTATCCCTTCGACGCATCGAACGCCGAGCGCCTACGCGATCAAATCCTCAACCACACCCCGGAGTTCAGCGTGCTCCTGGATCTGCCAACCCAAGTGAGTGCTGGCGGCGACGAGCGTGCGGTGGATGAGTCGACACAGCTTGCCACGCCGGAGCAGCTAAAGCGCGCGCGCGGTCGCAGGGCGGGGGCCACCAGCAACGTCACGGAAACGACCATTGATGGCGTGCTGCGCCGCTTGATGGCCAAGCGTCCCGAGGGACGCTACTCGAATGCTGCTGCGGTGATTGCCGATCTCAGTGAAGTGACCGGGCGCACCCGGCCGCAGCGTGCGTCCGATGTGCGCGAGAGCTACCTCCAGTCAGCGCGCTTCATCGGGCGTCGCACGGAGCTCGAGCAGCTCGAAGATGCCGTGCGTGCGTTGCAGGCAGGCGTTGGAGGTTTCGTCCTGCTCCGGGGGGAGAGCGGCGTCGGCAAGTCGAGGTTGCTGTCGGAGCTGCGCACCCGCGCCCGCGTGCGCGGGCTGTCTGTGCAGGTGAGGCAGGCGATCGACGGTGCTCAGGCCCCGTATCAAATCTGGCGTGATCCGTTGCGCGCGTTGTTACTCGGTGCGCGCGGCCTCACTGACAATGAGCTCTCTGCGCTGTCCGTGCTGGTGCCTGATGCTGCCCGTTTGCTGAGCCGGCAGATCCCACCGTTCATCGCTCCCGATCCGACCATCGCCCGTGACGCGATGTTTGGTGCCGTGATGGCCCTGCTGGCGAAGCAGGCTGCGCCGCTGCTCTTGATGCTCGAGGATCTGCACTGGATGGGGCCGGAGAGCCAGTCGCTGCTGGAGCGCATTCTCCCGATGACGCTGCGCCTCCCGCTCCTGATTGTGGGTAGCTACCGCGACGACGAGCGTCCAACGCTCGCCAGCGAGCTTGGGGACCCAGACCAACTTTGGCTAGGCAGGCTCAGCGAGCGTGAACTGGCGTCCCTGACCACCTCTGTGCTTGGCGATCGCGGTGGTGACCCTGCGCTGATTGGTTTCCTTGCGGAACAAACTGAGGGCAACGCGTTCTTCGCGGTCGAGGTGTTGCGCGCACTAGCAGAAGAGGCCGGGAGCCTGGAAGCCGTACGCCCGGCGGACGGCCAGGTGATGACGAGCGGGATGGATGGCGTCTTGCGTCGGCGTTTGAACCGCGTTCCGTCGCATGCCTTACCGGTGTTGGAGCTGGCCGCGATTACAGGGCGCCAGTTCGATCTCGAGCTACTCGCCGAGCTCTCCCGGCGAGACGACGTAGAAGACCTCTTGCTTCGTTCGCGTCCGGTCGTGGAGCTGTCGGAAGACCGCTGGCGCTTCAGTCACGACAAGCTGCGGGAAGCGCTCTTGAGCGGTATGCGAGGCGAGCAGCGTCGCGCCTATCACGCGAGCGTGGGGCGCTACTTCGAGGTTCGCATGCAGCAGGATCGGCGCCTCGCGCCGCTTGCTGCCCATCACTTCCGAGAGGCGGGGCTCAGCTCCGATGAGCTACTCGCGGTGAGCGTCGCCGGAGAGCAGCTGCTGCTCGACGGCGCCTATGCCCGAGCCCTCGAGTCCTTGGAGCGCGCAATGGAGCTCCAAAACGTCGTCCCCGAGCTTGAGCAGCGGGACCAGCTGGCGCTGTCGCTCCAACTGAATCTGGGCACTGTTTATTTGGTGACTCGAGGCTTTGCCTCCAAGGAGATGCGCTGGGCGTTCGACCGCGCAGGCGCGCTCGCCAGGCGCGTGGGTGCGCACGAGCAGCTGTTTCGCGTGTTGTTTGGGCAGAGTGTCTCTCACTTGTTCCGTGGGGAATTAAAAGGCGCGAGCGAGCTCGCCGACCAATGCCTGGGTATCGCCAACGAGACCGGGGATGCCGATCTGTTGCTGGAAGCGGAGTTTGCCGTCGGCAACAAGGCGTTTTGGCTGGCGGAGTTCAACCAGGCGGAAGCGCACGTACAACGCGTGTTTGAGCTGTTCAACCCGGAGCGGGTGATGCACCACGTGCAGCTCTTCGCCCAGAACCCGCGGATGACTTGCTTGACCTACGGCGCGTGGAACGCGGCCGTGACTGGGCACTTCGAGCTCGCCCGCGCTCGCGGTGATGAAGCGTGGGCCATGGCTGATGGGATGAACCACGACTTCAGCCGCGCCATCGCTCGGCAGATTCAGGGGATCACCAGTCAGATCCTCGGGGAGCGCGAGAACGCCGGCGTACGGGGAGAGGATTTGCTGCGCCTGGCGGGGGAGTTTCCAATCTATCGCACCACGGGTCAGATGCTCTCTGGCTGGGCGGCGCTCGAAGCGGCTCCGGAACAAGCGCTGGCGGAGATGATGTCTGCGTGGGGCGGGTGGCAAGCGATGGGAGCGGGGCTCGCGGCCAGCTTCTACGGAGTCATGCTCGCCGAGGGGCACTGGCGAGTGCGCGCTTTCAGGGATGGCCTGAACTTCATCGATGTCGTGATCGATGGTGCGCGCTCGCGTCAGGAGCTTGCCTTCGAGAGCGAGCTACTGCGCTGGCGGGGAGAGCTGCTCCACGGCGCGGGTAGCGACGAGGCGATCCCTCAGCTGGTGGCCGCTGTTGACCTCGCCCGCGAGCGTGGTGCACCCGCTTTCGTGTTGTCGGCCTCGACCACTTTGGCTCGCATTCAGGTGGCCAAGGGCGACCGCGTGGCTGCGCGCGCGGCCCTCGAAACCGCGCTCGCCGAGGTGCCTGACGCTGAATCCACGGTTCCGAGTTCCAATGCGACAACAGGGCGCGCTTTGGGTGCCAAGCCCGTTCCGTTGGTGCAGCGTGCCCGCGCGTTGCTCGCAGATCTGCGGTAGGCTCGCTGACTCACGGGGAGCTGAGGTGCGTGGGGCGCCCAGCGGCCGGAGGCGAGGAGGGTGATATGCGCGAGCTGAAGAAAGAAGCTATCGAGGACATCCTGCAGGGGGCAACCATCCTAGGAGCGGGAGGTGGCGGTCCGCTCGTCATCGGAAAGCAGATCGCGGCCGAGATCATCGCGTCGGGGCGCCCCCTGCGGCTTGCAGACCCAGACGAAGACGTGGCGGATGATGCTCGAATGGCGGTCAGTGCAGTCGTCGGTTCGCCTGATGCCACCTTGGACAACTTTGATTTCGGGGCAGCACCGACGGCATTTAAGTTCCTCGAGGAAATCGACGGTAAGCCGCTGTCATTCGTGCTGGCGGGCGAAGTGGGGGCAGGAAACAGCCTGATCCCCATGAGCACCGCCGCCAAGGGAGGGATCCCAGTGGTGGACGCCGCTGGTGCGCGGCGGGCGATTCCTGAGTTCTCCATGTGCACGTACGCATCCAACAACGTGCCCATCTCACCCATCGCGATGGCGAACAGTGACGAGCACTTGCGGCTCGATACTCAAGACCCGACGAGCGCGAACAACGCCATTCACGGGATCATCTCTGGTGGCACCTTTCACCAATACGTGGGCGTCGCGTTCTGGACCATGACCGGAAAGACGATGAAGCAAAGCGCGATGCTTCACACGACGACCTACGCAGAGGGGCTCGGCGCGGCGCTGCGCAAGGCCAAGGATCCGGTTCAAGCCGTGGTGGAGTACCTCGGCGGCGAGCTGCTCTTCACGGGGAAAATCACCCGCACGAACGAGGAGACGAGCGGCGGCTTCGACCTCGGATACGTCGTGCTGACGGACAAATCGGGGACCGAGTTCTGGATCTACAACCAGAACGAGAACCTGATGGGTTGGCGCTCCGATCAGGCTGCACCAGTGATCATGTCGCCAGACCTGATTTGCTACCTCACCACGGACGGGAAGGTGTTCTCCAACGCGGATTTGAGCATCGCCAAGGACAAGGAAGTCGCCATCATCGCTGCTCCCTCCCCGAGCGAGATGCGCGCTGACTCCATCGTCCAGGCCTTCCTCGATGTCTACAAAACCATCGGCTACGCCGGACCGTACACCCCGTTCGAGCCTTGCCGTTGAAAGACTGAAGACAAATTCCATGGGGCAATGCGAGCGACGATCTCACGCTGCGCCCCGCGGACTTTCAGGTGTCTTCGCCGCGCAGTACGCGGTTGCACCAGCGCTGAAGCAGTCGGCGCTTGCCGTCGCTCATCTCGCGGGTGATAGGCATGAACAGCGTGGAGAACCACTGGTTCTTGTCGATCAAGAGCAAGATGTTCTGCGCTCGCTGGGTCATGGCCTGCTTGTTGTTGAGCGGCATGTAGCGATCCATCACCGGGAACAAGCGCCAGTAGTAGCGAAGCACTTCGTCGTATAGGTACTCGAAGGTGATTTGGTCGTCGGGTACCTCGTCGTAGTGATCATCGCTCGGCAGGACCCGGACGTTGCAGAAGTAGAGATTGAGCCACGTCGCGAGCATCACCGGATCGGGATCTGGCGGGTTGTCACTCCCCGGGACGAAGCGCAGCTTGCCGAGTCCGGCGCACAGCGCGGCGAGCTTCACGTTGAGGATACCGTCCTCGCCGACTGTTGCTGCTTCCGGTTCGAGCTTGAGATAGGGCTCGATGTGCTGCGGTGCGAGCAGGTTGTTCTTCAACGGTACACCGGGCACGCCGTCTTGGGGCGGTTCTAGCGTCTGCCTCACCCGGTACTGTTGAACGCCAACGTTCACCGGAGTCGTGGGCGAGGAGCCACGCTCGAACACCTTCACCTGGATCGTCGTGGATTCGCCGACCGTCAGGTAAACGGAGCGATCGTCCGTCTCCGAGACCAGGAGCTGCTCTTGCATTACCGGGTTCTGCTGAGCCTTGCTGCAGCTCAACTGAAGGCGCCCCGACTTGATCTTCGTGATCTGGTCGGCGCTCAGCGGCAGCTCCACGATGCCCGCGCCGTCGATGTACGTCGCGGTCGAGTAGTCGAGGGCGCCGAGCGGCTCCACTTTGCCTTCTGCGGTGACGACCTCCAGAGTGGCGGTCCCGAGATCGACCTTCTGGATGCTCTTCGGGTCCTGGTCCGGGCCAATCTTCGTTACCTCGGGGAAAGTTGTGATCAGGTCCACTGCGATCACACTGCGCTGCTCGTCGACGGCGCTGACTGCCGGTGCCAAGACGTAGTCGACCTCCGTGCCTTGGTTGTCGAACTTGAGTGAAGCGCTCGAGTGCAGCTGGCGCCCCATTGGAACGCTCCCGAGGTCGCCCGAGCGCCACACGCCGATGGTACCCAAGCAGAAGCCTTGAGAGAGGTTCTGCACCCGCTGGCCGTTCTTGAAGAAGTCAGCCATCTGCTGGTCGGTGTATTTGCGCTCGAAGTAGTAGGTGCAGAAGCGCATCACCAAGCCTGCCTCGCGCTCTGCCTGTTCGGCGAGGTGCTTGAGTATGGGCGAGCGCTCGGTGCCGTAGAAGTCCAGGGCGGCTTTGGGCAGTGCCTGCTGCCAGATCGCAGCGAAGCAGGCGTCGGGGGTCTCGACCAGGTTTCGCTGCAGGTCAATCCAGCGGGAGTAGCAGCGAGGCAGTGGACCCGCCTTCTGCGCGTCGGCGACGAAACCCAGCTGTTCGTCGCCGAGCAACACCTTGGCCTTGAAGATCTGGCTCGTGAGATCGCCGGTCGGGTCATTGTCGACGATCACCGGAGGTGACGGAGTGTCTCCCCACGGATCACCCAACATGTCGACCTTGAGTCCGATCAACGGATCTTCGTCGGCGCTCCTCAGACGCTTGCCGCTGAGGTCGTCGAGGGTGGTGACAGTGGCTTTGCTCATCACCATGCTGTTGTCGCCCTCGTAGTCCCAGTTGGCGTTCAGGACCTCTTGAGTGCCCAAGTTGTAGGGCAGGCTCTTCAAGATCAGGCTGCGCATCAGCTGACGAAAGGCGTCGTCGCTCATGCTCTTGTACGGCTCGAACAAGTCGACGTTCTCAGGGTCCAGCACCAAGTCGTAGTTGTTGTTGTTCGCGGTGGGCGTGTTGGCGCCCATCAGCCCGAGGAAGTGGATACGCGGTACGAAGAGTGCGCTCATGGCGTGTTCCTTGGAGGCGCTAGTCAGCGCAAAAACAGCAGTGGTGAGGCGGCGATCATTGACGGGCGCGCTTCAGTGACCACACGAAATCGAGGCGGGTGAACTTGCCACCCTGTGCGGCGTCGAAAGGCTGGCTCGGTGGCTCGCCGACGTAGCCTTGAAAACCCGGCTTGAAGAACTGAAAGCGCGGGTTGTCGTCGGGCCCGATAGACGCGGTGGAGTGGCACGTCAGGCATGAAGACGTCGACTGGAAACCAGTTTCCATTTGGGAATTGGCCAGGATGACCGGCTTGCCATCCGCTACAGGCTCCGTCATCACACCGATCAGCTGGTAGTTGGCCCAAACGGTCCCCTGCAGCGCTTGCTGCATCTTGGCGTTGGCCGCTGCGACGTCTGGTGCAATGGGCTGCAACAGCTTCGCCTCTGTGGTCTTGGCGTTGTCCACCTGTTCGAAGGTCGCCCACACCCAGTTCGGGAGCGCCTTGCTGATGATGTGGAGCCCTGTCAGGCCTGCCGCCGCCTGGGTCGTGCCACCGCCGTCCGAAGCGTAGGTAACCGTGCGCGTGTAGTAGTTGCCGAGGATGGCCTTGTCTTTGATCGGATCCAGCAGGCGCCAGGTGGCTTTCACCTCCAGTGATCCGGGAGGAAACGCAACGGCCTCGGCGCCTGGCTTGCGTAACGCCTGCTGACCGGCGTAGCCGTACAGCTGTCGCGCCACGATGTAGCTGAACGTGGCCTCGTTCATTCGGACCTCGAATTCGACCAGGTTGCCGTTGCTATCGGTCAACGTGCGTCCGTCGATTTCGGGCGCCTCGAGCAGCGGCGGCTTGCTTGGATCGCCGCTCTTCCAGGCGTCTGGAGGCTTGCCTCCTGGGAGGTACACCTCGCTGGTGTGTTTCCAAGTGCTCCAGGTCGTTAGCCCATCGGCGCCGAGCTCTAGGGCAGGATCCGGTACACCTCGCTCGCCGCTCTTGGCGGGCCAGTTGACGTAGAGAAAGAGGTCCCACGCAAACGCAATCGGTGTCGCGGTCGCTCGCTCCTTGGCTTGCTTGGCGTCAGTGAAGGTCGCGCTCAGCTGCTTCAGGCCGAGATGGGATGCGTTCGTTGCCGCCGAGCCGCTGGGTGCGGGACCGGGCTGTGCGGAGCCGCTGGCGGAGCTCGCCGCGTCCGGCCTCGTGGGGGGAGGTTGTTCGCAACCATCACAGCCAACCAAGCCGAGCGCTCCGGCGAGTGCCATCGCGCCCCCAACCAACCCAACCAGTTCGTCCGTTCGAGCTCGCCCAGTCACTTGTCTACTCCCCGCGAACTGTCGATGTGGAAACAGCGCAGCGCGGGCAGGGTCGCTCAGTGTGGTAAGAACTGCAACACCGTCCTATCGCGTACCGGCGTCACTTGCGTTGCCTCCCGGAGCCGCCGCCACCGACGGTCACCTTCGACGCGCCTGGTTTCGCCTTCGCAGGCGGTGTCGACTCGGTGGCATATGCGTTGCTTTTCGACAGTTCACCCTTCGCGCCATCGAGGCCCGGCTCCACGCCCTCACCTCGTCGACCCTGGTCGTTTGTCACGCAACCGGTCGCAGGCGGAGCCGTCCTCGGCCTCAACGGTCAGCTGTGGTGAGGCTGCATCTAGCGAGCCTCGCCCGCGCTGCCGGCTTTCGCTAGGCTGCAGCTATGGTGCGCCGTGACGCGAAAGACTTGGAAGCCTGTTCGCAGGATGCTGAGTGTTTCGCTAGCTGCGTTTCTCCAGCGGGTGAGAGTCCCGTTCCGGTAAGCGTCGGTGCGCCGGGTAGCAGGCCCCAGGTAGTGGAGCGAGATCTCCCTGCCCGAGCGGGGTGTCAAAAGCTCGTGAAGCAGCGAGAGCTGCGTAGCGGGGAGCAAGCACGCGGGCCGCAACATGAAGTGAAACCTGCAGCCTCGACAGAGAAACAATCCGGAGGCCGAGCCGCTCATATCACGGCGAAGGCAACATCGACGGCGAGAGCACCGAAGCTTGCAGTCGGCTCCGGCGGGGTACGGGGGGCAGCACGTGTGCAAGGAGGAGCGCGGAACTCGGGAGGCCCGTCTGTGCGGCCCAAGTCAGGGCGAGGTGCGTCGTATAAGCCGAAGGCGAAATCGGCCACTGCACAGCGGGAGTCCGAGGGGATCATGGTACCGAAGACCGCTGGGCAACCAGCGGGAACGAATGCCGTGCGGCAAAACGCGGCAGGAGGGAAGGGTCCCTGCGGTAGTCGTGTTGGAAGCGTAGGTAAGCGTGAGGGAATGGCCGGCAAGTCCGGACCTAACGACCCCGGCAGGTGTAAACCGCACGGAAAAGCGCAACAACTACAACGCCAACTATATGCAGCAGCCAAGCGGGCACCGGATAGGCGCTTTCACGCCCTGTACGACCACATCTGGCGGGGTGACATCCTCCAGGAGGCGTGGAAGCGAGTCAGACAGAACCAAGGAGCCGCGGGCGTGGATCGCCAGTCGATCTGCGACGTGGAGGAGTACGGGGCTCATCGATTCCTCGAGGAATTGCAAGCTGAGCTGAAAGCGGGGAAGTATCGGCCGCAGGTGGTGCGGCGGCAGTACATCCCCAAAGCCGATGGTAAGAAGCGGCCACTAGGCATCCCGACGGTGCGCGATCGGGTGGTGCAGATGGCGGCAAAGCTGGTGATTGAGCCCATCTTCGAGGCGGATTTTCTGCCTTGTTCTTATGGGTTTCGTCCCCGGCGCAGCGCGACGATGGCGCTCGAGACGCTGAGGAAACTCGGCTCGAAGGGTGGTCATCACGTGCTGGACGCTGACATCCGCGACTACTTCGGGAGCATCGACCACGCCAAGCTGATGAAGCTGGTTGGGCGACGCATCTCGGATCGTCGGGTGCTGAAGTTGCTGCGGCAGTGGCTCGAAGCCGGAGTGATGGAGGACGGCGTCGTGAAGGCGTCGGTGCGCGGCACGCCACAAGGGGGAGTGATCTCCCCCTTGCTGTCCAACATCTACTTGCACGTGCTCGACGTCTTGTGGACCCGCCACAGCGCTCCGTATGGAACGCTGGTGCGTTACGCGGACGACTTCGTGGTGATCTGCCGCACCAAGAAGGACTGCGAGCTGGCCGAGGCGCGGATCCGAGTGATCCTGCAGCGCCTCGGTCTCGAGCTACATCCGGAGAAAACCAGGCGAGTCGAGCTCTACGATGGCAAGCAGGGCTTTGACTTTCTTGGCTGTCATCTGCACAAGCGGTTGAGCGGCAAGGTGCTGGAGAGGTCGGGTGAGCGGCTCTACTTCCTCCATCGCTGGCCGTCACAGCGCGCGATGCAGCGGATCCGGAGCCGTGTGAAGGGCCTCACCCCTCGCTCGAGATGCCATGCGGATATCCGTGACGTCATCGAACAGCTGAACCCCGTGCTACGGGGCTGGGGAAACTACTTCCGCACGGGAAATGCCGCGAAGCGATTCAATCAGCTCGACACGTATGTTTGGAAGCAGCTGAAAGGGCTGCTGGTGGCTCGCAAGGGTCGCCACTTGAAACCCAAACAAGTCGACCGCTGGGATCGCGACTACTTCTACCGTCTGGGCCTGTACCAACTCCGAGGCACTGTCCGCTATCCGGAGCAATCCATCTTGATGGAGGCCGCGTAATGCTGTGCGCTGAGTGGCTACTGGTAAGCCGTGTGCGGGAAATCCGCATGCACGGTTTGTACGGGGGTCTTGACTTTGACCATCGCCCGCCTGGCGGGAAGGAGTAAGGATCTACCAATGGACGCCCAAACATGGCTCGAGGCCTACCTGGCTAGAAACGGCGGTGTCGCTGGGAGCGTGCACGCGATCGAGGAGGACCTGCTCCAAATGCGCGCCGCCGTGGCACTGCCGCCTCCAGTAGTCGCCGCGACCAAGACGATTCCGTGCGGTAAAGGTATGGCGGGCCTGGCGTGGGAGCGCAAGGCGCCCGTTACGACATGCAACCTGCAGGCGCCGTCGAAGGATGTGCGCCCAGGGGCAGCGGCCGTTGGCGCAAAGGCAGCGGTGGCGCTCCCCATACTCGACGCCGCGGGCGAAGTACGGGCGGTCGTTGGTATTGCGTATGACGATGAACGGGATCTGCCGGAGGCACTGCTGACTCAGCTGAGCGACGATGCCGCCAGCCTTCCAGGCTAGTCTACGACTCGACCTTCGGCCGACGCAGATGAGCCACCAGCCAAAGCACGCCGGGGAGCAATGTTGACCCCAGGAACACCCACAGCCAGCTGGTGCCGTCGAGCGCCATCGCGCCTGCCCAGGCGTAGACCGCCGCGACTCCCAAGTTGGAGCTAAAGCAGGCTACCCAGTAGCGCGCGGGGGAGAGCCGCAAGCTTCCAGCGACAATCAGGCTCGCTTCGGCAAGTACCGGTACCCCGCGGAAAAGAGGGATGCTCCAGATGCCAAAGCGGTCGAAGCTCTTGGCCAGGCGCTCCAGGGTCTCTTCGCCGAGTAACCGTCGCGCACCGACCCGACCCGCGCGCCGACCCAGGGAATACCCGAGGAGCGCCCCGAGGTTCAAGCCGAGCCAGTTGACCCCGAGGCCACCCCAGAAGCCAAACGACGCGCCGCTCAGCGTAGCTACCCAGCTCGAAGGCACCGGCAGCACGACGTCGGCGGCGAGCAGGCTGACGAGCGCGACGACCAAGCCTGCCCCCGAGCGTTCGACGAGCTCCTTGGTCCAGACGAGCGTGCGCTGTTCCCCGAGCAGGATAAACGGCAAGCTGATCACGCTGATCAGGACCACGGCACCGAGCAGCGGCCGCATGCTGCGCCTCAGCCAGTGGGTGTCCGCTGTGTTCAAGTTGCTCCCCTGCTCATATCCCGATCAGGCCAAGCACCTCGAGTTGCTGACAGCGACCCGCGCTCGCGTCCATTTCCATATGGGGATTCTGTTCCTCTAGAACGTAGCTGCCTTGGGTCACTGCTTGCCACTCACTGCCAGGAGCACCGCTTCGCGCGAATTCGGTCCAGAAGCCGATCATCGCGTCGGATAGCGCACGATCTTCAGCGTCGTAGGAGAGCAAGTTGCTCGCGTCCAGTGTTCCGAAGACGAAGGGAACGTCCAAGCCATGCCCAGGACCGACGGCGCCCGCTAGGCCTCCAACCGTGGCGCGCATCTCGTAGTTGAACGCCGGTGCGCCGCGTCCTGCCATGAAGGTCGCAAGGTGCTTGGCAGGGCAGGCGTACGCGAACTCGGTACCCATGACGACCACGGCTTCCCGCGCGGAAGCGAACTGAGAGAGCGGGTACACCGACTCCAGCTTGGCTGCTTTCTCGGCGCTTCCGGTCAACGCGACGGCGACGTCATGGTAGTCAGTGTCGGTATCCGCCTTCACGACGTTGCCGAACACGAACAGCGCCATCTCCGCCGACATGGCGCCTGTGAGCAGTGGGACCGCGACGTCGGCATCCTGGCGCAGCTGCTCGAGGGGTTGAGCACTGAGTTCGGCGCCTCCCACGCTTGGCCCGAGCGCCTGATTCCCCCAAAAGTTCGCAGGAACTTCGGTCTGAGCTCTCAACAACTCGTCAACGGGTAGGCGGCGTAGGCATGCCACTGGAGAAGACTCGCTCGCGCAGTTTGCGGCCTCGATGAACGTTTCGGCTAGGGCGAGGGTACCGCCCGGTGGGAGCGGATCCCCCTCGAGAAGCCGCATGTCGCTGCACCCGCCAGCACTCTGAAGGATGGCTTTGTGAAACAGGTGACGGCTCTCAGACATGGCCAAGTGCGCACACACGGAAACGCCGCCCGCGGACTGTCCAAATAGCGTGACGTTCCCTGGGTCGCCGCCAAACGCAGCGATATTCGCCTGTATCCAGCGCAGGGCGGCGCGCTGGTCCAATAGACCATTGTTCCATGCGGAATCGCTACCGTTCTCCGCGCGGATCTCGTCGGTAGCGAGGAAGCCGAGAGCGCCCAGGCGGTAGTTGAGGGTCACCACCACGACATCACCCTGACTGGCGACGCGGGTCGACTCATACAAAGGCGAGCTGCCGGCGCCCGAGACAAAGCCCCCGCCATGGAGATACACCATCACCGGCCTGAGCGCGTCATCAGGAGCGTTCTGATGGGCCCAGATGTTGAGCGTCAAGCAGTCCTCCGAGGTTTCGCTCACTGGGTTCAGAACGCTATCACCGTTTTGCGGGCAGCCCGGACCAAACTGGGTCGTGTCGAGGCGCTCACTCCAGATTGCGTGTGGCGTTGTCGCGCGGAAACGCAGCTCGGAGAGAGGAGGAGCGGCATAGGGGATCCCGCGAAAGATCCTGAGCTCGCCTGCTTCTTCGCCATGGATGGGACCTGTTGAAGTCTCCACGTCGACTCCGGGCTGAACCTGACGGTCGCCGGAGTCCACTGCATCTTCCCCGCAGCCAGCGCAGGCAACGACCACCAGTGCCCAGGCGGCTCGATAGATTCGGAATTCCCCCATCGCCCCTTCGAGGATAGTCCGACGCCGGTTGTTGCTGTCTTGGCCTCGCGCGTCTCAGGAGTTTGGGGGGAGGTCAGTTGGTCTCCACCCACTCCGTCGCACGCGGCGCGCGCGAGGCGATCCTGCACTTCAATGCAACCTACCAGGGCGCACATTGGGCTCCGATTGCGTGAGTCTCGCTGGCGGATCCTTCGACAAAATCGGCTATTGGACGACGCTCCCTCACCCCCTGCGAATGACGCAATGCAGAAGGCGACGCAGTACCCCAATCTGCAACGTTTTGCGCTATCAAGGGGCCGCAGCAGTCCACGCCCATTGGCACGGCGGTCTGCCGTTTCTCTGCGCAAGCGGAGCAACGACGCTCATTCGGCTTCGCGTCGTCGCGGCGCGAACGACCATGACTTCTGTTCGGGCCGCACTGCGCTGCGGCTCGCGCGAGGAGACACATATGTTGGTTGGGATCCCCCGTGAAATCGGCCCCGGAGAACGCCGGGTGGCTGCGACTCCTGAGACCATCAAGCGCCTGACGAAGCTTGGCTTCGACGCCGTGGTGGAGTCGGGAGCCGGCGAAGGCGCGTCGTTCCTCGACTCTGACTACGAGAGCGTCGGCGCGCGCATCATCAAGGACCCGAAAGAGCTGTGGGAGAAGTCGGACATCGTGTTGAAGGTTCGGCCCCCGGAGCTGGATGCTCAGCGTGGCCACCACGAAGCTGACTTGCTGCGGGAAGGGGCGACGCTGATCAGCTTCGTCTGGCCGGCCAAGAACGAGGCGCTGCTCGAACGTCTCTCGAAGCGCAAGGTCACGCTGCTTGCGATGGATCAAATCCCGCGCATCAGCCGCGCGCAAAAGATGGACGCGCTGAGCTCGATGGCGAACATTGCGGGTTACCGTGCGGTAATTGAGGCGGCGTCCTTCTTCGGTCGCTTCTTTACCGGGCAAATCACCGCGGCGGGCAAGGTGCCGCCTGCGAAGGTGATGGTGATTGGCGCTGGCGTCGCCGGTTTGGCCGCCATTGGCGCCGCCCGCGGTCTAGGAGCCATCGTGCGCGCCTTCGACACGCGACCTGCCGTCAAAGAGCAGGTCGAGAGCATGGGCGCTGAGTTCCTCGAGCTGCAGTTCGAGGAGGATGGCACCGGTGAGGGTGGCTACGCGAAGGTGATGAGCAAAGAGTTCATCGACGCCGAGATGAAGCTCTTCGAGCAACAGGCGCGTGAAGTGGACATCATCATCACCACGGCGCTGATCCCCGGTCGCCCTGCTCCAGTGCTCATCACCAAGAAGTGCGTGGAGCTGATGCGTCCCGGCGGAGTCGTCGTGGACCTGGCTGCGGAGGCCGGGGGAAACTGCGAAGTCACACAGCCCGAACAGGTCACCGAGCACAACGGCGTCACGATCATCGGCTATGTGGATTTGCCTAGTCGTCTAGCGCCGACAGCCAGTCAGCTCTACGGCACGAACCTCACCCACTTGCTCGCTGATATGGGTGGCGCCAAGAGCTGGCACGTCGATCTCGAGGACGACGTCGTGCGGGGCGCCCTCGTGCTGCACGACGGCGAGATGATGTGGCCACCGCCGAAGCCGAAGATCGTGCCGGAGCCGCCCAAGAAGGCGTCTATCCCGGCGCCGGTGCCCACCAAGCCGGATCCGGTAATTGCCGCGAGGAAAAAAGCGCAGACCACCGCGATCACGATGCTCGTCGGTGGGTTGGTGCTGGCGGGGCTCGGCGCGGTCGCTCCCAAGGAGTTCTTGAGCCACTTCACCGTGTTCGTGCTCGCCTGCTTCGTCGGCTGGCAGGTGGTGTGGAATGTGTCTCCGTCACTGCACACGCCGCTGATGAGCGTCACCAACGCGATCAGTGGCATCATCATCGTAGGCGGCATGCTGCAGCTCTCAGGTCCACTGACGAGCGCGGTCACCATTCTCGGCGCCGCAGCCATCCTGCTCGCCACCATCAACATCGCTGGAGGCTTCTTGGTCACTCAGCGCATGCTCAAGATGTTTCAGAAGTGAGGCACTCCGATGCTCGATAGCTTGACCACCGTTGCCTATATCGGCGCTGGAGTGCTCTTCATCTTGAGCCTCGGCGGACTCTCGACGCAGGAAACGGCGCGGCGGGGAAATCTGTACGGAATCATCGGCATGCTGCTCGCCATCGCTGCCACGGCGGCGCGTATGACGGGTGGCTACCCGGTTCTGGGTGGCGTGGTGGTGGTTGGTGCGCTGATCGGCGCGCTGCTCGCGGCTCGCGTCGCCATGACCAGCATGCCGGAGCTGGTTGCCATTCTGCACAGCTTCGTTGGTGCCGCTGCGGTGCTGGTTGGCTACGCGACCTACCTGGATCCGAATCAGCACTTCACTGGCGTGGAGGCGAAGATTCATGACGTCGAGATCTTCCTCGGCGTGTTCGTTGGCGCCGTGACGTTCACCGGTTCCGTGATCGCCTTCGGCAAGCTCCGCGGCAGCATCGGCAGCAAGCCGCTGATGTTGCCGGGTCGGCACCTGATCAACCTCGCGATGGTTGGCGGGAGCATCTTCCTGCTGACTCAATTCATGGCCGCAGAAGGTCATGCTGGCCTGATTCCGCTGGGAATCATGACTGGCATCGCCTGTGTTCTCGGGATCCACTTGGTGATGGCGATCGGCGGCGCCGATATGCCGGTAGTGGTCTCGATGCTGAACAGCTACTCGGGTTGGGCAGCCGCAGCCGCGGGCTTCATGCTCTCCAACGACCTCTTGATCATCACCGGTGCGCTGGTTGGTTCGAGCGGCGCGATCCTGAGCTACATCATGTGCCGCGCGATGAATCGCTCGATCGCGAACGTGATCTTCGGCGGCTTTGGGGCAACGGAAGGCGCAGCGCCGGCAGGAGGTTCCGCGCCGGAGGGTGAGCCGACGCCAGTGGAGGCAGCTGAGGTCGCCGCGCTGATGTCAGAAGCGAAGAGCGTGGTGATCGTTCCGGGGTACGGCATGGCGGTCGCACAGGCGCAGCATCCGTTGTTCGAGGTCGCGAAGATCCTCCGTGCGAAGGGCACTCAGGTACGCTTTGCGATTCACCCTGTCGCTGGGCGCCTTCCCGGTCACATGAACGTGCTCCTGGCCGAAGCCAAGGTGCCGTACGACATCGTGCTCGAGATGGAGGAGATCAACGACGACTTCCCCGAGACCGACGTGGTGCTCGTGATCGGCGCCAACGACATCGTGAACCCAGGCGCCCTCGACGACGCTTCCAGCCCCATCTACGGCATGCCGGTGCTCGAGGTGTGGAAGGCCGAGACGACCGTGGTCATGAAGCGCTCCATGGCGACGGGCTACTCGGGTGTCGACAATCCGCTTTTCTACAAGGAAAATTCACGGATGCTTTTTGGAGACGCCAAGAAGAACGTTGACGCGATCCTGGCGACGCTGCGTGAGGGGCAGTCTCACGCAGCCGCAGCGGAGTGAGAGCCGCTACTCGCAGGCGATCAGATTGATGTAGCCGTCGACGTTTGGTTCACCGGGGGCCGCAGAACCGGTGACGACGATGATGTACTCATCCTCCGTGAACGTATCGAGGCGGAGTTGACCCCAGGGGCTGCCTCCCCCCCACCAACAATCGTCGGGTCCGCTGCCGCCTTGGTTCACGCCACTGGAGGTCATCACACCCTGTGTGGTCTCCAGATCGATGCTTTGCTGCGAGATGAGTTGTTGCAAGCTGAGCGTCACTTCGGCCTTGGCTTCGTTGCACGTGACGGTCGGCGAGTCGCCGCACGCGCGATCCGTGCTTCCCCACGTAAGCGTGATCTGGTCGCCGTTGATCGCGTAATAGCCGTAGCGAACATCGCCTGACGGGTCCGTGTCGTCGTTGGGGTCCGCTTCTTCCGGTAGGTCCTCAGGTTGCCAGTCGTCGTCTTGGGGCTCACCCGGGTCGACACTGGAGTCCTCGGAACTCGCCTGGCCGCCTTGACCGTCTCCTTGGTTTGCGCCGCGACCCGCGCCATCCCCGCGGCTGCCGAGGTCACCCGCAGTCTGTCCACCACATGCACCAGCGCAGAGCGCCAAACCCAAGAACAAGCTTCCGACGATTCGCATGCCTCCCATCAAGCACGCGCTGTGCCACCGCTGGCATTTGGAATTGCTATTGAAATCCGATGGTTACCTTGCTGTGCCAGGATGTGTCGTAGAGTGAGTCAGGCCGCCAAGCAGTTGTCCTTTGCTCACGACCTTCGGCAATCTTTCATTCGCCGCGGTGTTGCGGCAGGCGAGCGGTAGAGAGGTCGAGGAGCAAGCGATGGCGTCGGTGAAGCGCACGATGATTGCGCAGCAAGGCTTCGACTTCGCGGGGCTTTTCACGCTGCAGTTCCATCGGCTCAAGGTCGCGGGGAGCTGTGTGCGCAGCGTGGAGTTGCTGGCGCCGGAGGTCGACAGTACCGGGGGCGGGAAGCAGGCGCTCCAGCACATTTCCCTCAAGCCCGATGCGCCAGGCTTTGCGCCCGTGACGGTCGGTTCCGTGAACGTCGCGGCGAAGACTGGTCAGCTTCGCACCTTCAACTGCCTGAACAAGCTCTACCAGCAGCGGGGTCGTCCCCTGGATGTCGACCCTCAGAGCTATCAGCAGTTCTTCGATAACGCGCGGATGTTCTTGGGGCAGCAGGGCTTTACCGTGCAGATTGAGATGGAGCCTCCGAGCGGCGGGTCCATCGCGCCACCCAAGGCCGGAGAGGGCAACCGGGTGCTTGGCTGGATCCTGATCGCCGGCCTGTTCTTCCTGCTTCTGATTGTCGGAGCTGTCGCCGCGTACGTCGTGTTCTTCCGTCCAGGGGGCTGACGACGACGCGAGGCGTCTGGCCTGCTAGCCACGCGCGACTATTCTCCGGCTGTGACCGACTCAGCCCCGCACCTCGCCACGCTTCTGGTCTCTTGCCGCGACCGCCGTGGGCTGGTCGCTGGTCTTGCGCAATTGCTCTATGGGCACGGCGCGAACATCCTCGACTCCGACCAGCACTCGGATCCCGCCGAAGCCATGTTTTTCCAGCGCATCCGCTTCGACATGAGCGAGCTGATGACGGACCGCACCGCGCTGGAGCAGGGGGTGAGGGAGGTCGCTGAACGCTTCGATATGCAGTGGCGCATCGCGTACGCGCAGGACGTCAAGCGCGTGGCCATCTTCGTCTCCAAGTACGACCACTGCTTGTACGACTTGCTGTTGCGTCACCGCGCAGGTGAGCTGCCGTGCGTGATCCCGCTGATCATCAGCAATCACCCGGACCTTGGTCGCGTCGCTGAAGACTTCGGTGTGCCCTTTCATGTTTTCCCGGTGGATAAGCTAAACAAGGCGGAGCAAGAGGGGAAAGAGCTCGAACTGCTGGAACACCGCGGGATCGACCTCGTGGTCCTGGCTCGCTACATGCAGATCCTCTCACCCGAGTTCTGTGACCGACTACATGGCCGCGTGATCAACATCCACCACTCGTTCTTGCCTGCGTTCGTTGGCAGCAAGCCATATCACCAAGCGCATCAGCGTGGGGTCAAGCTGATTGGGGCGACGGCGCACTACGTGACAAGCGACCTGGATCAGGGCCCGATCATCGAGCAAGGTGTGCAGCGGGTGAGCCACCGGGACTCCGTAGATGAGCTGGTACGGAAAGGACGCGACCTGGAGAAGCTGGTGCTCTCCCAGGCGGTGCGCTGGCACCTGGAAGATCGCGTCTTGGTCTACAACAACAAGACCGTCGTCTTCGATTGATTGCAGTGCGGATTTAGTGGCCGGCGTCGGAGGCTAGCCGCCATTTTGGATCGGCGTAGCGAAGATCCAGATGTCGTCGAATACGCCGCTCGCGAAGTTGCCGCCATCGACGGTGTTGCCGAAACGCAGGCTGCGGTCTTCGCTGCCGTTGCGCATGTTCAGGGGGCTCAGTGCCCCCTGGAGGTTCAGGCGTTGACCGTTCAGGTAGAGCTGCACGCCGCTCCCGCTGCTGCCGTTGACCAGCAGGCTCCAGCTAACGGCAATGTGGACGCGCTGGTCGTGGACGATGCTGTAGTCCTGCGCCTGAACGATACCCTGGAACGGAACCCCAACTGCGCCGCTCGCCCTGGCGATGAAGCGCAGGGTGTTGTTGGCTGTTTTCTCTAGGGTGAAGCCACCGTTCTCCTGATTGTCCGTCTCGAACAGCATGTGAGCGGTGTTGTCGCTGCTGTCGAAGTAGGAGTCGAAGTAGAACATCAGCGCACCTTGGCGGTAGTCGATGTTGACCGTACCGTCTCCCGCCTCGGGGATCGTGAAGAACTCGTTCTTCGCGTTGATCCGGATCCCGAACTCACACTCGCTCTGGAAGAAGTCATTGTTCGGATCGGTGCTGACGCTGCTCGACTTGCCGACTCCCAGCGCCGGCGACAACACGTCGTCCAGGGTGTCGAGCGTCGAGTGGTAGCGGGGTTGGGCGGGCACACTCAATCCAGCTGGAAATGCACAAGCCGCGACGGTCGAGCCACCGCTGCCACCCGCCGAAGTGCCGCCGCTAGGGCGGCCGCCGACTTCCGTGCCGCCGAAGCCGCCCATGCCGCCGTCGACGTTGCCACCCACACCGGAGCCGCCAGCGCCTGCGCTGCCGCCCACGCCGGCTGAGCCGCCGTCAGTGCCGGAGGAAGTGAACTCACTGCCACCGCACGCGGCGAGAGCAAGGCTCGAAACCGTAAGCAAAACAAGCCAACGCATGGCTTCAAAGTACCACTCTGGGGCTTCGGAAGCACGCAAACGGATTCTTCTGATGTCGCAACATTCTCGCGCCGTAGCGATGTGCGACTGCGAAGAAGATTCCCTCGGAACCTAGCGGGATGCTCCGTGTCGAAGGCCCCCACGATGCTACGGACCTTGAGAAGCTGGTGGGTTTGGGGGTTAGGGTGCACCGCGGTTTGCTTGGCGGCGCCGTCGGCTGCCGCGGACGAGATGCAAGGCCTGCGCTCCGACGCGCTGGTCGAGCGGGACAACAGCGTTTCCGTGACGCTTGACCGTGGCTTCGCGAAGTTGGTCGTAGAGCGCAGTGTGTTCAATGGTGGTGAGCGCCACGACCAGGCCACCTTCTGGATCAACCTGCCTAACTCTGCAGTGGCGACTGGGCTGCGGACGCTTGGATCCCTGAACGGAAAGCCCCACTGGTTCGCTGGTGATCTGATGGAGGCGGAAGCCGCAGCGGCGAAGTACCAGGAGCTGACTGGTGTTGGTGGCTATTACCCCAAGGATCCAGCGCTGCTCTCGTGGCGCCAGCAAGACTATCTCGCTCTCCAGGTGTTCCCGTGTCCGCCGGGTCAAGTGAAGCAAGTCGAGTACACGCTGCAAATGCCACTCACCTACTCTCAGGGCAGCTACTTGGTGGAGCTCCCGAGCATGGGAACCGAAGAGCTGCCGGCGCGCATCGAAGTGCGCGCCGCGCGCTCCGGAGACCAGCTGAAGCTGAACGGCAAAGCATGGCAAGCTGGCAGGCGGTATCAGTTGCCGCGCGATGCCGCGACGACCTTAGAGCTGGTACCCACCAAGGCCCCGCGCATCAGCGGAGAGTTCGGACAATACGTATTTGCCAAGCAGCGGGTGCTGACCCACTTCGAGTTTCGGCTCGCGCCCCAGCTCAGCAAGGCCCCGAAAGGGGCCAGCGTCGTGCTGTTGATCGATGCCTCGAAGTCGATGGGATCGCGCTCGAGCGCTGCATCCGACGCGGCGCGTGCGTACCTCAGCTACGTTCCTGATGCCCAAGTTCAGCTGGTGTACTTCAATCGCAAAGCAGAGGAGCGCTTCAAGTCCTGGGTGGGCGTCGAGCGGGCGCGGGTAGACTTGAGCGCCTACTCACCCAAGCTTGCCAACGGCTCCGAGCTGGGAGACGCCCTGGACACGGCTGACCGTCTCCTCGCGGATCGCAAGGGGCCGCGCCGGGTGGTGCTCTTCACCGACGTGAAGACTCGGCGTTCGCTGACTCCTGGCATGCTGAAAGGCAAGCTGGCTCGCAGCAAGGCGTTGATGCACATCGTCGACATCCGACTTGGCGACTCTGCCCTCGAACGCGACGACACCAACGCGTTCGCGCCAGTGGCTGCGGCCACGGGGGGCGTGCTCTGGCACGGCGGCTTCGATGATAGCGCCGACTCCCGTGTGCGCGCCGAGGAGCTGGTGCGTCCGCTGCGCCTCCACGCGCCAAAGTTGACCGCGCCCGGTGTGCCCAATGACATGCTACCAGAGCCCGAAGAGCTTTGGGAGGGAGAAGCCGTCGGGCTAACGGAGCTCGTTTCGGTTCCGGGAGGATTCGTGCGGCTGCAAGGCAAGCTCTGGCAAAAGTCGGTGCAGCGCACTTTGTCTCCCGACGCCGCGGAGAGCAAGCGCTGGGCGGCGCTGGTGTTTGGGCAGGATCTCTACTCCGACTTGAGCGAGCCCGAGATGATGACTCTGGCTACCTACGGCGGCGCGGTTAGTCCCGTGACGAGCTACCTCGCGATTGAGCCTGGGGTGCGCCCTTCAACCGAAGGCATCGAGTGGGGCATGGTCGGAACCGGAGCTGGCGGAGGCGGCCGCGGAATCGGCATTGGGCTTGGTGGCGTCGGAACGCTGGGGCGCATCGACGAGCAGAGCTGGTTCAAGCAGGCGCTTCGTAGGGCGCTCGTTCGTTGCCGCGCGAAGAGCGCAAGCTTGCGGATCGAGACGACCCTCGATGAGGTGGTCGACGTCGACACCCTCTCGGTGGTTCCACTGCAAGGCGTGCAGGTGCCCGTCGCGCGGCAGTGTCTGACTCGCGCTGGCTGGGCGCTGGATCTGCCTGGTGGCTTTGCCAAAGAGCATGCCATCTATCCCGTGCGGATCGCTCGCTAAGCCGTTCAGCGCCCGAACACGATGCGCTCGCTGTTCAAGAGGCGCGCGCCGACTCCCAAACACAAGAGTGACAGCGCGAGCGTCGCTAGGCCCGCCAGTGCTAGTCCCAGGGCACCTGGTGGGCTGCCCGCCATCACATCCGTGAGGAATTGAGTCTGCGCGAGAATCGGCACGCTCCACATCCACGGCTGGGTGTCGACGGGCGACAGGCTCAAGAGGAGCCCTGGCAACATGGGCAAAAACAGAATCAGCGAGAGGTACGTTTGAGCCTCTTTGTAAGAGCGCGCGAAGGTAGCGATCAACATCTGCAGTGCGCTCGCAAGCGCGCACAAGGGGACAAGCACGAGCCACATCTGAAGGCCCTGCGTCCAGCCAATGGAGAAGTGCAAGCCTAGCTTCTGCAGATCGACCTGACTCATCGCGACGAGACTGGTGAAGAGCGTCAAGCTACAACTCACCAAGCCGAACAGGGACGCCGTAAGCCATTTCCCTCCGGATAATCCAAAGCGCGACGCCGGATTGATCAAGAGTGGCTCGAGGGAGCCTCGCTCCCGTTCGCCCGCGGTGGTGTCGATGGCTACCTGCATGCTACCGATGAAGCACGCCATCAACGCTAGCATCGGGATCAGGCTCAAGAGGCGTGCCGTGAGCTTGCTGGGGGTGCTCGTGTCGTGCTCTTCCACGCGGATTGGCAGCAAAAGATCGGGGCTCACTCCCCTGGCGATCAAGCGCAACGCCCCCACGCGCTGGGAGTAGCCGAGGATCACACGCTGGGCTTTGCGCGCGGTGCGCCGCGACTCGGAGCGACTGTCGTCGAAGTAGAGCTGCAAGGAGCTTGGGCGGCCGGCCTGGTAGTGTTCTGCGTAGTCTTTGGGAATGGCCAAGATGGCCTCAGCCTTGCCTAGTTCGACGGCGCGTCGAGGATCGGGGGTGAGGTCAGCCGCAGCTGCCTCAGCGTCAACTCCCTGGGTCCCCAGGTGCTCGATCAACCCGGGCGCATTTTCCATGCCGATCACTGGCAATTTCGTGCGCGCAGTCGGTGCCTCGCGCTCGATCAGTGTCTGGAACATCACCGAGAAGAGCAACGGCATGAGCAGGGGGAAAAGGAGCGCAGAGAACAGCGACCGGCGGTCCCGTAGGGCGTCTATCAATTCCTTGCGGAATACAACGAGCAGCACCTTGAGGGGACTTGGCACCCTCCCCCCCAAACCCGTGGGCTGCGACCCGGGCGACTCGGGCGCTGACTCACTCATCCGAGTCCCTCAGCGCTGCCAATCGCGTCGACGAAGGCGTCCTCCAGGTTGCTCGTTCCGGCGCGTTCTAGTAGCTCGGCAGGTGTCCCGGTGGCGACGACTTTACCCCGGGCGATCACCACCACGCGATCGCACAGCTCGCCGACCTCTTGCATGATGTGGCTCGAAAAGACCACGCAGCGACCTTGGCGCTTCAGCTCGCGAATCACGCCGCGCATGCTCCGGGTCGCCATCACGTCGAGGCCATTGGTTGGCTCGTCGAGAATAAGGTTCTGCGGAGCGTGGATCAGCGCGCGCGCGATCGCGACCTTCGCGCGTTCCCCCTGGGAAAAGCCTTGCACGCGACGATCGGCGAGGGACCGCATCTCGAGCTCGTCCAGGAGCGCCTCGATGCGCGCGTCGAGGGTAGCGCCAGCGAGGCCTTGCAAGGAGCCGAAGTAGTGAATGTGTTCCCGTGCGGTAAGTCGCGGATACAACCCACGCTGGTCCGGCACGACACCGAGGCGCTGCTGAGCCGCACGCGGTGAGCGCCCAATGTCTACTCCATCGATGGTGGCGGAACCTGAATCTGCGCGGGTGAGTCCGTAGAGCATGCGCAGGGTCGTCGTCTTGCCAGCTCCGTTTGGACCGAGCAAACCGGTGATCTCGCCATCAGCGGCACGGAAACTGACTCCGGCCACTGCGTGGATCGCACCAAAGCGCTTGTCGAGCTCGCTGACCTGAATCATTGCGTCGCTAGGCGCGTCAGTTGGCGACTACCCAGGCGCGGCGTCAAGGACGCGGTCCCAGTAGATCCAGGAAGAAGTGCGGGCGCTTCAGCCCCTCGACGCAGCCGGTGTCCAGGCCCTGCGTGTTGCCATCGCGAACGAACCGACTCACCAGGTTGGGCACGCACCCCACACTCAAGGTGCCATGGCCCTGACCAGGCACGACCAGATGCAGCCCTTGATGTAAGCCATCCAAAGTCAAATCCGCCCAACGGGGCGGCGTCGCTGGATCGAGCTCGCCTGACAGCAGCAGCGTCGGAACGTCGCTGACCACCGGCTCCGCGGCCTTGGCGTCTGCTATCGCGTGGGGCCAGACATCACACGCCTTGCGGATTTCCGTGACGCTCGATGCGGGGAGGAAGCTCTGGTTCGAGTACTCCGCCAGCTCGGCGTCGCTGACGCGAGGTAGATCTTCAGCGCAGGCAACCGACAGCAGGAGCCCAAGGCTCATCGTCTCTTGCACGCTGTGGGACACCAACATCGCCTGGGTGAGGAGCGCATCGAGCTTGCCGTCGGCGACTTGCTCGATCACCACCGGCAGGAGCTGGCTCACCTCTGCGGAGTAGAGCATGCCCCGAACTGCAGAGGCGAAAGCATCCGCCGTGAGCGTGAGTTCGAGCTCTTCTCCGGTCTCCGGATGCTGCACCTTGGCGATCAGCGGCTCGCGCTCGAGGCGGGCCATCAACGCGGCGAAGTCTTGCCGCAGGGAAGGGTAGCTCCGGTTGCAGTCCACGTTGCGTTCGCAGTAGTCGAACGCTTGATCGAGCGCGCGCTGACCGTCGGGGAGGAAGTCTAAGAACAAGCGCAGCTGCGGTGGTGCGACGCCGTCGAGCACCATGCTCCGGAGCGAGCTCGAGTGCTCGCGAGCGTAAGCGAGGGCGAGACGTGTCCCGTAGGAGGCGCCGATCAGGTTTACGCGCTCATAGCCCAGAGCTTTGCGCACATCTTCCAGATCGGCTACCGCGGCAGCGGTCGTGTACTGAGTCGTGTCAGCGTCTAGCGCGGCAACACATTGCTTGAGCTTGTTCTGGTTAAAATCCGTACGGAATTGCTCGTTGGGGTCGTTTGGATCCGCGAGCTCGCAGTTGAGTGGATTCGATTGGCCAGTGCCGCGCTGATCGAGGAAGACGATGTCACGTTCGCGGCGCACACTCTCGAGTAGCGGGGCCATGTCGTGGGCGAGCGTGATGGCGGATTGCCCCGGCCCGCCAGCGAGAAAGAAAACTGCATCCCTGGCCGGGGACGCCGAGTATGAGCGAAGCACTGCGTAGTGAAGCTGGATGCGCCGACCGCTCTCGAGCTCGCGGTTCTCCCACACCGAGGTCTGGCCGCACAATGCGAGGGTGCCTTTGAGGTCGCAGCGTTCGAGACCTTCTGCCCCGCGCACGCCGGCTGGGTGAAGCTCCGGGTTGGCTTCGCTACACGCTAGGCCGACCAGCGCCATGGCCAGTAAGCGGCGCGCTCGCTTGATCTCCCGCCAGGCTGCGGAGCCGCCATGAACGATGCGAGAACCTGGTCTGGAGAACCACACCACGATCTCTCAGTGTAGCCCGCCCTTCGGCTCCCTCAAATCGCGTTTTGCCGCGATTGTCTGAAGCGGTGTTGTCTGAAGCGGTGTTGTCCGAAGCCGCGGGTTCAGGAGCGGTAGGAGATGTTGTTCAGGACGCTCAGGACGTCGCGGTCGAGCACGGTCTTTCGACCATCGCGCGCGGCGGTCTTGATGGCCTCCACGCTTAGCCGCCGTAGGTGGTCGCTGAGCACGCTCATCACATTGTCCGAGGTGTTGAACTCTGAGCGTGCGCGGATGTACTTCTTCAGCTTGGAGGCCACGATGAGGATATCTTGAGGCAGGTCCTTGTCGTCGATCTCGGGTAGTCCGCTCATTCCGCTGCCTGCTCCTCTTTCACCGCTGCCTGCTCCTCTTTCACCGCCGCCGTGTCTCTCACCGCCGCCGTGTCTCTCACCGCCGCCGTGGTCACCGCCGGCGCTTCGTTTCACGACCCCTAGCTTTGCTGCTCGCTGGGCGGGGTCCGAGTCATCGCCTTCCAGCGCGCGTTGCACCGCTTGTTGACGTGCTTCTTCATTCCGCGCGGCAACCTCTTGGGCTTCGGGGGTGGCGCGAACAGCGGCGCGCTCTTGAGCTGCGGCTTCTTCTGCCTGCTCGCGCTCGAAGGCGGCCTGAGTGGGCGACTTGGTTTGCTCTGCCCATGCGTCGCGGTGCCGCATCATCGGCAAGTGCGCCTCCCAGCAGGGCAGCGAACAGAAGAAGAGCCCCAGGCGCTTGCGGTTGCAGGTCGAGACGCTGCACACGAAGTAGTTCTGCTCGAAGCCAATCGGCTTTTTGCAGCTGCTGCAGAGTTTGAAGTAGTCGCTCAAGGTGTTCGCCGCCCTACTGTTTCGCCGCCCTACTGTTTCGCCGCGGCGAGTGTTCGCCGCTCAAGATGGCTTCCTTCGCCGCGGTGCTGCTGTCAATAGGCTTCAGTCTCGCTGTTGCTTCAGCCAGGCGTGCAGTTCGCGCAGAGCCGCGAGGTCCTCCGCATCGTCCCCGACGCCAACCGCCAGGTAGAGTTCCGTCGCTCGCGTGCGCCGCTGCTTCGCCAGGTAGGGGCGATCCATGCGCTCGAAGGTACGTGCTTCGATGGTCATCACCCGCGCCAACGTGCGCACGACTTCCGGGGGCCCGAGCAGCGTGACCAGGGTCTTGATGTCCAAGGTCTCGAACGTCTGCCGATCGACGCGCAGCAAGTCCAGGTAGGCTTCAGACAGCGCTTCCAGCGCTCGCGTGTCTTCCCCCTTGGCTTGATAGCCCAGGGCGCGAGCGATCGCCTGCATCGCCTTCTCGATGATGCGCATGACGAAGTCCTGCTTCAGCATGCGCCGATGGTAGTCCCGCTGCGCGGGTTGGCCATGGAAAGCGGCAGGTCAGCGCCTTCAGCACGAGCGAAGCACTGCGTGCTTATTGGAGGTGAACTACCCGCACCCGATGGTTTCCGCTGTCATCACCGCGATTGCCATCAGCGACGTAGAGCGTGCTGCCATCGCTGCTCACGCTGATGCCTTCCATCCCGTAAAACTCGGCGGTGAGCGGTGTCGAGGAGTCCATCCAGCCTTGGGTACCGTCGCCCGCGATGGTGGTCACTTGCCCGCCAGAGATCTTGCGCAGCACGTTCCCACCGGTTTCGCTGACGTAGACGTTACCGCTGCCGTCCACGGTGAGTCCCTGGGGGGCGTTGAAAGCGGCGCTTGCGAGAACACCGTCGGTGGTTGCTGCGCTGCCGTCACCTGCGAAGGTGCTTACGACGCCGGCAAGTGTTACCTTGCGGATCACATTGTTGTCCCGATCGGCGACCAAGATCTCGTCACCGCTCAGCACCGCCACAGCATAGGGTGTGTTGAAGCGCGCGGCGGTACCCGTGTCATTGACGAGGCCGCTCTGAGCGCTGTCAGAGCCGGCGAGTGGCGTGATGACCTTGCTCGTCGGATCGAAAATCCCGATCCGCTGCTCGAGGAAAAATGACATCACCACGCGGCCGTCACTCAGCGTTGCGAGCCCACGAGCGCGTCCAGAGTCGTCGACCTGCAGAGTGGCGCTACCGCTGGAGTCCACGCGCCAGAGTGCACCACCGCTGCCAAAGGTGGAGTTGTAGTCAGTCTGCACGAGCAGATCGCCGCCGCTCAAGAACGTGAGCCCAAACGGCCGCGCGAAGCTGCTCGCCTGGACGAACGTCGTGACGTCACCGCTTGTGGTGACCTTGCGGATCAGCCCGTTGTCGAAGTCTGCGACGTACAGGCGATCGCTGGGGCCTAGCAGTACGTTGACGGGGTTGTTGAAGTGGGCGAAGTCCCGTGTGCCGTCCTGTTTGCCGGACACGCCATCTCCCGCCAATGTCTCGGCGCCAACGCCAGTGAGCGGCGGCAAGTTCGTGGCAGGAGAGCCCGCGGCGCCGCCGGTGCCTGCCGCGCCGCCGGTGCCTGCCGCGCCGCCGGTGCCTGCCGCGCCGCCGGTGCCTGCCGTGCCCGCGCTGCCGGCTGCGCCCGAGCTGCCTGCAGTTCCACTCGTACCCGCACTGCCTGATGTCCCGCCCGTGCCGCCCATACCAGCAGCGCCGGAGGTGCCAGCACTTCCCGCGGCCCCTCCAGTGGTGTTGCCTGCGCTCCCACCGCTGGCGGCCATACCACCGCTGCCTGAGTTCCCAGTTCCTCCGCTGGCGGCCGTGCCACCGCTACCTGCAGACCCCGCGGAACCGCCGGTCCCCCCGGAACCCCCCGTGCCGCCGTCATCACCACCGCACGCGACCAAGAGGAGGGCGAGCACCAGGGACGTTGATCCAGATCGCATGGCGCGCATTCTACGCTGGACTCGGACCTGATGCTTGGTTGCTTGCATTCGTTTCTCGAGAATGGCTGAGATGAGCACTTCTGAACAATCGCTTGAAGTTTTCGATGCGTGGGTAAGTGGTGACGTGGCGGTGCGGTTCTCACGAAGCGTGCCGCGCTCACGAAGCGTGCCGCGCTCACGAAGCGTGCCGCGCTCAAGAAGCATTGCCGCGTGCTTTGCCGATTCGGCTTGGTGCCCTCCCCATTGCCGCAGCGAGTGCGGACGTTAGCACTTTCGGACTGAAGGCCGAAACGGGAGGCGTATGCATGCGGAAACGCCGCGCGCGCTTCGTGGAATCGCGTGCAGGTCACGGTGCGGCGCTTGGGCTCACCGGCCGGGCGGTGTAGCATGCGGCCTCAAAGTCCGTTGCTCAGCCCATAACTAGTCGAGATTACATGGATTTTAAGCACGCCCCCAGGGTCGTTGAGTTGCTCCAGCAGGTGCAGGATTTCATGCAAAGCCACGTCTACCCAGCGGAGGCTGAGTTTGAAGCCGCCCTGGATCGTCAGTCGACGCGTTGGCAGGTGCCAAGCCTGATGGAGGAACTCAAGGCCAAGGCCAAGCAAGCGGGCCTCTGGAACCTGTTTCTACCGGAAAGCGATTACGGGGCGGGTCTGAGCAACGTGGAGTACGCCCCGCTCTGCGAAGTGATGGGCCGTTCCTTCATCGCGCCCGAGGTGTTCAACTGTAACGCCCCTGACACTGGCAACATGGAAGTGCTGGTACGTTACGGGACACCCGAGCAGCAGAAGCAGTGGCTCGAGCCGCTGCTCAACGGTGAGATTCGCTCATGTTTCGCGATGACGGAACCCGAAGTCGCTTCCAGTGACGCGACGAATATACGCGCGGAAATCCGCGCGGATGGGGATGAGTACGTGCTGCGTGGGCGCAAGTGGTTCACCAGTGGGGCGGGGGATCCCCGCTGCAAGATTTGCATCTTCATGGGCAAGACGGATCCCTCCGCGCCCCGGCACCAGCAACAGAGCATGGTGCTCGTGCCGATGGACGCCCCGGGCGTTAACGTCGAGCGCATGCTCCATGTTTTCGGCTACGATGATGCGCCCCACGGCCACGCAGAGGTCACGTTCGATGGCGTGAGAGTGCCCAAGTCCAACATCTTGCTTGGCGAGGGGCGTGGCTTCGAGATTGCGCAAGGGCGTCTAGGGCCGGGACGTATCCACCACTGCATGCGTACCATCGGCATGGCGGAGCGTGCTCTGGAAGCGCTTTGCAAGCGTGCCAACCAGCGTGAAGCCTTCGGCAAGCGGCTGGCGGAGATGGGTGTCACTCAGCAGATCGTTGCTGAGTGCCGTATGGAAATCGATCAGGCTCGGCTGCTCACGCTGCACGCCGCCTGGAAGATGGACCAAGCGGGCAACAAGGTGGCACGCTCGGAGATCGCTCAGATCAAGGTGGCCGCGCCACGCATGGCCCTTGCGGTGATCGACCGCGCGATTCAGGTCCACGGTGGGGCAGGCGTTTCCCAGGATTTCTTCCTGGCTCGCGCCTACTCGCATATTCGGACGCTGCGTCTGGCGGATGGGCCCGACGAGGTGCACTTGGCGCAGGTTGGCAAGTTGGAGTTGAGAAAATTCCCCGCGGAATGAACCCCGCTGCATCGAACCCGGGCCGCCTAGGGCTCGAGGTCGTCGAGGGTGAGTAGGTAAGCTTCCAAGTCGTCGATCTGCATCGCGCTCAGCTGAGAAGTGGTGCCGTGAAGGTCGCCTGCATTGCGCGTGGTGAGCACCTCCCGCAGCGTCGGCGCGGAGCCGTCGTGCAGGTACGGCGCGCTCTTCCACAAGCCTCGAAGGCTGGGCGTGTCGACGCCAATCAGCGCCCCGCCGAGTCGCGAGCCGCTGCCAGCGCCGAGCGTTCCCACGTCGTGCAGGCGTGGCACTTGTCCCGGGTCGAAGCCGCTGTCGCTGAAGGTGGGACCGGAGTGACAGCTGCTGCAGCCGGTCTGGGCGGACTCGAAGAGTTGCCTGCCGCGCTCTCGCGATGCTTCCCAGTCGCTGTTGCCTGTCTGCCGATAGGGGCTCGTGCCCCAGCCACTCAGGCTGTTCACGTAGGCGGCTAGGGCGTCCAGGTCTTCGCTCAGTCCCGCCTTCGGGTCCCCGAGCGGTGTGTCCGTAGTTCCCATGTGGAATAGCGAGTCCGCCAGGAAGCCTGTGCCTTGCTGCGGCCCACGGATGTCGTGCTCGAAATCTTGAACTTCGTCGAAGTTTGCAGACCAGTGCAAGGCGCCCGAGCCTGTGCCGGCGCGTCCTCTCAGCGGAATGGTATTGCGCAGCCCTTCGCCGCGCCCGCTGAAGTCCCACACCAGGTTGTCGCCTTCGCCATCCAGATGACAACTCGCACACGCGAGATAGCTGGACTTGCTCATGCGTGGATCCACCGCCGCGTAGAAGATCTGTTTGCCTCGCAAGACCTGGCTACTCAGCGCTTCGGATTCGATCGTCTTGCCTTCAGCGAGCAGTGTTGGATCGCCTTGACCAAGGCTAGACACGTCGTAGACGCGCACGCTTCGTGACATGAAGCCGTGCACGTACAGGCGCTGCCCGTCGCGGCTCAAGGCTAGTCCCTGGGGTGCCTGACCCACGTCACGAATCGAACCAGCCATGTCGAGGGTGAAAGCGTCGAGCACGATCACGCGTTCGCTGCCTTGGATCGCAACGTAGGCGAGTCCGCCTTCTGGGGAGAATACCAGCGCGGAGGCCATGTCCAGGTCGTCAAAGGCATAGCGCCCCGCCGCGCGCTCGACGGGGAGATCGCTTTGGGTACTCGGTACGTCGAGCACGCTCAGCATGGCGCGAGCCGTGGTGTCGAAGGTCAGATCTTTTCCCGTAAGGAATATGCCGGTTCGGTCGTTGGCCTTCAACGAAGGCAGCCAGGCCTGCGAGCCGCTGGGAGTCAGGACCACCTGGTTCATGAAGCTAGGCACACCGTCGTTGTTGGTGTCGCTGTTCAAGCCGAGCTCGGGAGGGAGCTGCAGGCTCCGAGGCTCGCCGAGCTCCCCGGCTCTCGGGCTTGAGACCTGCGACAATCGCGCGCCGTCTTTCCCTGCGCGCCAGTGAGTCAGAAACAGTCGCCCATCTGGTAGCATCCCAAGCCCGCGTGGGTCCGGCAGTGTCGCCGCGCTCTGGGTGACGCCGGAGCCACCGACGGCGATGCTCGAGACGCCCCCTCGGCCTTGCTCCGAGACGTAGAAGTAGTGCCCGCGCGGATCGGCGATGATGCCAAATGGAGCGCTTCCGGGAGGCAATGCAGTGCGCTTCGCATCCGAAGGCACGAGGCGCTCCAGCTGCCACACTTCGCTGCTGTCTTGACAGGTCACGCCGACGAACGCTCCACTCAGCGCCAGCGTGCGTGGATGCTTGCACACGGGGAACTCGCGGAGCAGCTCCAGAGTCTGCGCGTTCATCAGGGAGATGCTGTCGTTGTCCGGATTGACCACCCACAGGCGCTCACCCTCCGGCTCGAGTGCGATGGTACTCGAGTGCGTTGGAGCGCTCGCCAACGGTTCACGCACGACAAGCAGGCTTCGCGAACGCGTCTCGGAGTCGTTTTGCCCTGCGGATGTGACCCTGGCGCTCACGAGGAAGTGACCAGGAGCTGTGTAGGTGTGGCACTCGCTCTCCGTCTCTTCACCGTCGCCCCAGTAATAGATGCGCTCGGCGTTGCTTGGAGTGACCTCCAGGCTGAAGCAGACGTCCTGCCCAACGTAGCCGAGCTCTGGGCCGCTCAGTTCGCCGACCTGCAAGCGAGGCGAGCCGGTCTGCTTGGGTTCGGAGTCGCCGCAGGCTGCTGCGAGTGCCAGCGTTACGGATCCAGCGAACAACAAGCGGCGTTTCATGTTCAGTCTGAGGTGGTGAAGCTCGAGCGGAACTCTTCGCTGGTCGGATTACCCAGGTAGTCGGTGATGCCGCCCGCCGGAATCACGACCTCGTAGCTCGTGCGCGGCTCGAGCGGCTCGGCGGGCCAGAAGTTCAAGATCCCTTCCTGACCCGAATAGTAACCGGCTAGCGGCTTCGAGCAGCCCGACTTGAAAACTTGGAATGACCCTTCGAAAACGCTTCCTAGTTCAACGAACTCGCTGAGGGTGATACCTATGCGCGCGCTGGTCCGGACCCCCACAGCATTCGCGCTCGGATTCACCATCGTAACCTGCGGTCCTTGAGTATCCGGGGCGCTGTCCAATGCAAACACCTGGCTCGCACGCCCTTCGACCGCGCCGTCTGGGTAAGCGTCAGTCTTGTCGCTCTCGTCACTTGCCGCGATCACCACGTTGCCTAGGGGAACCAACGTGTCGAAGTCGCCCGGGTCGCTCTCTAGGTCCCCCTCCGCTTGTAGATGGAAGGTATGTTCCAGCACGACTTGGGTCGGGTTCGAAACATCGAACACATCTCCAAAGTTGCTTTCGCCGACGAACGCCCGCTGATCTTTGATGAAGACGTAGCCGCCGTTGCTGTTCGGAGGGCTGTTGCCCCCGAGGTAGCTCGGAGCTGAGGTGTTCGCGATGTCGTAGACGATCAGTCCGCCACCGCCGCCCTTGCGGGCGTACCACATCTTGTCGCCGTTCAGGTGCGAGTGATAGACCTCCCGCGGGGTACCGGTCTCGTCAGTTACTTCGAATGTGCCGCCGGGAATCGGCGCTGGCGTCGTCGGATCGCTGATGTCGAGCAACGTGGTGCGCGTGCCTTCAGCGGCGCTCACCGCCATTAAATTCCCCACGGCAAATATGGCGCCGGCACGCAGGGGCAACTCGAAGTTGTACGTCCCCACCAGCTCCGGATTCAGCGGGTCGCTGGCGTCGACGATGTAGAGCCCGTTGTCCGCTCCGGCGACATACACGTACGGTGCCTGCCAGAATAGACTCATCACCACCCGGGCGTAGGCGTCTGGGTAGAACACGCCTGGTAGCTCGATGGTCGAGCCGAACACCGGATTGGTGACGTCGGAGATGTCCCAGAAGCTGATGCCCTTGAGATGTGTGACCGCCATCCAGCGTCCAGCGTGTTGACTCAGCCCTGTAGCATGGGTCTCACGCATGGCCACGGCATCGACGGTGTTCAAGCGCTTGGGGGAACACGCGTCGCTGAAGTCGAAGACACTGATGCCGCCATCCGCCCACTCGGGTGCCCAGGGCATCACCAGGTAGCCATCGATCATGAACAGACCGTTGTGATGATCCGGATCGTTCTCGCCCCCATCGAGGAACGCGCAGGGGGTGGCACTTGGTGCGGCAGAGAACGCGCCCTTCGGCCCACCCGGTCCAGAGATCGGGGTGAAGGCGTCTGGCGCTGGAGCGCCCGCCTTGCAGCTACCAGCTTCCGCGTTTCCGTCGTCGTTTCCGCCGCAACCCACACACAGGAGCGGTGCCAGCGCGATCGCCCAAGCGCTGGAGCGCAGCATAGCGACGGAAGCCCGCGACGTAGGGACCCTCGGGCGGACTAGATGAATGAACAGCTTCAGCACTTCGAAAACGTAACATCCCCGTTCGCTCTGGGAGGAGGCAGAGCGGTTACATCTGACGGCTTTTCCGCAGGACTACTTACGCGGCGCGTCGGCTCGTCTCCGGAGAACCCGGCGCCAGGCTCGCGGTTGCTCGCGGCGACAAGACCCTCACCCCCAGCAACGAACCCACGGTCGTTCCAGGAGTAGGCCCACGCCGCTGGTTGGAGGGGGTCGGGCTCAGAGGTTGCCGGCCACGACGATTGCCACTTTCGCGCATTCAAAAGCCGGCCGAGTCAGGATAGCGTTGCGAGCTATGCCTGGGGCACCGAAGACGTCTTCCGAGAAGACGGCCGCTTGGATTGGGATCACGTTGTGGGCGCTGGGCTGTTTATTCGGCCTGATCTTCCTGTCGTGGATGTTCCTGATCTCGCCGCTGATGACGCCGTACGCCGGCGAGATCATCAAGGCGGAGATCATCGCGGCGATGTTCGCGGTCCCGGCCTGCTTGGTCTACATGACGGTGCCCTGGATCGTGGACCGCTTCGACCCGGAGCCGTGGTGGGCGCTCGCCATGGCCTTTCTCTGGGGCGCCTTGGCTGCGGCCGGTTTCGCGGGTTTGATCAACACCATCGCCGGAGCGATCGGTGAAGGCGTCGCTGGCAAAGGCGGCGGCGATTTCCTCGGGGCAGTGATCAGCGCGCCGCTGGTTGAAGAAGGCTTCAAGGGCATGGCGGTGCTCGGGATGTTCTGGTTCATGCGCCGGGAGTTCGATGGCGTGGTGGACGGCATGATTTACGGTGTGTTCGCTGCGCTCGGTTTCGCGATGACGGAGAACGTCCTCTACTACTCGAGCGCCATCGCCAAGGGATCCGTCACCGGGGCTGGCATGGGGGAGTTCACCTTCCAGTTCGTGATGCGTGGCATCCTCAAGCCTTGGGGTCACCCGCTCTACACGGCGATCACGGGTCTCGGTGTTGGGCTCGCGCGAGAGACGACCAAGGGCTGGGTCAAGTGGGCCGCGCCGATCGGCTTCTATTTCATCGCGGTGTCGATGCACGCGATGTGGAACTTCACCAGCGTGCTCAGCGGCTGGACCGGCGTGCCGCTCTTCTTCTTCCTGCTGATCATGTACTTCATCGTGCTGATCTGCTTCATGATCATGGTGTTCTGGCTGGTTGCCCGCGAGGGCAAGACACTGCGCGCCAATCTTCAGGATGAGGTCTTGATGGGCAACATGACCGCGGAAGACTTGGACCTGATCTGCTCGCCGTTCGGTCGTTTGAAGGCCCGCATGAGCAAAGGTGCCAAGGGCCACAAGATGGTCATGGTGGGCATCCGACTCGGCATGGCGAAGTGGCACGCTGCACGCGCCATGAAGGGCCAAAAGCAGACCGTGAGCATTCAGTCCATCGTTCCCCTGCGGCAAGAACTGATCGCGCTCCGTCAAGAGCTCGCGCGTGGCTACTGAGGGCGCTCTACAGGCAGAGCTCGGCTCACGCGCCGGGTTCCCAGAGCTTCAGAGCCGCGCGTATCTGGCCCACGCCGCCATCTCACCTCCCTCGGTGTGGGTCGTAGATCGGGTGCGTACCTACGTGGACACCATGGCCGCTGGCGGTGTCACCGCATTCCCGCAGTGGATCGATCAGCGAGAGGTGCTGCGCGGAAAGCTCGCGTCGTTGGTGGGTGCAAAACCCCAAGAGATCGCCCTGATGCCCAACACCACGCGGGGCGTCTCGGACATCGCGCTAAGTGTGCCATGGGAGCCCGGCGACCGCGTTTTGGTGCTGCGCGGCGAGTTCCCGACGAACGTCACGCCGTGGCAGCGCGCGGCGAAGCTCTTCGGCCTCGAGCTGCGCTGGCTGGATGCTGATTCATTCCGCACGGAAGAGGATCGGGCTTTGCAGGCGCTGGCGACGGAACTCGAACGTGGGGTGCGCTTGCTCGCGGTCAGTGCCGTGCAGTTCCAAACAGGGCATCGCATGCCCCTCGAGCGCATCGGTGAGTTGTGTCAACGCTACGGCTGCGAGCTCTTCGTCGACGCGATTCAGGCGTGCGGGGCAACTCCCATAGACGTCGCCAGCTGCTCAATCGACTACTTGAGTTGTGGCAGCCACAAGTGGCTGATGGGCACCGACGGCTGTGGCTTCCTCTACGTCAGGGAAGCGAAGTGCAAGGGTCTCGAGGTGCATACCGCCGGCTGGCTCAGCCATGAAGACGGCTTGCGCTTCCTCTTCGAAGGTGCGGGACATCTGAGTTACGAGCGACCGTTGAAACAGACCGCAGCCGTCTTCGAGACGGGCATGACCAATGGGGCTGGCTTCGCGGCGCTGGAGGCGAGCCTGGACTTGATTCAAGGGTTGGGGGTGAGGAGCATCTACGCCCACGTTCAAGCCTACCTCGACCAGCTGGAGCCTGCAGTGGCGGCCCTCGGCTTCGAGAGCTTGCGTACAGCAGAAACCAGCGGCCGCTCTTGCACCCTGTCTTTCCGTTCGGATCAGCACGACGTGGTGAAGGTGCATGAGGTCTTGAACGAGCGCGGCATCCACTGCAGCGCGCCCGACGGCTGTCTGCGCTTCGCGCCGCACTGGCCGAACAACCTCGATGAGGTCTCCCACGTGGTCACGACGCTGCGCGACGTAGTGGCACTCGTCTAGGTCGCTCAGCTGCCTGCTATTCAGCCGCGTCGGCGTAGCGTTGGCGCTCGACGTCCATTGCGTCGCGCCAACGCGCTCTGAGCAGCGCTGGAGACTCCGGATAGCGAGTTTCCAGGACTACGGCACCCATCATTCTATCCGTGCGGAAGTATCGGAAGGCGCTGCGTTCTTCGCACCATGCGGCGAGGATGCGCCCGCTGTCTCGGTAGCCGACCAGCACGGGCCAAACGCGCCGCTTGGTCTCGCGGCCTGCGAGATCCACGTACACGAGTTGCACCATCAACCCCTGTCGCACTGCTCTGCGGAGGGCCGCCGTATCAACTAGTTCGTGGATGGTGGGGACTGGTGCGATGCTCGCGGGTGGCGCGTCGATGTGCATCGCGAACGACTCCGGTAGCCCCGCCCGCAGCTTGGCGATCAAGTCTTGCGCGGCGCGAGCGAGCTGCGGATCGCCTCGTGAAGCCACCCAGCTGGCGCCGAGCAGCGCGGCGTCCAGCTCGTCGCTGGTGAGCATCATTGCGGGCATGTCGAAACCGGGTTGGAGCAGGTAGCCCGCTCCGGCTGCGCCGCTGATCGGCACGCCTTGGCCCACGAGCGCCATCACATCGCGGTACACGGTGCGCTGGCTGGTCTCTAGCTCCTGGGCGATCTGCTTCGCAGGAACTGGGTGCCTTGACCGCCGGAGAATCTGAACGATGCGGAAGAAGCGCTCGCTGCGGGTCATGTGTGAGTCATCGCACGCCTGCTGACAGAAACGTGTCAGTAGAAGTGGGAATCTCCCGACTCAAGCAAAACGCGAAAGGCAAAGAGACGATGATTGATGGGAGATGTTGCTGTGGCGCAGTTCGGTTTCAGCTGAAGCGTCCGCCCAAGTTGATGGGGACTTGTCACTGTTCGCGCTGTCGACGGCTGGGGATCGCCACGTTCGCCTTCGTGCGGCGGGAAGACTTCGCCTTCGTATCGGGGGAAGCATCCGTGGAGGTCTACGCTCCCGAGGCGCCGTATCGTTACACCCGCTCGTTTTGTCGGCGCTGCGGGACCGCGTTGGGCGAGCTGATCGGTGATGCCGAGACGTTTCCTGTGAACGTGAACTGCTTGGAAAACCCTCCCGCGCTGAGCAACGCGTTTCATGAGTTCGTCGCCGACAAGCCAGGGTGGTACGAGATCGCAGACGCGGCGCCGCAGTTCCCGGGCCACCCCGAACTTGCTGACGGCTGAGTTCTAACCGCGAGGCAGCTGCTGCAGCGCCTCGAGTAGGGATGGCGGAATCGCAATGGGGCGGAAGTCCGCTCGGCCCACGAAGACGTGAGTCGTTTGCACGACGCAGCGAACCTTGTCCTTGCAGCGAACCAGGTGCGCCAGCGTCAGCCGACTGCCGTCGAGATGCGCTCGAGCGATTACCAGCTCGAGCTCGTCTCCAAACAGCAACGGCGCAAAGTAGTCGACCTCCACATGCCCGATCGGTGCAGCCCATTCGCCATCGCTCAGCACTTGGGGCAAGCCGTGCCCCACCGACTCCAAATATTGGCAATACGTGTCGTGCGCATAGTCGAGCACGCGAGCGAAGTAGACGATGCCAGCCGCGTCGATGTCATGGAAGCGCACGGCACGCTTCACGCGAAACGCTCCAGGCGCGATCTCCAGCTGGCGCAACCTCTGCAAGTCGAAGCGATACGGCTGGCTCATGGCAGTCGAGCTTCGTCCCACGAGCTGAAGCCCGCAGGTGGCGATACGACGGAGCTCGCTACGGCGAAGTACTTCGGATCCTCGTCGTCGAACTGCTCTGGACCACCTAGCTCGAGCGCTCGCGCCAGATGCGCCTCGCTCTTTGCATCGCCAAGTTCGTGCCGCACCTGTCCGAGGCGCAGCTCGAGCCACGCGCTCTCTTCAGCTTCGGGTGCACCGGCAGCGCGCTCGAGCCAACCTAGAGCGTCGTTATATTTCCTTAGGGAAAATAAAACATCGCCCACGGCGGCAAGCAGTTCAGCACGCCCTTCCCATCGCTCTGCGGGCTCCGGAAACAGCGCTAGGGCCTGTTCAAAGCGTTGCTGTGCCTCGACGAGCTGTCCCCCCTCGGTCAGCTCGTTTGCCGCGTCGCTCAACTCGGCGACGCGGGAGCGCAAATCTTCGGGAAGCTGCTGAAGCTGGGTGTCCGCCATGGCGGCGACGCTAGATCGCTCCAGCCGGACTCACCAGTGTTCAAGCTCTAGGTCGCGAGATTCGATCGGCGCAAACAGACCGAGCCAAGCTCACGCTGCGCGTGGCGAACGGCGACCCGCTGGGCACTGAACGATGCACAGCCGCGGGACTCCGTCGCGGGCGAAGCTGACCACTGCGGCACCTTCTGGGTGACCGCGCCAGGGCTCGCCCAGGGCGCCGATCATCACGCCATTGGGTGCAGACTCCGGGTGGATGCCGGCGGCTTCGAGCAGCGCCTCATAACTCCAATCTCCGTCGGGATCGGCGAAGAAGTCGATGGGGGCGGCCTCGGCGGACAAACCGTAATGACGAACGCGCATAGCTACCTCGATGTTCGGTGTCCGGCGCCGCGGCGGAGCGGGCCGGATGGGGGCAAGAAGACCGATCCTGAGGTGGCTGCGGCTACTTTCTCTCGCGCTGTCTTCATGGCTGCAGAAGCCAGCTCGTGAGCATTCGGTGGGCGCAGCCTCAATGAGCACAGGTTTGCCGAAGGAGAGCGAGAGCTTGCGCTCGCACTCACCAAGGAGCGTTCGACACCAGCGCCGAACTCTCGACCGTGACTCACGGCCACCCAGGACCAAGGCATGTCTAATTCCTAACCGACCACTGAACAAAGCGCCAGTGCTTTGTGTTCAGTGTTCAGTGTCGTTGTTTGTCAGATCTCCAACCCGTTGAAAGCACTTAGTTTCCCGGTTCTGACGGCTGAGTACCGCAGGATCGCCTTGACTGAACCTCTCATGTTCAGTGGTTTCGAGCGCAGGCCCCGGGTACGGCTCCACCGCCCCTGTCTGCCAACCTACGGCGCCGCTCGCCGCAGCGGGTTACCCCGAGGAATCAGCTTCGAAGGTCGGATCCCAGCGAGTGATTGACAATGTCGAGACGGCGGACTGAGGTGGGAACCATGGCGCAGCTCGAGGCGGGACAGCAGGCTCCGGAGTTCACGTTGACCACTCAGGCGGGGGAGCGCTGGACGCTCTCGCAGCAGGCAGCCAAGGGCCCCGTCGTGCTCTTCTTCTATCCCAAGAACGACACTCCGGTGTGCATCGTGGAAGCGTGTTCGTTCCGCGATCAACACGAAGTCTTCGCGCGCCTCGGCGCGCAAGTCGTTGGTGTCAGCTCAGACAACGTGCAGAGCCACGGGCGCTTTGCCGGGAAGCACGAGCTGCCCTACACGTTGCTGGCTGACGAAGGCGGGGAGGTGCGCTCGCTGTTCGGCGTGAAGAAGACCCTCGGCTTCTTCGACGGCCGGGTCACCTTCGTGATCGATCAAGGACGCCTGATCCGGCACGTTTTCAGCTCCGCCTTGAACGCCAAGGGCCACGTCGAAGCCGCGCTACAGACCGTGCAAGAACTCGCGAAGTAGCCTACTTCGCGCAGCGGAAGCCGATGGTCTTGTCGGTCATGCTGGCGCGCTTACGCTCGGCGTGGAGCGCGCTCGCTAGCTTGCGAGCGCTGTCGCTGTAGTCGCCGCCTCGGAGGTAGCGGTAGTCGCCGTCCGCGGTAGATGTCCACTCCGCCACGTTGCCACCCATGTCCATCGCGCCAAAGAAGCTCTTTCCGTCGGGGAACGAACCGACCTTGCAAGCGCCTTCCTGACGCCGGTCGAAGCAAGCCTTGCCCGTCGCGTCCCCATCGCCCCAGGGGAACTCTCGCCCGTCATGCCCCACTGCGGCGTACTCCCACTCCTTGTCCGTGGGCAGACGCTTGCCCTGGGCCTTGCAGAATTGCGTCGCCTCATCGAGGGTCACGCAGTTCATCGGGAAGTCTTCTTTTCCTGCCTCGCGGAAATGGCAGCCCTTGCTGCTGCGCTTCGGTGGCGGACATTTGCCGCTCTCCACGCATTTCAAGAAGGCGCCGGCGGTGACTTCCGTCGTGTCGATGCAGAGGCCATCGATGGTTGAAGGCTCCTTGCGCGGACCAAAGCGGAAGGACCCAGGCGCCACCGGCAGCATATCCGTGGGGCATTTGCCGGAGAACTTGGCGGCTGGCTGGTCGCCACCGCCGCTCTGTACGTCGCTGGTCGACGTCATGCTCTGACGTCCCTCGATTTCAGCTAGATTCACCCGCAGGGGCACATTGCACGTGGGCTGTTCTTCGCCGCTCGCCTGGGCCTTCTTGCAGGCGTCGGCATTGCCTTCGTTCGCCAGTAGCTCCTGGGAGCTCTTCTGGCTGCCTCCGGCGCCCATACCGAACACGCTGGCTTCAGCCTCGATTTCCTTGTTCGCGCCCGACGCGAGGGCGAAGCCGCCATAGTAGATCGTCGTGATCACGTGGGTCGCCTTCGAGCAGTCGTCGGACTCCACGAGCTGATCCGTGTTGATGGTCTTGCCCACCTCGACGCTGCGTGTGCCGACCAGCATGTAGTCAGTCCGCAGCGAGCGCTCACCACCAACTTTCGCTGAGAGCCCAACTGCGCCAAGGGGTAGCTTCGCGTACAGCTCAGCCTGGTTGTGGGCGATCTTCGTCTCGTTGGCGCTGTACGGTGACCAAGCGTAGGTGCGCTTACCGCGACCCGCCCGGACCTTGCAGTTCGGTAGCAGCTCGAGCTTCACGTCGCAGCCGTTCTTGCTGTACCGCACGGCAACCATGCCTTGCTGCCGCATGCGGTCCAAGTTGGCGCGCGCAGCGGGGTCCCAGCCCATCAGGTCCGGCGCGTCTTGAGCCTTGACCTTGCCGCAGTCCATATCTCCCAGCGCTTCATCCACGCCAGTGGGCGTGGTGTCCGAGAGGATCGGGTTTGGGGTGCCGCCACCACACGCGGCGGCCAGGAGCGGAAACAGGGACGCGGCAAGCAGGGTGCGAGCGGCTGCCAGAGGACGGCGCTTCATGGCGCCGAGACTAGTCGACCCGGGTGTTCCTGCCGCATCCAATCGGTGCGGGGTTGGGGGGGAGGTGCGCTGGCTGGCCGGCTGGTTCAATTGCTGAGGCGACGTAGAGTTTTGGGTCACGGCTGGGGCAGTGCCCGACGCCGTCTCAAACGGCTCACGGCGCACCCTCACCCCCAAAAAAGCCTGCGAGCAGACTTGGGAGTTGGCTTGTACACCCGGGTGTTCGACGCGAAGAGCACCGAGGTGGCCAATCGGGAGCTGGGCTCACCGTTCTACGACTAGCGGCGACGCGAAAAGCGGGCTCAGCGAAAAAGCGTGCGCCACCTGGGCGGCGGCTGCGTTCAGTCCGCAAGACCCCGGAGGTACTCACGATGACCCGTCTTTTTCGCATCATTTTCGCCGCTCTCTCCCTGTGCTTGCTTTTGGCCAGCGCCCAGCCTGCCGCCGCCTGCGGTAGCCCCGAAGACTTTGCCCGCATGGAGGTCTACGACTTCCTGAACGAGCTTGGGCTGAAGGAGCGGGTGGAGCGCGTGGACATTCGACTCGACAAGAACGACAAGAGTGGGCTGGCAGCGGTGACATTCAAGCAGGCTTCGAAGCCCCTGACACTGCGGATTGCCTACACGGATCGGGGCTGGGTGGTGATGACCTAGTCGCTCTGGTGCTCGCTCTGCGTATCCAAGAGCCGCTCGACGCTGACGTCGAGCTGGCTCTGGATCAGGCGCATCACGGACTCTACGTCCAGGGCGGTCAGCCCCAGCTCGCCAGCGAGCTGCGCTTTGGTCGCCTTGAGCAGATCCTCTCGGATACGTGCGATCCAGCGCGTCGCGGTCCCGCGGTGGACTCCGTAGATCTCTCCCACTTGCTCCACGCTAAGGCCCCCGAAGTGATGCAAACGCAAGATGTTGCGATCCCGCGCGGAGAGCCCCGAGAGCGCCGCGGCAAATGCTTGCCTGAAGGCGCTGCGGTAGCCGTGCTTGAGGCGCTCGAGCTCCCACTCGATGTCTCCGGCCTGCAAATCGCTCAGGTCAACGTTGCGCTCTGGCTTCGCTTTGCGCGTGTGGCTGATCGCACTGCGCACCGCCATCACCTTGACCAAGCCGCGCAAGCGACCGTCTCCCGCGTAGCGCTCGAGGAGCAGCACGCCGTCTTGGGGCAACAAGAGCTTTTCCGCGACCTGCTGGCGGATGTCGTCGCCGAGTTCGCTTCCGAGCTTCATGGGCGCGAGCGCTGGCGCGACCACGTCGAGGATCGCGCGCTCGAAGTAGCTCTGAGCGCCTGGGTCGTGCTCCATGAGCGCTGCCACGAGCAGCACCTCAGCGAGTCCGTCGTCGCTGAGCGCGTCTGCTTCACACGCCTTGCGCTGACACACCCGCTCCAGCACCCGAGCGAAACATGCGGGCTCCGCCTGCAGCTCTGGCAGCGCCGCTTGGGCTCGCGTGAGGGCCTCGGACACCTGGCGAGGGTACCACGCGGCGCCACCGACGAGCGGAGCGAGCGTTGCCTGCTCGGAGTACACTCGCGGTGATGAGTGCCTGCCTCGAAGAAGAGCTGGCCCTGGACCTGATGTCCGGGCGAGTCGACGGAGCGGCGCTCGCGGCGGTCGATGAACATTTGGATGACTGCGCGCTGTGTCGTGAGCTCGTGCTGACGTTGGCTCAGCTCAACGCCGGCATCACGCCTCACGCCGCCGGTGAGGAGCTAGGCCGCTACCGCTTGCTGCAGCAGCTGGGGCGCGGCGCGTTTGGCGTGGTGTGGCGCGCCCACGATGCGCGGCTCGAGCGCGATGTAGCGCTCAAGCTCCTCAAAGGGTCGAACGCCTTGCCGGAGCAGCTCGAAGAGGAGGCGCGGGCGATGGCCAAGCTAGCGCACCCCCACGTCGCCACGGTGTTCGACGTCGGGCGCCTCGATTCGGGGGAAGCCTTCCTCGCGATGGAGCTGCTCGAAGGCGATACCCTGCGGCAATGGTTGGCGCGGCGCCCCGCGCAGGCTCAGATCCTCGCACGCCTGCGCGAGGTGGCTCAGGGGCTCGAAGCGGCGCACCGGGCGGGCCTCGTGCACCGCGACCTGAAGCCGGAGAACATCCTCTTCGACGCCGAGGGGCGCGCCAAAGTCACCGATTTTGGCCTCGCTCAGGGCGCGCTACCCGAGGCCGAAGGCGTGGCCGTCGACCTCAACCACTCGCTGGTGCTGCCTGGCAAGTTGATTGGCACTCCTGGCTACATGGCGCCGGAACAAATCCGTGGGGAACCGGCCACGGCGGCGAGCGATCAGTTCGCGCTGTGCGTGGTGCTGTTCGAGGCCTTGGCAAACGCCAAGCCATTCCCTGCTACCACGCTGGATGAGCTGCGCGAGCGCCTGAAGGCGCCTCCGGCCGCCTTGCCCACGAGCGTGCCACCTGGTGTCCAGCAGGCACTGTTGCGCGGCTTGGCATTGGAGCCTGCTGAGCGCTTCCGAAGCTTGAGCGAGCTCTCGAGCGAGCTTGGTACACCCGAACGCCCAGCGCCTGCGAGCCGCGTGTACCTTGCGGTAGCTCTGATTGCCGCGTGCGCCGTCGCGGCGTGGCTCGTGCTGTCTTGGTATTTCGCGTCGCCCCAGGGGCAGGGGGTGAGGGCAGTCGCCTCCCAGGCTGCGGAGCCAGAAGCCGTCGTTAAGTTCCGTGAGGAATTAATCGCGTTCGACGCTCAGGCTCAAGCTTGGACGCCCACGAGGCTGGAAGCGGCGGCCAAGCTGGTGGAGCGGAGCAAGCAGCTGGAACAGGCAGCCCTGGAAAGCCAAAGCCAAGAGCTGCTGGCGCGAGGGCACTGGGAGCTTGGGCAGCTCAAGCTCGCGGAGCAAACTGGCTTGGCCGCCCTGGGCGCAGCCCAACGTGGCAGCAACCCCCACCAAGAAGCGACCGCTTGGATCACCTTGGCAGGTATCGCTAGCTCTGCAGGCCGCTTGAAAGAAGCCGAACAGCGCTGCGACCACGCTAAGAACCTGCTTCGCCCGAGCTCAGAAGGCAGCAGCGACGTTGCGTTGCTCGAGGCAAGCCTGAACAACACCCGGGGTGTCGTCCTCACTTCAGCCGGGCGCTACGCGGACGCCCAAGCGGCGCTGGACGCAGCTCTTCGCGTGCGGAAACGCAAGCTTGGCGCGAACGACGCTGCCGTGGCGCGTGTGCTGACCAACTTGGGGAACCTGGCGCGCGCTCAGGGCGACTACGCGAAGGCGCTCGAACGCCACGAACAGGCTCAGCGAATCGACGAAACAGCTCTTGGCAAGCAACACCCAGGGATCGCACGTCACCTGCACAATCGGGCGCGCGCGTCGCTGCTCATGGGTCAGCCGGGTCGCGCTCAAGCGCTGTATGAGCAAGCACTGACGCTCGAACGCAAGGCGTTCGGCGAAAAGCACCCCGCGGTGACCCGCACCCTGAACAGCCTGGGGCTGCTCTTTGCCGCGACGGACAAGCTCGAACAGGCCGAGAAATATTACCGCGAGGCAATAGCTTCCAGCGCCGGCTTCGATGGCCTGGAGGGCGCGCTGGCCCGCTACAACCTGGGGCTGCTCTTGCTACGCCGTGACCAGCCGAAAGCTGCGCTCGTCGAGCTCGAGGCGGCGGCGCTGGTCGTCGAGAAGAACCTCGGGACGAGTCACCGCCAAGCGGTCGCGCTGCAGCTCGCCCAAGGCCAAGCGCTGCTGGCGCAAGGTAAGCGGGACAGCGCCGAGTTCGTGCTGCGCCGTGCGCTGAAAGTCGCGCGTTCCCTCGAGGTGCCCGACGCTGCGCTGCAGAAGGAGCTTGAAGACGCCCTCGCGAGCACCTCGAAGAAGGCCTTGCCAACGCCAGTCGTTCAGCGGAAGGCCGCTTCGGCGCCCAGCGCGAAGGCTCCCGCGCCATCGGCACCAGCAGTCTCGGCCGCCGGGAGCTACATGTCGGGCCCAGCGTTTCAGTAGCCTTTCTGAGGCGCAGACGAGAAAGTCTGCGCCACTTGAGGGATGGCTGCGTTCAGTCAGTGTGAAACCGCAAAGCCGTCCTACCCGTCGACAAATCCTTGAGGCAACGCTCGCAGTGGGAGGGAGCCTGGTGCTTGGCGCCTGTGCTCGATCTCCAAGCGCTGGTCCTCACCCCCAACCCAGCACGAGCGGACTTCAGCCGCTGCAGCGTCGGCCCCAGGGCTCCGCACCGCAAGCTTACGCAGGCTATGGGCAGCCGGGCCCTGGGCAACAGGGCGCTCCGGCGCCAAGCTATGGCGCGTCGCCCTACGCGACGGACCCGGCGTGCGCGGTGACTGCGCCGAATATCGAAGGTCCGTTCTACAAGGCGGGCGCGCCGCTCAGCGGTCAGCTGAACCGCAGCGCAAAGGGGCGCGCGCTGGTGGTGAGCGGCGTCGTGAAGGATGCGAAGTGTCGCCCCATCGCGGGCGCGACGTTGGACATCTGGCAGGCGAACGCGTCGGGTGCCTACGACAACTCCGGATTCGAGCTAAGGGGTCAGGTGCGGACCGACGCCGAAGGCAAATACAGCTTCAACACGATTCACCCGGGGCACTACCTGAACGGCGCGCAGTATCGTCCGGCGCATATCCACGTCAAGCTCCGCGCCCCCGGCAAGCGCCTGCTCACGACCCAGCTGTACTTCCCCGGGGATCCATACAACGAGATCGATCCGTTCATCGACCGCTCGCTGATCATGAACCTGGACGACTCGACGTATGCGTCGGAGGTGGCGCGCTTCGACTTCTCGCTAAGTTGAAGTTTAGAAGCTGCTGGGTTGCGCGAACACGCGGCGCACCATCGGCTCGAAGTGTTCGAGGGGGAAGCTCTCGTAGTCGGGATCGAAGGCTGTTTGGTCCCAGTCGTCTGCGAACTTCGCGGCTAGCTCAAAGGAGCCGTGTCCTGTGTACTTCGCGCGAGCGTCGGGGTCCTTGCCGAGCAGCTCGTAGTAGTGTTTGCCTTGGAAATCTTGGTGCACCAAGATCATCCAGTACACTTCCTCGCGGACATAAGGCTTGAGGATCTCCGCAGCGATTGCCGGGTGATTGGCGACGCTGATCAGCTTGCCGATGTCGTGGCAGAGCGCAGCGACGATCACCTGTTCGTCGGCGCCGCCACGCTCCGCCCGGGTCGCCGTCTGCAAAGCGTGCACTAGCTGATCGACAGCGAAGCCATCGGTGATGGTCTGAAGCTCGCGCAGCATGCCGAGCACCTTCTCCGCGACGCGCGGTTGGTTGCCGAAGGTTTGGCGGCCAATTTCCATCCACTGCTCGGTGGTGGACTGATCCATGCGAGTGAACGACTGCGTCATGGCGCGAGTCTGCCAGGGACCAGCGGTCAGGGCACGGCTATTTGGAGGCGCTCAGCGCGCGCACTCGCCTCACGAGCTGAGCGGCTTCAGACCTTGCCACTCGAGTAGGCGCAGCAGCAGCTCTGCGAGTGGCGTCGCTTCGTCGAGCTGACTCACCCGGACCTCCCACTGCTTGTGCTGTGCGCTGAGCCAGCTGATGTCGCCGGGCAGGCTCTTCAGCGTGCGCTCCGCCAGACCCAGCTGATCGGGATGCAGCGACTCCGGGAGCAGCATGTACTCGAGCAGCCCAAGCTGCGGATGCCGCACGCGCAGGTGAGGCGTCTCACCCGGCAGGCCCTCCCGCCACTGCCACACGTTGCGACTCGCGGGACGTAGCGCAGCCCCGTTCGGTAGCCAGGTCGCTTCGTGGACGGTGAGGTGCAGCCAGTGCGTCACGGCACCAGCACCCCAGCGGCGCAGGCGAGGTGAGCCCATCGCGATTGCGATCTGGCGACCGGCGTATTCTCCGCCCAGGTGCCAGGTGGAGGGCACCTCATCATCGATGCGCGCCGCGAGCTCGAACTGTGCGGCCAGTGTCTCGGCGCGCGTTGCTGCGGTTCGGAGATCGCGGCGAGTCGGTGCGGGCAGCATCGCGACGATCCCTAGCGCGGCTCCCCCAGCTTGGCTCGTGTTGCCAGCATGTGACGAGGTTTCGTACGGCGGCCGGGTGTTGAAGGCGCTGCCGAAGATTGGCGGCGCGCCGGGTGGCCGGCTAGGCGCCGATGGTGTAAGGCGGCGCCGTGACTGACTCAGCGCGCCTCTCTGCTCCCGGCGCTCAGCGCCCGTCGTCCACTCCGTACTTCCTGAGTGAAGTCAGCCAAGCCGTTCGCGGTGCCGACCCGAGTCGGGTCCTGGTGCTGCCGGGGCAACCGGCGCTCTCGGAGTTTCGCACCGAGCGACTGCTCGCCGAGGCCAAGAGCGTCGCCGTGGGCCTCAGCGGCGTGTACGCAGAGTTCGTTCACGTCGCGTACCTGGCGACGCGCGACGCCTTGAATGCCTCTCAGCTAGAGACGTTGCAGGCCCTGTTGGTCTACGGCCCTACTCTCCCCCAGAAAAATCCGCACGGAACCAAACGTATCGTGGTGCCGCGCCCTGGGACGATCTCTCCCTGGTCGAGCAAGGCCACAGACATCGCGCTGATTTGTGGCTTGCAGGGGCTCGAGCGCCTGGAGCGCGGCATCGTCTACAGCCTGGAAGGTTCACTCTCAGAGGCCGAGGTCGCCGCGGTGGACGCGCTGCTCCACGACCGCATGACCCAGGTGGTGTTTGGCAGTGACCAGGAGCTGATCAGCCTGTTCGCGCATCAGCCCGCGAGCAGCTTCAATCGCTTTCCGGTGCGGGAGCAGGGGCGGAGCGCGCTGGTGCGCGCCAATCAGGAGCTTGGGCTCGCCCTGGCGGAAGACGAAATCGACTACCTGGTGAACGCGTTCGGCGAGCTGGGGCGTGACCCGAGCGACGTCGAGCTGATGATGTTCGCCCAGGCCAACAGCGAGCACTGTCGGCACAAGATCTTCAAGGCGGACTGGCTCATCGACGGCGCAGAGCAGCCGCACTCGCTCTTCGCGATGATCCAGAACACCTACAAAACCACGCCGGAGCACGTGCTCAGCGCCTACAGCGACAACGCGGCGGTGATGGAGGGCAGCCTCGGCGCGCGTTTCTTCGCGGATCCAATCAGCGCCGAGTACATCAGCGTCGAGGAACCCACCCACGTCTTGATGAAGGTCGAGACCCACAACCACCCCACCGCAATTTCTCCGTATCCCGGCGCTTCAACGGGATCGGGGGGAGAGATCCGCGATGAGGGGGCAACGGGCAGAGGCGCAAAGCCCAAAGCGGGACTGACCGGTTTCTCCGTGTCGAACCTGCGCATCCCCGGTTTCGAGCAGCCGTGGGAGGCGAGCGGCGTAGGCAAGCCAGAGCGCATCGTCGGCGCCCTCGACATCATGCTGGAAGGCCCGCTGGGCGGTGCTGGATTCAACAATGAGTTCGGCCGCCCGAACATCCTCGGCTACATGCGCAGCCTCGAGGTCGCGTTTCCCCACGTAAGCGGCCACAGCGAGGTGCGCGGCTACCACAAGCCGATCATGCTGGCGGGCGGCCTCGGTAACGTGCGTCCGGCGCATGTGCTGAAAGAGAAGATCCCCGAAGGCGCGCCGATCGTGGTGCTCGGAGGACCGGCCATGCTGATCGGCCTCGGCGGTGGCGCGGCCAGCAGCATGGCCTCCGGAAGTAGCCACGCCGACTTGGACTTCGCCTCCGTACAGCGCGACAACCCCGAGATGCAGCGTCGCTGCCAAGAGGTGATCGATCGCTGCTGGGCGCTCGGCGACGCGAACCCAATCCTCAGCATCCACGACGTCGGCGCGGGTGGCCTCTCCAACGCGCTGCCGGAGCTGGTGCACGACAGCGACCGCGGAGCAGACTTCGAGCTGCGTAAAGTCCCGAACGCCGAGCCCGGGCTCTCCCCCTTGGAGATTTGGTGCAACGAGGCGCAGGAGCGCTACGTGCTGGCGCTGGACCAGGCACGCCTGGAGGAGTTCGAGCGCATCGCCAAGCGTGAGCGCTGCCCCTACGCCATCGTTGGTGTCGCGACGCGCGAGGAGCGGCTCCTGCTCAGCGATGAGCGCTTCGACAACCGCCCCATCGACTTGCCCCTCGAGGTGCTTTTCGGCAAGCCGCCGAAGATGACTCGTGATGTTCAGCGACCGAAACCGCGCGGAACTAACTTTGAGCTCGGAGCCGTCAAGCTCGGGGAGGCTGCGCGCCGCGTGCTGGCGCTGCCCAGCGTGGCGGACAAGACATACCTCATCAGCATCGGGGATCGCACGGTGACCGGGCTGATCGCCCGCGATCAGATGGTTGGCCCGTATCAAGTGCCCGTTGCGGACTGCGCGCTCACGTTGCTCGACTACACGGGCTTTGCCGGTGAAGCCATGAGCATGGGGGAGCGCACGCCGGTTGCGCTCCTGGACGCCAAAGCTAGCGCGCGCATGGCGGTGGGTGAGGCGCTCACGAACTTGGCGGCGGCGCCGGTGGAGTCGCTCGGGCGCGTGAAGCTCAGCGCCAACTGGATGTGCGCGGCCGGGCACCCCGGTGAAGACACCGCGCTCTACGACGCCGTGCAAGCCGTGGGGCTCGAGCTGTGTCCCGCCCTCGGCTTGACCATTCCCGTAGGCAAAGACTCCATGAGCATGCGCACGCTGTGGAGCGAGGTTGATGGGGAGACGGGCGAACAGAGCCAAAAGAGCGTGACGTCGCCGCTGTCCCTCATCGTGTCGGCGTTTGCGCCGGTGAGCGATGTGCGCAAGCAGCTGACGCCGGAGCTGCGACTCGATCAGGGCGAAACGGCGCTCCTGCTCGTCGACCTGGGAGGTGGCGCGTGTCGCCTGGGCGGCTCCGCCCTGTGCCAGGTGTACGGTCACGTTGGGAGCGGCGCGCCGGACGTGGATGACGCGGCGAAGCTCAAGCATTTCTTTGCGGCAATTCAGGAGCTCAACTCCCAGGGCCTGCTCTTGGCCTACCACGACCGCAGTGACGGCGGCTTGTTCGTCACGCTGTGCGAGATGGCGTTCGCAGCAGGCTGTGGTGTCGATGTCTCTCTCGAGGCAGCGACGGCGAAGCTCAACGACGGCGATGCGGAGCAGCGAGCCTTGCGCGCGCTGTTCAACGAAGAGCTCGGCGCGGTGCTGCAGATCAAGAAGAGCGACGCGCTGGCCGTGGACGAAGTCTTCGAGCGCCACGGCCTCGGCAACGTGTGTCACGCCTTGGGGCAGCCCACCGCGGACAGCAAGCTGAGCTTCAAGCTCGACGGGCAAGTGCTGTTCAGCGCGCCTCGCCATGAGCTACGGCGCATCTGGTCGGAGACCAGCAGTCGCATGCAACAGCTGCGGGACAACGCCGACGTGGTGAAGTCGGAGCTCGAGCTGGTGAGCGCGGAGGCCCCGGCGCCGTTCAGCGCGCAGCTCAGCTTCGACCCGCTAGAAGACGTCGCGCGCGCGGTGTCTTCTGCCAGTGAGCGCCCGAGCGTGGCCATCCTGCGGGAGCAAGGCGTGAACGGCCAGGTGGAGATGGCCGCCGCCTTCGTGCGAGCGGGTTTCCGCGCGGTAGATGTGCATATGAGCGATGTGCTCGCCGGCAAGGTCGACTTCGATCAATTCCGCGGCCTCGCGGTGTGCGGCGGCTTCTCTTACGGCGATGTGCTCGGCGCTGGCGAGGGGTGGGCGAAGAGCATCCTGTTCAACGCCGGCGCACGCGAAGGCTTCACGCGCTTCTTTCAGCGTGAAGACACCTTCACCCTGGGTGTGTGTAACGGGTGCCAGATGTTGAGCAACCTGCGGGGCATCATCCCGGGAGCGGCGCACTTCCCGCGCTTCGTGAAGAACCTGGGCGAGCAGTTCGAGGCGCGCTTGAGCTTGGTACGGGTGGAAGAGTCGCCGTCCGTCTTGCTCAAGGGCATGGCTGGGAGCCGCATCCCGATCGCGGTCGCGCACGGCGAAGGGCGCGTCGAAGTGACGGACGCGGGCGCTTTGGAGGCGCTAGATAGCTCGGGCCTCGTCGGCCTGCGCTTCTGTACCCCGAGCGGTGATCAGGCGTCGCTGTATCCTCAGAACCCCAACGGATCACCCCGCGCAATCACGGGGCTCTGCAGTCGTGACGGCCGTGTGACGCTGATGATGCCGCACCCGGAGCGCGTCTTCCGTGGGGTGCAGCTCTCTTGGCGGCCACGGGAGTGGGACGCTGACGTGAGCCCGTGGCTGCGCCTGTTCCGCAACGCCCGTGCCTTCGTGGGGTGATCCTCACCCCCCAAAAAATCCGCGGAAAATCGCTGCGTGTGCCCTCGCAAGTGGGGCAGCGGAAAAAAGTGAAGCCGTCGGTGTAACCAGGCTCGGGGCGCCTCCGTATCGACGCATCCATGAACCCGGAGCGGCCAGTGCTGCTCTGGCTCGGGTTGGAATGTCGTTCGCGCCTCTGGCGCGACTTGGATCATGCGTCTCGCCGACGCGTCGTTGAAACGCGCCGAGGCGCGGGGGCACCGCTCGCGGTGCTCGAGGAGGTTTGAATTCATGAATGCAAAGACTGTCACCATCGCCACCAGCGTCGCCGCCCTCTTGCTTGCCGCTGGCTGCAGCAACTCGGACGACGAAAGCCCCGGCAGCAGCAGTGCTGCCACCATCAAGTGCGACGGCGCCAACGACTGTGCGGGTCAGTCGGAGTGCGCGAGCGCTGATGGCAAGAGCTCATGCCAGGGTCTGAACGAGTGCAAGGGCCAGGGCTACATCAGCGTCACCCCTGAGAAGTGCGCTGAACTCGGCGGAACTCCTCGTACGGAAACGACCGCAAACGTGAAGTGCCAAGGCATCAACGAGTGCAAGGGGCAGAGCTCTTGCGAAGGTGCGGATCACGCCTGTGCCGGCATGAACGAGTGCGCTGGCCAAGGTTTCCTAGAGGTCCCCACCGAGGGTGACTGCACCGCTGCTGGCGGCACCGTCATCTGAGTCATAGCTAACTAGGTCCTCCTGGCGAGCGGCTCTGGTCATCCCCCGACCGGGCCGCTCAACTTAGTTTCCATACAGTAATGGCTCAATCTCGAACACCCCAGCACGGCGTCGGACTCCGCACCAAGCACTACCCTGAAGTGCTGCAGAGCGGGATGCCCCTCGGGCTGATCGAGGCCATCACTGAGAACTTCATCGATCGTGGGGGACGGCCGCGCAAGGTCATCGAGCGCGTGCGTCAGGACTCGCCCATCGCGTTCCACGGGGTCTCCTTGTCGGTGGGAGGGGCGGCGCCGCTCGACCGCGAGTTTTTGCAGCGCTTGCGCACCTTGGCTTCCGAGCTCGAGGCGAGCTGGGTGAGCGACCACCTGTGCTTTGGTCGCGTCGGCAAGCACTATGGCCACGACCTGTGGCCGCTGCCGTTTACTGAAGAATCCTTGAGCCACGTTGCCGCGAGGATCCGTGAGGCGCAGGACATCCTGGGCCAGCAGATCCTGCTGGAGAACGTGTCGAGCTATGTGGAGTACGCCGAGAGCACACTCACGGAGTGGGAGTTCTTGGCGGCGCTGGTGCGCGAGAGCGGGTGCGCGCTCTTGCTCGACGTGAACAACGTCTTCGTCAGCGCGTTCAATCACGGCTTCTCCGCAGAAGAGTACATTCAGGGGATTCCTCAAGGATGTGTTCGCCAGCTGCACCTGGCGGGTCACCTAGACAAGGGCGATTTCCTGCTGGATAATCACGGCTCTCAGGTGCCCGACGGCGTCTGGCAGCTCTACCGCCAAGTGGTGCGGCGCTTCGGTGCGGTGCCCTGCATCATCGAGTGGGACGAAAACGTCCCGGAGTTGCCGCGCCTGCTCGAAGAGAGCGCGACCGCCGCACGCATCGAGGCAGAGGAGCTGCCTCACTTCATCGCCAGCGCCGTCGAAGCTTCCGTCAGCCCTTCCGAGTTCGGGGGGGAGGTCCAGCGCATAGCCCCCACACTTGCCGCCAGCGACTCCAAGACAGCGACTCTGCAGCAGCTGTTCTGGCGCTCTGTCCGCTACGACCCGGCGCCGCCCGAAGTCGACCAAGAGTTCTTGGATCGCGGCGCGATGAGCGGGCGCGATCGCATGGCGGTGTATCGGAACATGTACTGGTTCCGTCAGGTGGATGCGCTGTTTGACAGCTTTCCGCGGCTGGCCCGCGCGCTGGGGACGGAGCACTTCACCAAGCTCATCACGCGTTACATCAGCGCGTACCCCTCGGAGCACTTTGCCCTCGAGTACTTGGGGCGCTGCCTGCCACAGAAGATCCTCGAGGAAATAAGCGCCAGCTCAGAGCCGCGTACGGAGAACGGTCGCAGCATCCTGAAGGCTGCTCACGCGGACCTTGCGAGCTTGGAGTGGGCACACCTCTTCGCCTTCCTCGCGGCGGATCACGAGGCGCTGGACACCAGCGCGATCGATCCAACGCGCTTTGGCGACTCCAGGCTGGCCTGGGCGCCGTGCTTGCAAGTGGTCGAAGTGACTCAGCTCGCGTTGGATGCTTGGGACCAGCTCAAGGAAGATGGCTCCAAGTTGCCGAGCGAGTCTGCCCTGGCGTTCGACTCCGAAGTGGTACCCAGCGAGCGTGAGCAATGTATCCGTAAGGTAGCGATTTGGCGCAAGAACCTGTTCTCGCATCACGTTACCTTGGAGGCTGACGAGGCGCGCGCGCTCGAGAGCGCACGCGCTGGTGCATCCCTCGCCGCCGTCTGCGACGGCTTTCAAGACGCTGAGGATCCCGTGGGGCGCGCCTTCGGGGTGCTGCGCGGCTGGTTCAGCCGCGGCTGGATTGTCGCCTTGGAGGAGATCTCCGCGGAGCATGCAGCGCCGAGCGTGGAGAAGGTGCTCGCCGGCTAGCCGAGTCCTGCCGGCACATGCACCGAACTTTTGCAGATCGCATGTAGCCAACGTGAACCGTTTGCGTACGGAAACCTGATGAAGTCGAGCCTCAAGATTCGCCCAGAGCCTGCTCCGGCGCCCCTCCCCCCCAAACCCAAATCACCCGAAGAGTCTGCGCGGAGAGTCCAGCGCATGGCGTGGCTTGGCTTTGTGAGCCTGCTCGCGATTGGCGCCTTTGGTGCCGCGTGTTCGAGCGAAGACGCGGGCGTGGGTTACCCGACCGGGCCGACCATGCGCCCAGGCGAGAACTGCCTTGCTTGTCATCAGCCGGGTTTCGGCGATCCGGCTCCGACGTGGTCAGCCGGTGGGACGATCTACGGCAGCAAGTCGGCGAACGCCGATGAGGGCGTGCGAGACGTGATCGTGCACATCACCGACACCAATGGCGTGAGCGCCAGCGCCAAGACGAACTCGGTCGGTAACTTCTTCTTCGATGACGACCTGGAGCCGCCCTACACCGTCTCCATCGAGTACGACGGTGAGACCATCGACATGCCGCTGGAGGCTCCTGCGGGCTCTTGCAACGCTTGTCACAGCTGGCCGGATCCCATCGGAGACGCCCCGGGCCGCATCTTCACGCCTCAAGGGCGCGGGGACTGGGTGCCGATGGACTGGGACGCTGGCGACGGCGGAGACGGCGGTGAGGACGCCGGTTCCGACTCCGGGACGGGCGACGCGGGCCTGGGAGACGGCGGCTGAGCAGACCCGCTGGTTGGTGATTGTTCGCGCCGCGCCCAGGGAGCGGTCTAGAATACGGAAGCGCCGCTAGAGCACGTTGCGCCCTCGCTAGCGCACTTCCGTATGTCCGAAGATCGCCCTGGAAAACGCCTTGCCGGCAAATACGAGCTCGTCACGAAGATGGGCGAAGGCGGCATGGCCGTCGTGTGGCGAGGCTTGAATCACGGCAGCGCAGGCTTCGCGATGCCCGTGGCGATCAAGCGCGTGCACCCGGGCTTTCGCGGGCACTACGAGGTACGCCAGCTGTTCGTGGAGGAGGCGCGGGTCGGCGCTGGCTTGCGTCACCCAACCATCGTCCAAGTCCACGACTTTGGCGAGGACGAGGATGGTGATCTGTTTCTCGTCACCGAGCTGGTGAACGGCTTGCACCTGGGCGAGTGGAACAAAGCCTTCCTCGCCGCGAAGCGACCGCCGCCGTGGCAGATCGTGGCGGCGATTGCCATCGAGGTGCTCGAGGCGCTGGACGCCGCGCACACCCGGACGGACGACAGTGGGGAGTCGGCGGCGATCTATCACCGGGATTTGACTCCGGATAACGTGCTGCTCGATCTCTCAGGCGTGGTGAAGCTGGCTGATTTCGGCATGGCGCGAGCGATGGATCGAGCGCGCATGACTCAGCCGGATATCGTCAAGGGCAAGCTCAGCTACCTGGCGCCGGAGATGGTGCGCGGCGTGGACCCCAGCGCCCAGAGCGACGTGTTCGGGCTCGGGATCGTGATGTGGGAAGTGCTGAGCGGTAAGCGTCTGTTCGACGCACCGACCGACGTCGAGGTGGTTGAGCTGCTCAGGGATGCGCGGGTGCCGATGCTCAGCATGGAGCGGCCGGAGCTGCCCCTTGCCATCACACAGATCGTGCACCGAGCGCTCGAGGTCGATCCCACGATGCGTTTTGCCTCAGCCCGGGAGATGATGGTCGCACTCATCTCTGCCTTGCGTATCCTCCCGGAACCAGTCGATCGGCAGATCCTTGCGCGTAGCTTCCAAGCGGCCTATGACACCGTGGTGAAGCATCGGGTGGAGCTCAACTACCGCGTGGATCCGGTGCACAAGGCAGCTGGCAGCTGAAAGATGAGGCGTTGTTGCACATGGCGTCTAGGGAGCCAGGTGCTCTTGATGGCGTTGCTCTGCCCAGCTGCGGCTGAGGCAGCAGGCGCGGACCCAGAGCCCTTTCAAGAGCCTGAGCACGAGCACCGTCTCGAGTGGCGCTACCGCCGCGCCGACGTGTGGGAGTATTCGGGGACTGCTCTGGTTGCCGGTCTGTATGCCGCCGTGGAGTTCGGCGTGCCGGTGAAGGATGAGCCCGGCTGGACCGGTGGTATTCTGTTCGACGACAGCGCGCGCGACGCGTTCCGCTTGAAGAGCCGCGCCGGGCGTCAACGCGCCGCGGACTGGAGCGACGCCACGACGTTGCTGACGCAGGTTCAGGTCGTGCTCGACGGCGTCCTCACGCCGGTGCTCGGCGACAGCTGGAACTTCGACGCGGCCTGGCAGGTGAGCTTCATCAACATCCAGGCCATGACGTTGACTGGTTTGTTCGCCCGCGCGGGTCACCGCTTCATTGGGCGTCGACGGCCGAGCGTCGAGGAATGCAGGAAGGATCCGGACTACATCGAAGTGTGTCCCGTCGCGGAGAACTCGGGGTTTCCCGGAGGACACACCGCGGCTGCATTTGCGGCGGCGAGCTTGGTGTGTGCGCACCACGGCGCGTTCGACTGGTATGGCTCGGAGCTCGCAGACGACGCGACCTGCGTACTCGGGCTTGGATTGGCGACGGCGAGCTCCTTCCTTCGCTTGTCGACGGATCGCCACTACCTATCCGACAACATCGTGGGTGCGTTGCTCGGCGCTGGCATTGGATACGGATTACCGAACCTGCTGCATTACTCGCATCCCCTCAGCGTCGAGAGCGGGGATGGTCTGGCGCGCGGCGGTGTGTTGCCGCTGGTGACCGACACTAGCCTCGGGGTGCAGGGCCTGGGGTACTTTTAGAAGGTACCACCGGCGCTGACGCCAGAGCCTCCACCGACAGGCGCGAAGGCGACCCAGAGCGGCGTCGACTCGTCGTCCTGCCGGTGCAGGTGGGGCACCAAGAGACCAACACCCATGCCCGCCATGGTGCCGGCAATTACATCCGTGGGGAAATGTTTGCCGCCGTAGACGCGGCCCCAGCTGACGAGGCCCGTGACGATGACACCTCCCGTGAGCGTCAGGTACCCTCGGAGCGGGGACTTCTCCCTTGCGAAGGCCAAATACGTAGCGGTCGTCGATAGCGCGGCGGTGATCGCCGCGTGGCCTGAAAAGAACGACAGTGCGTTATCGGTGCCCGAGAGGTCCGGCGAGAGACCTTGAGCGACTCGTTCATCGCGCGCTCGGTAGGCGCTGGGGCGGGGACGCCGTACGGAGATCTTCGCGAGGTCGGTCACCGCGAGGGTGAGCGCAGCCGTTTCCGCGTAGATCATCCCGTCAACCAACGCGCGGGTGACGCCGCCTCTCAGGCCGCTCTCGAGTGTGGTTCCGACTGCGTACGCCACCGTTCCCAAGGCACCCACGTTCGAGACGATGGTGGCTGTGGTACTTGGCTCGAGCTCCACTACTCCGCGGTCGATGGGTAGCAGCCGGTCAGTTTCGCCAGGCTGTTGCGGTCGCAGCTCACCGGTGCCGATGATCCACTCGAGCAAGCCACTGAAGCCCACGCCGACGCTCAAGATCGCGCCGTCGGTGATGGGGTCGACGTGAAAGTGCGCATCCACCGGGTCGCGGGAAGTCGCACGTTCCGTAGTGGATGGGGACGAGGAAGTCTGTGCGACGGCGGTTGAGCTCAGCGCGGCGAGCGCGAGCGCCCCGCTCAAACAAGAGACCAAGCTGCGGGCGAAGGGTTGCGTTCTCAACATGCTGTTTCGGGGCCAGAAAGCGCTGAGGAAAAGCAATGTGCGTTCCAGCTCTGGCTTAATTCCCCGAACAGCCCGGATCCTTCAGCGTTACCCGATCGTTTCTTCGGCTTTCTGGCAGACCAGCGTTCCGAGGAACGTGGCACCTCTGCTCAAACTCCGAAAATTCGCGCGCACACTGAGGCGTTGTTGCGCGAGAGACCCGGACTAGGGTCCAGCCTTGCCCGCCAGGTCAGCGTCTCGGCTACCACATGGCTCACCTTCGGCACGCGTAGCGCAACCGAGCGGGCAAAGCGTGGGCAATTGATTGTTGCTTGTTCGCGCCTCCTGGGCGCGAATTGCCTTGGGGAAAATACGGGACCTGAACGCTTGTGCGCTCACTTCGCCTTGATGTCGGCGCAGTGCTTCAGGTGCTTCTCGGCGTCGTCGGCGCTCGGCTGACCGTTCATGCCGGTGGTCTTGCAGTAGTAGGCCTTGCCACCGACCTCGATGCGTTGAAAGCCGATGTAGCCCTTCTTGCCGTCGTTCTCGAACTCCAAGATGGCGAGATTCGCTTCGTCCTTCACCCACTTCTTGAACGGGAAGAGGATGGTGTCGCCTTCGTAGCCCTTCTTGGTTGCTGCGAAGTCTTCTTTTGCCGGTTGGATGTTGAGCGAAGCACCGCCACCGACGTCGAGGGTGACGCTCTGGTTGTCGGCGACCGACATGTCCATCGCGCCCATGCTGCTCTTCGGCACCATGGCCTTCAGCGGGAGTGGGTCGAGGTTCACTTCCTTGCTGTCACTGTCCGCGGCGGGCGCGGCGGCCGTGTTCGCCTTCACCGAGCCACTGGTGGCTGAGTCGTCGGCCTTGCCCTTGTCACAGGCGGCCAGGGAGAGCAGTGCGAGAATGGGGATGAGCTTGCGCATGAGTCGTTCCTTGAGGGGCCGCGTCGCGGCGTCGTGTCCTGCTACGAGGACGGAGTGAATGCGTCCGAGGACGCCGGGTTCGAGATGGGTTTGTCGCTAGCCCAGGCTTTCCGTCATGCGCGCTGCGAGCTTTTACGCTGCTGGGTAAGTGGCTGATATGAAAGACAAACTGTCGACATGGCCGATCCGTCTCAGGTTTGATCCGCTTTGATGGGAGTTAATCGGTGCGGCGTCGGTACATCGACTCACAACGCCAGCGCTTGGTTTTTGGGTGAGGCGCGCCGTTGAGGAGATGTTGTCATGTGGAAAAAGACTGAGCGCCCGTCGCGTCACGCTGCGGAACCTCTATCGGCGACCTGGATCAGCGAGGCCGCCAGCTACCTGAAGAAGACCTTGCGTCGCCTGGGCGTGGCGCCGTCGGACTTGGAGGACGCGGTGCAGGAGGCGTTGATCGCCGTTCACAAGAAGCGCGACACCTTCGACGCGACCCGCCCACTGAAGCCTTGGCTGTTTGGCTTCGCGGTGCGAGTCGCTGCGAACCAACGCCGCAAGCGACGGGACGAACTTGGCGACTGCGCTGAGCCCGTGGCCCCGGAGGCGTCATCGCCGGAGCGCCAGGCGCTGCTAGTGCAAGCCCGCTGCATCGCAGAGCAAGTGCTCGGGCGCATGCCTGCCGAACGCAGCTTGGTGTTCACCCTGCACGACCTCGAGGGATTGTCCGCCACAGAGATCGCCCGCCTGGTGGAAGCGCCAACCAATACCGTGTATTCGCGACTGCGCACCGCACGCGCAGAGTTTGCCGATGCGGTGCTTGAACTGACTGCGGCGCCCAATCAGCGTGAAGCGCTTGCGTTGTCCATCGCAAGCTGAAGTCGCTAGCGCTGCGGTTCGGAATTGAGGAAGACGAGCAGCACCCGGAGCGCATCACCCCCCCAAACCCGAACTTACCAGTCAGCTCAACCGGTGAACGGACCCGGTGCCTAGCTCTGGCTGACTCCAAACGGAGGTGAGACACTCGCCGTCGCATGCGTCGCTTCGAGCTGGCTGAGGGGAGTGCGAGCAAGTTCTGGCAGATCCACCTCGAGGGAGCCGCGTTCACGGTCACCTATGGCCGGATTGGAACCGATGGTCGCAGCCAGAAGAAAGAGTTCGGCAGCGCGGCTCAAGCGAACGAAGCTGCCGAGAAGCTGATTCGGGAGAAGGTCGGGAAGGGCTACTCGGAAGTGGCGCAAGCGGCCGCCTCAACAGGGGCAGCAAAGCCCAAGGCTGCGAAACCAAAGGCGCCAACCAAGGCACCGGCGAAGACAGCCAGCAAACCCGCTAGCAAGTCAGCGACCGCAAAACAGGCGACGGCCAAGCAGGCCAAAACCAAGCCAGTTGCGAGCAAGCCAGCCGCGAGCAAGTCAGCTGCGAGCAAGGCAGCACCTCCGGACTTCAGCCTATCTGGGGGTAAGTCCATGGGCGCGCGGGCGCAGAGCAACGCCGCCACTCGATTCCTCGAGGCAACAACTCCAGAGGCTTGGCGAGCCGCGGCAGAGAAGGTCAGCTACTCCGATTACGATGTGATCCGCCTGTTGGCGCATCTGATCGAGCACGGCCTCTTCGTTCCCGCCTGTCGGCTGCATGTTCGCGGATCGACCAAGGCCTTGTTGCGCGTTTCGGTGGAGCAGGTTGCGCAAGTCCTGAGTCAGTTCGAAGAGCCCTGGGTAGTGACTCAGCCCGAGGACACTCCGGTGATCTTTGGCTACTTCCCGGTGCTGCTGCGGGTAGCACGTGAGGCATCTAGCACTCTCGCCGAGCTGGCGCTGCCGCCGACGTTGGCGCGAGCCGCAGCCCTCGTACGCTCGCTTGGCGGAGAGCGCCTGAACCCGGAGCAAGGTGCCCAGGCCGTGTCGATGGTCGCCGAGGTGTTGCCGTACGGTAGTGAGCGGGTCGCTTGGCTGGATGAGGACGACACTCCCGTGCCGGTCGCCCCGGAGCGCCTGCTTGCAGCGTTGGAACGCATTGGAGGGCCTCACTGGATCCGTGGATTCCCGAACCCGGATCGCCTGCCTGCCGAGGTGGCGTCACCGGCGCTCAAGGGCGAGACGCTGGAGGAGGTGGGGCGCGCCCTGAGCATCTTCAACCCTGCAATCTTGCAAGCGCGCAATGAGCCCACGGCTCGCTTCTTCGAGGTTGCCGAGAAGCTAGGCGAGCAGACTGCGGCGATGATGCGCGTCGCCGGTATCCGCAAGGCAAAGAAGCCGAAGGATATCCCCGCGAAAGCCGAGTACCAGCTGCATCCTCGAGACGTGAACGCCGACCCAGGCTTTGGTCAGCTCGGGACGGCACGACTCGACGCGTGGGCGGAGCACTGGCTTTCGCGCTACCCCAACGCCCTCACCATAGGTGAACTCGGTGTCGAGCCGACCGACGAGGAGTTCGAGGCACACGATGTTGGCGTCTTCCTACGTCGCCTGGTGTTCGCCGGCGTGCCGTTCAGTGATGCCTTACGCCGGAAGTTGATCGGTACGCCTCGGCCCTACGAGCACAACCCGGATGAACTCGACGTGCGTGGCTTTGTCAGCGACGTGAGCTGGCTTGGCGGAGATGGTGCGAGCAAACTGGTGCCGCTGCTGGTCAGCATGGCGAAGGAGCAAACGGACGAGCGCTGCGCCCTCGGGCTGCGTTTGGTGGTGGCCACGGCTGTGCGCCGCTGGGAGGGCGACGCGAAGATCCCCGAGGAAGTGGACGAGCTGCTCAGTCTGGGGGACCCGGTCGACTACGACAGCGAGGTCGCCATGCAAGAGGCCATCGGTGCGCTGCCGGTTGGGCGAGCCGAGCGCGTGATATTTCGTACGGCAAGCCAGCTGGATGACCCTTACAAAGAACTCACCTATGCGCGAGAGGGCATGTCAGCCGTAGCCCTCAGGCGCTTCGCGCGCTTGGTCGCTGGCGGGCGCGAGAACGAGGATATGTGGAGCCATCTCGGTTCGGGATCTCTGGAAGTGCTGGGACCAGAGTTCGGTCCGGTGCTCTCCGAGGCGCTAAGCGGTGAGACCTTGAGCGAGTCGTTCATGGAGCGCATCGCTGACGCAATCCATGAAGACGCTTTTGCCGAGCTCGAGCAGACGGTGGGCAAGAACACCCTGGACCTGAAGGCAGAGCTGGACGGATTGGTGAAGGAGTTCGGTAGCGGGACGGTTGTCTACGCGTTGTCAGCTGGTTCCCCTGGAAAGGGCCTCGGTCGCGTCGGCGGCTTGCCCGCCGGATTCACTGGCGAGGACATCCCCCGTCATCGCGGTCGCAAGATGGTGCACGCTTTCACCGTCGACCTGCGCAGCGCACCCGAGCTAGCGGCGCGCTACCCTGATGCTCGAACGTTATCCGTGTGGATCCAAGGCTACTCGGAGGACCCAGAGCGTGCTCAGAAGCTGATCCCGCGCACGGATGCAGAGGTTGCCGAGGTGACGGCCGAAGGCGGAACGGAGCTCGAGCTGCTGCGTCTGGAGGTGCCGGCGGTGGTGTTCGACCGCGACCCGCCGGGGCGCGCCGCATACGGGCGTCAACTGCTCTACACGAAGCCTGGCTTTTTGCTGGGCGGGCCGATTTGGCTTCAAACGGGCCCGACTGGGCTCGATCCGGAGTTCATCGCTCAGTACGACGAGCGACTCGCACCGGGCGCCAACTTCGGCGACGCTGGGATCTGCTACTCGTTTGCCGAGCGCTGCGAGTGGCAGTGTCACTGAGCTGCTGAGCTGATGCGGGCTAACGCACAACAGCGAGCTTGCCGTCGACGCGGGCGATGAAGAGCTGCAGGCCCCACGATTGGCCATCGATGGGTGCAGCCTGACGCAGCACGGGCTCACCCGTAGCAGTGCGTGGCTCGACCACTTTGTTGTCGCAGCACGGGCGAAGCTGGAGCTGAGTCGGGTCGAAGGCAGCTAGCTTCCACTGCGCTGGAGCGCTGATCTCTTTGAACGCGGTGGTGAGCCGTGAGGTCGCGTCTGCCGGAGTCATGTCGTAGCAAGGCGCGACTTCATCGAACTTCGGCTTGCTAGCGTCCATCAGCGGCAGCAGGTTCTTTTGGCTGAGCGGAGCGTGCAGGCTCTGGATGAACTGCGTCAGCTCAATCGCCGTCTCTTGCGTGGGCGCAAACGGTTCGGCGCGTTGCCAGGACCACTCCCCCCAGGGCTGGGCCACATCGCCCTTTTCGCTCACGCTGACGGGCAGCACCAGCGGGTTGTTCGGGTCTTCTGGGGGAGGCTGCCACTCCAGAACAATCAGCTCTTCTTCGGCGCCGTCCTCTGGCACCTCGCCCATTTCCCCGCGGCACAAGGCGACACGCAGGCGAGGGGCCTCGTCGGTGTCGTTGCCTGCCTCCGCCGGAACGACGATCGCGGTTTGGGCTTCGCCTTCTGGGGTCGGTAGCTCCCGCCCCGCGTAGATGACGACGGTCAGCGTGTTGCTACCGTTGATCACCCACTCACTGATCGTCGGGTAACAAATGCAAGCGTACGCCTGGCTCGCCTGCACGATGGGAGCACCGTTGAGAACGATCTCCGCGTCGTAGCCGATGATGTTGACGTTCAGATAGAAGACGGGTGTTGCCATGTAGTGCCCACGCGGACGCTATCACGCTCACGCGGCGATGTTGCCGGTCTTGCCCTTGAGCGGCTTCTTGTTGTCTTCGCCACCGGGGAACTTGCCTGTCTTCCAGTTCTTCTTCGGCTGCATCACCGTCCACTCCTTGGAGATGGAACCGACGAACTTCACGTGCCCGGTCACCACGGCCTTCACACCGGTGAACTCGAGCTTCCAGTCGATGTGGAAGGGCTCGTCGTTGCTCGCGACGCACACCGCCTCGAACGGGAAGCCGCAGGTCAGCTTGCCTTCTGCCTTGACCCAATCGGCGCCGAGCGCCGAGCGGATGCCGAGCTCACCCTTGGGCTCCGCGGCGAGCTTCGACTGCCAGGGCTCCGGCTTGTCGGGAGACGCTTCCTTGCTCGCACTGATCCGACAGTCCACGGAAACGTTGCCGAAGATCACCGCGGTGATGCCCACGCCGGCCACCTTGAAGCTCGCGCCGAAGCTCACCTCGAGCTTCACCGCGAACAGCGTCATGCCGATCTCGAACTTCCACCACTTGTAGACCGACTGGTCTTCCCACTCCTTGAAACCCCACTCGTAGGACAGATCGCCCTTGAACAGCTCGAGCTCGAAGATGAATTTCCAGCCGACTTGGGGTTGGAAGTCGTTGATGAAGTTCATCACCGACTGGATCTCGTTCTGGATGTTCACCAGCGCGTTGATGAACTGCCCAATCGTCTCGCTGCCTTTGACGTCCTTGCCGTTGCGCTCGAAGGTGAACGAGGCCGCCATGTCCCGGACTGGGTGATCGACAGGATCGACCTTCTTCAGCTCGGTGGAGGACGAGTAGTTGTTGTCCTTGTCGAGGCTCTCCTTGACCGTCTCCTGGAGCCCGTCTCTGCCCTCCTTGACGGCGTAGGTCTTCTCGGTCTCGATCTTGTCGCCCGAGGAAGACTCCGAGCTGGAGGTGGTCTCGCTCTTGCGCAGCAGCGGACTGGAGTTCTCCGTCTCCGTGGAGGAGAGCGTCGTGCCCTTCTTGTCGCCCAGGAGCTGGGCCTTGGACTTCGTGTAGGAGAGCTTCTTCAGCGAAGGGATGCTGAGCGAAATCTTGTAGGTGTCTGACGGGAAGACGTCGATGGTCTGCGTGAGCCGGCCGAAGCCGCGGCTCATGTCGTCCTTGAGACCGCAGGATTCAATATCCACGCGGTAATTGTTTAGCACCTGCTGCGGGAAGAAGTAGTAGCGGATCAGCGACAGTGGGTTCTGGTAGGCCGACGGCGGCGGGGGCAACTTCTTGCACTTCGCCTTGAAGGTGACGTTCGTCTCCCCCTGGTGGTGCTCCCACTTGCCCGTGGCCTGATCGAGGATGTCGATGTGGGGGTGGGCGTGGCCGCAGGTGTAACCAGGGCCGCCCGCCAGCTCGATCGTGATCTCGTCCGCGCCCTTGTCTTCGTGGTTTGCCACGACCTGCAAGCGATCGATGAACTTGCGCTTAGAGCCCGAGGGCGGCTGCTTGAAGGTGTTCGTGGTGACGGCGCCCTGCTTCTTGAAGTCGATCTGGCTGAGCTTGCGCTTCCCCTCGGAATCAGGACAGTGGCTGCACTTGAGCGCGATGGTCTCGAAGTCGCAGGGGTGGGTCTCCGGCGTGACGCCCTCGCGCTTTGGGGGGGGCTGCTGCTCCTGCGTTTGCGCGCCGATCGGCTGCATGCCAGCGCCGCCGCTTCCGCTCCCCTTGGCCGGCTTTGGTTTCCGCCGGAAAACGACTAGGCGACCATCTCGCAGGTCGCCTTCTACGCGATCCAGCATCTCCCGAAGCTGATACTCGTCGGGAGCCCGGTTCGTGCAGTGCTTGGAGGTGGCGTGATACAGCTCCACCAAGGTTCTGGGAGGCAGGTTCCCTCCCAGGTACCACTCCCACGGAAGTCCTGCCGGGAACTGCTCGTAACCATCCGGAGCTTGCTTCGCTCGGTGACTGGGCAGAACGAGTAGCTCGCCAGATGGATCGAAAATGGACCAACCCTGCGACTTGTTAATCACGGCTAGCTTCAGAGGTACCAGCGTTGAAAACGGATGACCACGCTGAACGCCTGCCGATCCCTCGCTTCACCTACTCCTCGCCGAGCTGACTCAGCACTGCAACGTGAGCAAGCCTCGCAAGCCTCACGAATGCATATGGATATGCAGCTAGTTCGAAACATACGGGTGCGTATGTTGTATACGCGAGTCAGCCAGCGCGGGAACCGCGGCGGCTCTTTTGTTTGGACGCTGTAGCCCGGCGGCCGCGCCTGACGGCTACCCCGTTCGCGTCCTCGGCGGATCCACCTGTTGCCGCCGCGACGCCGTTCTTGGGGGGGAGGGGCTCCGCTTGGTCGCTGTTCGGCTCTCGTAGCTCAGCCGGTATGCCGCTCAGCAACGCCCGCGCGATGGCGTCAGTTATTTCTTTGTGGATATGTTCGCGCGCGTAGAGGAGCCCGACCTGGCGTACCGGTACCGGGGCAACGAAGGGCCTGACCTGCTGCTGGCGCTGCGCGTCGCTGAGCTGACGAGTAGTGAGCTCCGGGAGGATCGTGACCCCCAGGCCGGCTTGAACCAGACGCACGAGTGCCTCGAATGAACCCGTCTCGAGCTGGAGCTTTCGCCCGTCGTTGCTGTCTCCCAGGTCCGCGCTGCACAGGTGCAGCACCTGATTGCGGAAGCAATGCCCTTCAGCGAGCAGCCATAGGTGCTCCCCCACCAGGTCCGACTGGTGGAGCTCTGTGCGCTTGCCCAGGGCGTGGCCCGGCGGGACGAACACGTAGAAGGGCTCGTTGCACAGGGGTCGCTCGAACAGACCTGGTACCTCGAGCGGAGTCGCGGCGAGGCCGGCGTCCAGAGTTCCCGCGCGCAGTCCCCGGATCAGCTGGTCCGTTGGGAGTTCTTTGATGATCAGCTCCACCTTCGGATAGGCGACGCTGAACTGCGGGATGAAGAGCGGCAGGAAGCTCGCGGTGAGAGTCGGGATCACCCCCAGGCGATACACGCCCGAGAGCTCGAGCTCCGGACGCGCGAGCGCCCCCAGGCGGTCTACCTGTTCGAGCACGACCTTGGCTTGCGCCACCACCAGCGCCCCGAGCGGCGTGGGCACGATGGGTTGCTTGGAACGGTCGTAGAGGGTGGTCTCAAGCAGCTCTTCCAGGCGTTTGAGCTGGGTGCTGAGCGCGGGTTGCGAGACGTGGCAAGCCGCCGCCGCCTCGCGGAAATTGCGGTGCTGATCCACCGCCACCAGGTACCGAAGCTGCTGAATCGTGAGAGCCGATAGGTTCATCTTATCGCCCCATTCATATTAACGAATTGTTTCGAAGGTTGTCGCAGGCGATCTTGCTCTCTGGGTAACCAACCACATCCACCGTTGCTGGGCTGAGTGGCGTAGGCGTGACGAACGACTGCGAATGGACTGGTGCGCCCGAAGGAGTTCTGGATGAAGCAGGTTGTCGTCCGCGGACGCGGCGGTTTGACATGCGGAAAAGATTGCGCGCGCGGACAGAGACGCAACGGTAGGGGCACGCCGCCGCTACTGTTGAGCGCTGCCGTCGCTGGTGGGCTGTTGCTCGCACTGGCGACCGCTCACGGAGAGAGCGCGAAACGCGCCCCTCATGGAGCGATGGACTTTGCAGGTCAGCAGAGCCTACTCGCACCCCTGGTCAAGACGCCCGAGGTGGTGGTGCCCGCCGGTATCGCTCCAGCCTACTGGGAGAAGCTCGTTCCCAAAGACAACCCCGGCACGCAGGCCCAGGTTGCTCTGGGCAAGCGACTCTACTTCGACCCGAAGCTCTCGAAGGATGGCACCGTTGCTTGTGCGACCTGCCACGACGTCAGTCGCGGTTTCGGCGACGGCCGCAACACCTCCGAGGGGATCGGCGATCAAGTCGGCAGGCGTAACGCTCCTATCGTGCTGAACACGGCGTTCTTCAGCTCGCAGTTTTGGGATGGGCGCGCCGCGACGTTGGAAGAGCAGGCCAAGCTTCCCATCGTCAATCCCATCGAGATGGGGCAGCCGAATGGTGCAGCCGCCGTGGCAGCCATCGCCAAGGATGCAACCTACCAGAAGCAATTCCAGAGCGCCTACGGCCGCGCGCCGAACTACGACGATATGGGGCGCGCCATCGCCGCGTTCGAGCGCACGTTGGTCTTCTTGAATGCGCCCTTCGACCGCTTTCTGTCCGGTGATCCGAAAGCGATCAGTCCTGCGGCCAAGGGTGGCTGGATGCTCTTCAATGGCAAGGCTCGCTGCAACAGCTGTCATCAGCTGAACAGCTCGAGCCCGCTCGGAACAGACAACAGGTTTCACAACATAGGAGTTTCCGCGAGGCACCAAGACTTCGAAAAATTGGCTCGCTCTGCCCTGACCAGCTTGGAAAAGGACTCCTCCGCTGCTGCGATCGACAAGCTCGCGCTCGAGACGGATCTATCAGAGCTCGGGCGCTTCGTGGTCACCCGCAACCGCTCCGACATCGGGGCTTTCAAGACGCCTCAAGTGCGCAACGTCGGGATCTCCGGTCCGTACATGCACGACGGCTCGCTACAGACGTTGTGGGATGTGGTGGACCACTACAACAAGGGCGGGGAAACAAACACCTACCTGGACGGCGGGATCGAGCCGCTGGCGTTGAGCGAAGCAGAGGTCGATCAGCTGGTCGCGTTCTTGTTCGCCCTCACGGATGACCGCCTCAGCGCGCAGAACACGAGAGAGCAGAAGCGGCAAGCAACCCTTGCCAAGAAGCAGCGTCCTTTCCGCGACACCAAGCGGGCCAATCGTGAAGTGTTGCCCTTCGAGGCAGCGAAGGGAGGCAAGTAATGCCCAAGCGTAAGCAGGAGCGACCGCAGCTGCTCGGTGTGAAGAGTGTCGAAACCCGTTACCTCGAGGATCGGCAGCAGCTCTACACGGCGCTGAAGAGCCTTGACCGACGCTCGTTCATGAAGGTCTCCGCGGCGGCACTCGGTGCGACCGCTGGTCTGTCCGCGCCACACGGATTTCAGCCGATCAGTGTCGCACATGCCCAGACGAAGCAGGGGAAAGCACAGAAGTTCAACTTCGCCTACATCTCTGACTCGCACCTCTACGAGCGCAAGCTCAACGACCGCTTCGTGAATCAGCTGATGCGCGCGGTGGACGACGTGAATGCCCTCGATCCGCAGCCTGATTTCGTGTTCTACGGAGGAGACTTGGCGCAGCTCGGACAACCCAAGGAACTCGAGCTGGGGGCGCAGATCCTGAAGACCATCAAGGCACCGCTCAAGGTGATGGTCGGGGAACACGACTGGTACTTCGACATGGGAGAGAAGTGGCGCGAGCTCTTCGGCGAACCCACTTACTCCTTCGACCACAAAGGCGTGCACTTCGTCGTGCTCAACAGCGTCGTCGAGAAGGATTTCTGGACCAAGCGCAAGCTCACGCCGATGGAGCGCATGCGCACCGTTGCGGGCTTGGACAACGGGGTGCAGAGCTCCTTCACCGTGGGTGACGCCCAGCGCGAGTGGCTGAAGAAGGACTTGGCGAAGCTGCCAGTCACGCAGCCCATCGTCGTGTTCTCCCACTCACCGCTCTACAAGCTCTACAAGCCCTGGAACTTCTGGACCGACGACGCCGAGCAGGTGCAGGCGATCCTGAAGCGCTTCAAGAGCGTTGTGGTGTTCCACGGTCACACGCACCAGTTGCTCACGAACCGCATCGGCAACATTCACTTCCACGGGTTGCTCTCCACCGCGTGGCCCTGGCCGTACGCCCCGGAGGGCATGCCTGAACTCACCGTGCAGATGGGCCGTCCGGATCCGTTCAATCCCCACGATGGCCTGGGGGACGGACTCGTCACCATGCACCCCGATGGCATGGCAGACATGGTCTACAACCTCTGGAACCGTAACCCCGTCACCATCAGCAAGAAGTACATGGCGACCAACGGCAAGCAGGCCAAGCCTGCCAAACCCAAGCTTCGGAGCTACTGAGGAAAGCCATGAAACAGCACAAGAACAGCTGGTTTGGTCCTGGCGCCTGGCTCTGTGGTGCCACGCTCAGCGCTGCCATCGCCGCCGCGTGCGGCGGTTCCGCGCAGAATACGGAGCCCTCGGCGCCTGCGCCCACTCCAGCGGCCACAGCTGCCGCTACGAGCGACTCCACCACAAGCGCTGTAAGGGACGACGAGGTCGAAGTCTTGCTCTGCGACGGCAAGACCAAGACGACCGTCCCGAAGGGCACTCCCGGAACCACCATCGCCGGTGACCTGATGGCGGAGTGGTTGCGTAAGAATCCGAACTCGAACTGGGAGGCGGAAGAGCGAGAGCGCCACACGTTGCAACCGGCCGCGGACAACACCGATCTGGTTGGCCAAGTCAACGGTCAGACCTACGGTCAAATCACCGAGCAAGATGTTGCCCTGTGGAAAAACGAAACGGAGCGCGTCGCGTTGGCTGGTTCTGAAGTCTTCCACGACGCAAACGCCCTGGGCAGCACGGTCGGCGTGTCGTGCGATATGTGCCACCCCCACGCGGCCAACACCCACCCCGAGACGTACCCCAAGTTTCAGCCCCAGCTTGGTCGCGTGGCGCTCCTGCGAGACATGATCAACTGGTGCATCCAGCACCCCGTCAGGGGCAAACCCTTCGACGCGGACGATCCGCGTATGCGCGCGATGGAGTCCTACATCTTGGCGCAACGCGCAGGGAAGTCGCTGCAATACGGCAAACGCTGACGGTGATCTGAGCGGAGGCGGATTGCCGCAGCCCCTTCACAAGTCGCGCTGACGACTTATCCTGCGGGGCTACTGTGATCCGCCAATGCCCAAGCTGCGGTCAGAAGAACCGCATCCCCACCAAGCACCTCTCCGACGCCGGCCGTTGCGGAAAGTGCAAGACCACCCTGCCTGCTGCTTCGGAGCCGATCGACGTCGGGGTCGCCGAGTTCGACGAGATCGTGAATAGCGTCAAGGTGCCCGTGCTCGTCGACTTCTGGGCAGCTTGGTGCGGCCCGTGTCGAGCGGCGGCGCCGCATGTGAAAAAGGTGGCGTCTGAGATGTCGGGGAAGGCGGTGGTGCTCAAGGTCGACACCGAGGCTCACCCGGAGCTCGGACAGCGCTTCCGCGTCAGTGGCATCCCTAACTTCCTGATTCTCAAGGGCGGGGAAGTGGTGAATCAGCAAGCAGGCCTGGTGGATTCCACCACCATGAAGCGCTGGCTCGAAGCCGCTCGCTAGCTGCGTACATTGGGCGGGCGGGACGCCGGTCGTCCGCGCGCCGTCCAATGGGTGAGTCGCTAGCGAGTCAGGTGCTGCTCCAAGAAGCTCGAGACGGATCGCGGGGGCTGCCCGGTGAGCCGCTCGATGGTGTCACCGGGCTTGGAGAAGTCACCGCGAGCAATTGCGATGTCGAAGCTTGCGAGCATCTCCGCCACGAAGCCTGGTAGCCCGTGGTCGCTTGCCCAAGCACATCCGCGCGCGGGTCGACGACACGCTCTTGATGCGCGAGCTGCTGGTGCGCGGCGTGGGGATCGGCAACCTTCCACATTTCCTTGGGGAACCATATGTGGCCGACGGGCGACTGGTGCGCGTGATGCCGGGGCTGACGGCGCACACCAGCCACGTGTACGTCGTCTCGTCGAGCGCCCGCCACTTGCCGCAGCGGGTGCGTGCATATCGTGAGCTGCTCATCGAGACCTTGAAGAACTCAGCGTTGCGGGTCTGAGCCTCTACCACTCAGGGTGCTGAGTCTTCTTGGGGATTGCGCAGCTGGTCGTACTGGCTGCGCGCCGCGTGGATGTCTGCAGCGTGCTCCTGCACCCACTGCCCGAACGCGCTGACTGGCTCCAGCATGGAACGACCGAGAGCCGTCAGCTCGTACTCGACGGGGGCCGGGTTACCGTCGAGGACGCGGCGCATCAGCATGCCGTCCCGTTCCAGTGAGCGCAGGGTGAGGGTGAGCATGCGCTGTGAGATCCCGTCGAGCGCGCGCATCAGCGCCCCGAAGCGCAGCGCGCCGTGGGATAGCGACGCGACGACCGGAATCGTCCACTTGCTGCCGATCGCGGACATCACGTCTCGAGCGACACTGCAGTCGTTTGGCGGCGAATACGTGTCAGGTAACATGGATGTGCCTACCTTTGGGCTCGGGGTTACAGCGGTGTGCCTACTTGCGAGGTGCGCCGCCCGCTCACTATAGCCCCAGCAAGCGCACGGTCTAGCTCTGGTCTGAGCGATTGACCTGCACGGAGTGTCGTCGGCCAAGCGGGACCGATTGTATCCGTGTGGGAACGCAGCGGTGCGCCTGGAGTTCCAATATGGAAGCGGCTTCAGTGATCAAGAGCGCGGAGTCACCGCGCTGGATGTTGTGGACCGGGCGCGTGTTGTCTGCGCTACCCGTGCTGATGCTCAGCGCGAGCGGCGCGATGAAGTTGTCAGCCAATCCCCAGTTCGTTGCACAGTTTCAGGAGCATCTGGGCTACCCGGGCGGCGCCTTGTTGCCCATCGCGCTGGCAGAGCTCGTCTCTACGCTGCTCTACGCAGTGCCGCGTACTTCGGTGTTCGGTGCGGTGTTGCTCACGGCGTACCTGGGTGGTGCGACGGCGACCCACGTGCGTGTCGGTGAGCCCTTCCTGGCGCCGGTGCTAATCGGGGTGATGCTGTGGTTAGGGCTTTTCCTCAGGGATGCGCGCCTGAGGGCGCTGCTCCCGTTGCGTCAGCCTGCTTGATAGCAGCTTGAGTCTGGCTGTTTCGCGGGGCGCCCAAAGCTAGCGGCGCCGACGACGCAGCCACAGCGCGCCGAATCCGACCAGCAGGCTGAAGGCGGCGAGCCTCCTGAGTGGGCTCGCCTGTTCGGGGGAGATGGTGCAAGCGGCGCAGCCGCCGGCAGTCGAGGGGGTCTGAACGCCAGCCTTACCCCCAGCCCCTGCTTTGGCGCTGGGCTCTTCTGCGTCGCTTCCACCTTTGCCCTGCGGAATCGCTTCCGGGGGTAGATCGGCGAGGGCGACTCGAGCGTCGGCCTTCGCGCCGTCTTTGATCCACAGCCGTAGCACCTCGATTTCCCAGTTCTTGGGCTGAGGTTCGCTCTTCGGCGGCATGTGGCTCAGCTCTTCGAGAGGCACCAGCTGGCGCGCGAGGATCGGGCTGCCTTCGGGGTCACCCGCGACGATGTCACCACCCTCCAGCATCCCGGGCAGATCGTCGATGTGCACGCCCATCGCGCCGTCGCCGGTGTGGCACGCGCCGCAGCGCTTCTCCAGCATGGGCTTTACGATGTCGGTGTAGAGCGCGACCGTGTCCTTGGCAGGCTCGACAGGCGTCGCGTCTGGGGTGGCTGGTGGCGCTGCGTCGGCAGTCGGTGCGCCGGCGTCCGCCGCCTGCGGATCGGCATCGTCGTCGTCGTCGTCATCGTCCCCGCCACCAGTCGGCTTCGATACCGGCTTGGGGGCTTCGGGACCGTACTTGGCGAGCAGGGCCTTCGGCAGCGCAGTGGAGGCGATCTTCTCGTCTGCGCCTTGCTTGATCCACCACGTGATCAGCTCCACCTCGCTGTCCGTCAGCTGAGGCTGATTGTAGGGCGGCATGTGCTCGCTCTTCTTCGTCGAGTGGACGCGAGCGAGCAGCGTACCCTTCTGCGGGTTGCCTGGCACGACACCGGGACCGGCCTTGCCTCCAGAGCGGAGGGCAGCCAGTGAATCCACACGGAATTTGCCCTTCTGGCGCTTGGCTCCGTGGCAGTTACCACAGCGGCTGTCGAGCAAGGGACTGACGAGGCTGCTCCAGACGGGACCGGACTTGTGGCTCAGGCTGACCTGCTTGGTCTCTCCACCGTCGTCGTCATCGTCGTCGTCGCTGCTCCCGGAGCCGTAGTGCGGAGTTGGTCCGAACTCGCTGTCGTCGTCGTCATCGTCATCGTCGTCGTCGTCGTCGTCGCCGGCTGCGGTCTTTTCGGCATCCGTTGCTCCGGCGTCTGCCTCAGCGGACTTTGGGCCCTCGCCTGCAGGCGCTGAGGGCGCAACGGCCGCTTGGCTCAGGGTCTTCTCCAGCAACTCCGACACGGGGGCTGGGGTGATGCCCTCGCGAACCTTCAGCTTGTCGTCGGCGCCGCGGTCGATCCACCACGAAATCAGCGCGATTTCTGCGTCGCTGGGGCCAGCTTTGCCGTCCGGCGGCATGCGCTCGTCGCTGTCCGTTGGCAGCTTCATGCGACTGACGAGCGAGCTCTTCGCAGCATTGCCCGGGACGACCGTGTTGCCTTCGTCTCCTCCTTTGAGGGCGCTCTCCAGGGTGTCGAGGCGCAAGCCGCCTTTGGCTTCCTCGGGGCCGTGACACTCCACGCAGTGTTGCTGAAGCAGAGGTTGCACTGAGTGCTGCCAGACCAACGGGTCGGCGGTGGGCTCGACTTTGGCCTCGGCGACTGGCTCAGCTTCCTTCACCCCCAGGAGACCCCGAGCGAACTTGGGGGCGAACTGGACGAGGTAGTTTTCGCCCTTGGTCATCGAGCCACCGAAGTGCGCCCCGATGCTCATCAGGCCGACGGCACTGAACAGCACTCCACGGTAGAGCCAACGGCCATTGCCGCTGCGTTGCACCGGCCCCCAGAGCCCGGCACAGATGGGGAGCAAGGCGATCGACGCCAGGGTCAGCGCCCGATGCCAGAAAATCAGCTTGCTCGGGTAGCCCCCGCCTCGAGCCAGCAGCAGGCCCAACGTGAACGCCGCCGTAGCGGTGACGGCCACCACGGGGAGGGCGAAACCGATCACCGGATCGACCTTCGGCCGAGCGCGCTGGGAGAACGAGACCAGCTCCGCGATCGCTACTAGGGTGATGATGCCAATCGGCAGGTGCACCGCGAGGGTGTGGAAACGCCCAAGAAACCGCAGAAAGTCTGGCGGCGTACTGGCGTCGGGCCGCACCACGAGGGCGAGCACGATCGCGATGAGGCTGAGCGCCAGCGCCAGGTAGAGAGAGATCGACTGGAGCTTGCCGGGTTTCATGGGACTCGCGGGAGCAGGCGCCGGACGGCGCGAAGACCCGAAACAAGCGGGCCAAAGCCAAAGAGCGAACGAGCGCAGTGCAAGAGCTGCGCCTCACCCAGCGCACTCCCGCAGGTGTGCGCGGTGCATACGCTCAAATCGCCGAGTGGTTGCATGGGCCGCCACAAAAGCCGCGCTCGAGACGCGGTCAACTCTCGCCTAGAGCGCGAGAACGAAGAACCAAACCTGGAGTGTACGAAGGCTAGCACCAATGAGCTGCTGCCCGCAGCGCCTTCCAGCTCGACTTGGGGCGCTGGCTGCCACTTCGTAGCAAGCGGCTAGCTTTTTTCCCGCTCGCGTGGCTGCTTTCGCTACGCGCGGCGGCCGTATCCGCCGCGGACATCCTCCCCCGAACCAGGAGCAGTGCTTTGGAGCGCAAGATCGCGGGCTATCACCAAGATACCGAGGGGCACTGGGTCGCCGAACTCGAGTGCGGCCACACGCAGCATGTGCGCCACGCGCCGCCGTGGCAGGAGCGCCCCTGGGTGCTTAGCGAAGCAGGCCGCGAAGCCAAGCGGGGCGAGCCCCTCGACTGCCAGTTCTGCAATATGGGGTCGGTGCCCCAGGGATACGAAAAGTACTCAGGTACGCGTGAGTTCACCGATCAGGACGTGCCGCAGGCGCTGCTCAACGACCACCGCACGAAACCGGGAGTGTGGGGGCACATCGTGGTGGAGGAAGGGCGGCTCGAATACCACTGTCCCCACGGCGTCTTCGTGCTGCGCCCGGGGGTGCTCGGCGTCATCGAACCCGACACGCCCCACCACTTACGTATCATCGAGCCAGTTCGTTTCCGTGTGGACTTCCTGCGGGCCGACGCCGCGGCCGAGCCATCTTAGTGCCATTCAGTCTCGAAAGTGAGCACTTGGGTTCCAAAGGGAGGGAAGTCAGAACCGGCTGGGGCGTAGGTAGAGACATGGTGAGCGGCAGCATCGAGAGCCAAACCCGCCGCGAACCATCGGGGCGTCCACACCCACCCCGTTGAGCGTCAGCCGTGCGGCGACACCGTCGCCTACCCCCCTCGCACCTCCGAACAAGTGAACCATCGCGAGTCGTCTCGACCCGCACTATCCAAGCTGAGGTTCACGTTTCGTCCCGCGAAGGTGTCGCCGCACGGCCCCTCATTTGCGCTGCCGCCCGATTCAGGCGCGTATCAGCGCGAGTCAGGCGGTAGCTGCCAAGGTCGCTTGACCTCATTCCGGCACAGGCACGAACGCACAGTTGTCCCAGCAAGACACCGCGGCTTCGCTGCACGATTTGTCGTCGAGGCAGTCCTCACACGCCTGCACCCGATCCTCCGTCGCCTCACTGGCGTCGGCCTCGTCCTCGCAGTAGTCGGTGCATTCCGTCACGTCGATGTCGGTCACGCAGTCGCTGTAGGTGTCGCAGATCTGCGCGCAGTCGACGGTGTTGTTGGCCTCTTCGATCAGCGAGTTGTCGCTGCTGCAGCCAGCGAAGGCCAGGGTTGCGGAGAGACAGACCAGAGTCAGAAAGTGCTTCATAAGTTCCTCGTGTTGTATTTGCGCTCGACTTCACGTCGTCGAAGCGTGGAGTTGAGTTACCCGGAGGAAACAAATCGCTCCAGGGGCCCGTCGACGCGCAACCGAGTGCTCGTCGAACGTTGCATCCTCCTAAGCAGCGGTTGTGCCAATCGCACGGTTTGGGGCGCGGGTCGCTGAGTGCCTCAGACGCTCGAACCTGCCGCACCTATGCCTGGGCGCATCGTTGACGCGGCGTTCGCAGCTGCGATCCCACGTCCCGTGCGCTTTGCGGTCGTTTGACCCAGCTCGCTTCGAGTGGCGGAAGGCAACGCCGCCACTCGCGTCTCCGACCGCTCTGCCGATGCCCCGCGACGCGTGCGCCACGTGGACTTACGCCGCCGTGCCCCGCACTGCGCGGCGTTTCAGCGCAGTAACTCGTCGCTGGTACGCTTCAGTCGAAGGTTTCGGAGACTTTTCGCCGGTCTGGTTTGCCGTTGGGGAGCTCAGGCAGGCGCTCCACCCAGCGCCAGCGCCGGGGCCGCTTGTGTGGCGCGAGGCTCTGACAAAACGCCTGAAAATCGCCATCTCGAGACGCATCTCCCACGAGCAGCGCGCCGACGATCTGGCCAAACGTGGGATCCGAAACGCCGGCTACCAGGGCGCGCGACACTCCGCTGCACTCGATCAAGCGCGCCTCGACTTCGGTCGGGTGCACGTTCTCTCCGCCCGTGATGATCACGTCGTCGATGCGCCCGAGGACGCGCAGCCAGCCGTCCTCGGTGAGCTCTCCGGCGTCGCTAGTGACGAACCAGTCGGCTTCCAGCCCGGCGCCCTGGTCGGTTTCATTTCCTCGAGGCAAGTAGCCACGCATCAGCTGAGGTCCAAGGGCCGCGATGCGCCCTGCCCGGATCTCGAGCTGAGTGCCGGCCACAGCCGTCCCCACGGCGCCATCTTCGCGCAGCGGGCTCCCCAGAGGTTGGGTGGCGAGTTGCGAGCAAGCCTCGGTGGCGCCGTAAGTCGTGAGCGTCGGGATCCCGCGCCGTCGTGCCTCGGCGATGGTCTGTGGGCGCGCCGCCGCGCCGCCGACCAGCGCGGCTCTCAAGCTGGGCGGCGGAGCCCACCCGTCCAGCCGCTCGAGCTGAGTCGGTACCAGGCTCATCAAGCTCACCTGGTGTCCTTCGACCGCCCGCGTGAGGCGCCCCAAGTCGAGCCCGGCGCCCGGCTCTGGTAACACCACGGTGCGCCTTGCCGCGAGGCAACGCAGTACGATGGACAAGCCGCCCACGTGTGCCAGCGGCAGACTCAAGAGCCAGCGGTCGTGCTCGAGCCAGCCGAGGTTCCGCTGAGAGGCGTGGGCAGCGGCCAAGAACTGTTCTGCGCCGAGCAGCACGCCCTTTGGTGTCCCGGTGCTGCCGCTCGTAAAGAGCACAGCCTCCCAGCGCCTCCAGGCTTCGTCTCTCAGCGCGCGGCTCATTTGGGGGTGAGGCGCGCTGCTTTGCGCCGGCCAACCCGCTTCAGGCAACGTTGAAGTGTCCAGCACCGGGGCCGCCGCGGTGCGCGGAAAACCGCCCAGCAACTCACGGCGCTCGGCCGGGTGCAGGCGCGGGTGAACGAAGGCGATGGGCAGGCCCAGATCGATGGCGGCGAGCGCCAGCTCGATATGGCGCCTGCTCGCTTCAGCGACGCAGGCGAGCAGCGGCGCATCCAAGAGCCCTTGCGCTGCTAGCCAACCCTGGGCCGCCTGGGCGCCCGCCCAGAGCTCTCCATAGCTCAGCGGCTGACCCGCATCGATCAGCGCAATTCGCGAAGCCTGCTCGCCAGCGACCCGGCCCAGTGACAGGGTGGCTGGTGGCTGACTCAACCGCGCACCGCGAACTCGGTGTCGAGCCCCGAGGTCTCCCACGGAGTGATGTACCCCGCGGCAACGAACGGCGGTGGGCGCTTCGTGGTGGCTCCTACCGTGGACGGCGGAGCCAAGCCGCTCGACAGCTTGCGGCTGCTGATCGCGATCGCAACTGCGGCCACCGCCGTGTAGCCGAAAGCGCCTTCGAAGCAGTGGCTTACGGTGACGTCGACTCCCACGCTGCGCGCTTGATCGGCGACGTCCAGGCAGCGCGCGAGCCCGAGGCACGTCGGCTTCAGCACCACAGCGCGGGTCTGTAGCGTGCCGAACCAGGCCTTGACCATGCTTGGGGCGTTGAACAGGCTCTCATCCACGCCCAAGGCGCATGGCGATGAGTTGCCAGCGCTGAGCCAGGCTACCAGCTCCTCGCTGCTGAGCGGTTCCTCGAGGAAATCCGGCTGGTACTCGCTGAGCGCCTTCAACGCGTCTCCGAGTTGCTTCGCGGAGAGGCCTTGATTCGCGTCCAGGCGCAAACACCCTCCCCCCAAACCACCCTCCTTGAGGACCTCTGAGATGGCCTTCAACTCGCTCGTGGCCTGCTCGAGGTCCGCACCGAGCTTGTACTTCACGCAGCCATAGCCAGCGGCGATCAGCTCTTTCGCGGCGGCGGCTGGGTTGTCTTGAGGCAAGAGTGCGCAGAGGGGCACGGAGTCGGCGTTGCCTTCATCCGTTGGTGGCAGCAAAAGTTCCCATGCGGGAATTCCAGCCTGTTGCCCAATCCAGTCCATCGCAGCCGAGCTCAACGCAAAGCGCGCGGAGGGCAGGCTACGCGGGACCATCGCCTCGATGCGCGAGAGCAAGATACGCGGCTTGGCGTAGTCCGGCGGGTCAATCTCCAGAGGTTCGATATCGGAGAGCGCCTCGTAGGCGGCATCGAACTCATCGGGGCTGTACCCAGGCAGCGGCGCGAGCTCGCCGGTGCCTGTGGTGCCGTCCTTGGAGATCAGGTGCACCAGCGCGCTGGGACGCGATGTCCAGCTACCGCTCGAGGTGGTGAGGTTCAGTTCCAGGTCGCGCCTCTTGTCGAGGCGCACGCGACAACGGGCAGCGCGCATACTCACTCTTCAAATTAGTTTGGTTAGTGTCAGGCCAATTGCGAACAGCAAGCCAAAGATGGCGAGGTGCTTGGCGGTCCTCACGAGCGTCTCGTTGAGGACCACGCCGCGTTGTTTCGCGGCACCCGGCCCAGGGGCGAGTGGGCGCAGGTCGCGAAGCATGGATCCCACGTTCTTGATCGCCAAGGGCAAAGCCAACCAAGGCAACATGACCCAGGGTTTCAGCGCTGCTTGAGCGGCTCCGTCGGCGCTCCCGAGTGGATTTGCAAAACCCGCACCAAGCCAGAGCAGCGGCGGAACGAGGTAAGAAACCGCGTAGAGTAGAATGTATTCCGCCACGCCCGCCCGCTTGCCAAAGCGGACTGCCAACGTGCGCTTGCCTGCCTCGCGGTCCGTGTCGCAGTCCCGCACATTGTTGACCACCAGGATGGCCGTCGCCAGCGCGCCGACTGGCAGGCTCGCGAGCCAAGCGAGGCGTGTCAGCTCGTGCAGCTGCACGTAGATGGTCCCCAGTACCGCGACGAAGCCGAAGAACAACATCACGAAGACATCGCCCAACCCGTGATATCCGAGCGGATACGGTCCTCCGGTGTAGGCGATCGCAGCCGCGATGGAGCACAGGCCAATGACGATGATCACCGGACCCGCGACCCACGTCAGGTAGATCCCCACCAGCAGCGCGAGTCCGAACACCAGCCACATGCCGCGCTTCATGCCTTCTGGCGACACCAGTCCGGCTTGCACCGCGCGGGTTGGTCCCAGGCGTTCCTCGGTGTCGGCGCCCTTCTCGAAGTCAAAGACGTCGTTCGCGAAGTTGCTGCCAATCTGTAGGAGTCCCGCGCCGATCAGCGCTGCCAGAGCAGGACCGAGCTTGAAGCCGCCGGCCAGGAACGCGCAGGCGGTGCCCACCAAAACGGGCACGGAGCTCGCGGACAACGTCGCAGGGCGACATGCGAGCACCCACGCGCCGAAGCTACCGGGTGCGGGCAGCTTGGTTGGCTGCGGCGGGGAGTCTAGTTCGGAGGAGGACACGCTGTGTCCGCGCTTCTTAACACCTGCGCGATGAAATCGGGACGCTCGAGCAGTACGTTGTGACCGGAGCTTGGCGCCACTTGCAGATCCCCCTGGGGCAGCTGCCGAACGATGCGCGTGGCGATCTCCAGGAACTTCGCGTCCTGCTCCCCAACCACCAAGTGCACGGGCAGCTTCAACGTATGTAGGCGCTCGACGTACGCGGGCATTTGCCCGAGCCCAAGGCTCCGCAGGGCACATGCCAGGCCGAGCGCCGTGTGGGTCATGCGATCCCGCGACTGAGCTTCGAGCTTCGCTTCGTCGAGGGTCTTTTGAGTCTCCCACAAGGGTAGCGTCATCCAAGCGCGGATGAAGGCGGTGATGCCTTGGCGCTCCAGCAGCTCGCACCAGCCTTCGTCAGCCTGTACGCGTTGTTTCCGCGCGGCTTCGCTCTCGAGCCCGGGGTGCACTCCTACGAGCGTCGCGCTGGCGAACTGGGTCTGGTCGTGCATCAAGAGGCCAAGCGACACGCGACTCCCAAGGGAGTAACCGATCAGGTGTGCTCCACGGAAACCCGCCTCGTCGATCTCACGGCTCAACCGCTCGACCTCTTGCTCGAAGCTGCTCGCCGCAGACGGACCGCCGGCGTGCCCAACCAGGATGGGCGCGAACACGCGGGCCTGCGTCGGGGCCAGCGCTTCTGCGACCCAGCGAAAGGAACCTGGCGTTCCGGTAAATCCGTGAAGAAAAACGATGTCCATGAACGGCGCGGCGGTCCGTCGGGTGACGGTCGCGGGAGGGGAGGTGATGGGGGTGCGAGGGTCGGCGCGCGACCTACAGCGCCGCGGAAATACGCTCACTCGCGCGGCGCCACAAGGCGCGCTGAGCAGAAATGCTGGATTGGTCTGCCACCCGTACTTCTACTACCGCTGCAGCATTGCGGTTCAGACAGGCATCCAGTGACGCCTTGATCTCACTTCGGGTGTTCGCCTGGAAGTATGCGATCCCGTGTATCCCCGCGGCGTGCTCCAAGTTCGCGCGATGAGGTGTGGTCCACGGCTCCAGCGCTGCCGCGTCGACCTCGGAGGCGAGGGGCAGCATCTCGAAGATGCGTCCGCCCGCGTTGTTGATCACACAGACCACGAGGGGCTGAGTTGCGCGCAGAGCCGCCCCAAGGCCACCTAAGTCGTGGAGAAAGCTCAAGTCTCCGAGCAGCAACAGGTGCGGCCCAGCAGCTCCTGCCAGGCGCGCGCCGAAGGCGCCGCTCACGTTGCCATCGATGCCGTTCAGGCCGCGCTGAGAGAGCACCCGACCAGGCAGTCGGTGGCGACGAAACCAATCCACCTCACGCACCGCCAAGCTATTGCCAACGCTCAGCGTCGCCGCTTCCGGGAGGTTTTGTAGGACCGCGTCGAAGGCGCTCGCCTCACTCAGCTGCGACTCCCCGTCGCACGCCTCGAGCACCTCCACGAGCGCGGCCCCACAGGCAGCTTCTACTCGCATCAGTCGCTCGCAGTAGAGCTCGGCGGCGGGGGCCGTTTCGAGACGCGTCAACAGGCGCCTCAAGCTCGGACCCAAATCAGCACGCTGCACGCTCGCGGCGCGATTCGCTGGATCTTGATAGCCGAACGGGCAGATCACGTGACGTTCGATTTCGAACTGGTCGAGGACACGCAGCAGGCTGCCCGAGGTCGGTGCGGGACCGAGCTGCAGTATCACGTCCGGCGTGAGTTCCCGCCGCGCCGCTTCGTCTCGCAGCCAGGTGTCGAAGCGAGTGACGGCGTCTCCGCTTTCGGCGTTGCTCGTCGCTTCGCACCACAGCGGCCAGCCGCTCGCCTTGGAGATGCGCTGCAAGAGCTCGCGCGGCGCCGCTTGGCTTGGTGACAGCGGACCGCACACGATCGCGCCCCGCTTCGCCTGCTTCAGGCGCTGAGCGAGGTGCTCCGCCGCGACCTCGCTGATGCTAACTTCCGTGCGGATCAAGTTTTGGGGGTGAGGGCCCACCAGGGAGTCAACGAAGCTCTTGAGCGGACCGTCTGGCTCCGGCTCCAGCGGCTTGCGCGCCCTGACGTTGAGCTGCACGGGCCCAGGAATGGGACCGATGCTGGTTGCGTATGCCTGCAGCGCTATACGACGCAAGCCGCGCCAGGCGCGCAAATCGCTCTCCGCTTGCCCCAGCTCGAAAAAGCCCACGGCTTGGTCTCCGTAGAGCTTCAGCTGATCGAGAGTCTGCGGCGCGCCGCACTGGCCGAGCTCCGTGGGCCGGTCACTGGTGACCAGGAGCAGCGGCAGGCCGGCGGCTCGCGCCTCAACTACCGCGGGGAAATAGTTGGCGGCGGCGCTACCCGACGTGCACAAGAGCGCCGCCGGTTTGCCGCTGGCGCGCGCGACACCCAGCGCCACGAAGCCCGCCGAGCGCTCATCCAGCACGATCTGCGCGCTCGGTCCGTCAGGCTGCCTGGTGAGTTGCATCAGCGCCCAGGTGAACGGCGTCGAGCGCGAGCCGGGGCTCACGACGAAGTGCTCGACCCCCGCGTCCCACAGCGTGTGCATCAAGAGGCGCGCCCAGCTGCTGGTCAGGTGGGCCGCAGTAGCGCTGTCCGGGCCTCGGCTGTGCATGACGAATCCTAACGGAGCAGCAAGCCTAGCGGAGCACCAATCCCGATGGATCAGGCGATGCCGAGCGCGCGAAGCAAACTAGTGAGCTTCACTTCGGTCTCGGCGAACTCGCTCTCCGTCTCGGAACCACGCACGATGCCCGCGCCGGCGAACAGGTGCGCCTCGTTGCCGCTGAAAACACCCGAGCGGAGCCCCACCCAGAACTCGCCGTCGCCTGCGGCGTCGTACCAGCCGAGTGGGCCCGCGTACCAACCGCGCTCCAGCGCCTCATGCTCGCTCAGGAAGTCCAACGCGAACTGGCGGGGCACGCCGCCGACCGCTGGTGTCGGGTGAAGTGCCTCGACCAGCTCCAGCACGTGACGCTCGGGGTCCGCCGCAAGCTGACCTTCGATGGGCGTCTGCAGGTGCACCACGTGGCGTAGCTCCCGCACCAATGGCTCCTGCGCTGCCTGGATTTGGCTGCAGAACGGCTGGAGGCAGCGCAAGATTTCCTCCACCACATAGGCGTGCTCTTCGCGGTCCTTCTGGCTCGCGAGCAGCGCGCGCACCGCCTCGGCGACGGAGCCAGACGCGTGCTGCGTGGGGAGAGTGCCTGCGAGCGCCTCGGTCTGAATCTGTCGGCCAGAGCGCCGTAGCAATCGCTCAGGCGTTGCCGCGAGGAATTCAGCCTGAGCGAAACGGAAGGCCACGCGATTGACGTTTGGCGATCCTTGGAGTCGCTGCAGAACCGCCAGCGGGTCTACCGGGTGCTGCAGGGTGAAGCGGGTCTTGCGCGCGGCGACGATCTTCTCTGCGCCGCCTCGTGCGATTGCATCCAGGATGGAGCGGATCAAGGCATCCCAGCTCTCATAGCTGCTCGCCTCGGTGCTCACGACGTCACCGTGAGTCTGACGGATCGCGATGCTGTTCGGCGCCTCTGCGTGACGGAGCCCGCTCAAGATCTCACGTAGCTCAGCGCTGATCTTCGCCGCGTCACGCTCCTCGGGACCGAGCGTCAGGGTCAACCATGCATCGTCACCGGCGACCGCGTAGCGCACTCGCGGGAGTAAAAATCGCGCCTCGCCGAAGGTTTGCCAGGGCTCACTCAAGCCGTCGCCCGAGCCAGCGCTCTGAAATGCGAACCCGCCAAACAGGCGCGCTGCGGGAGCCTCGGGAGCGAGCAACTCACGCGCTTCACGCAAGACCGCGCCGCGCTCGGCGCAGACGCGAAAGCGCTCGCTGCCAGAACTGGCGATCTCGTGAGCTGTGCCAAACCCGGAGAAGTGGGTTGCGGCTGGGGGTGCCCAGAGAAAGCTCGCGGCTTCTCCCCGCATACTCAGGAGCGTATCCGCAGGGACACGTGGAGCAGGGATGCTGAGGCTGACTAGGCGCGTGCCCGCGCCACGTTCCAGCGCGCCTAAAATGCGCTGGTCGAGGGAGCCTTTGTAGTCGGCTGCCTCGTGTGGCCCGGCCGGGCTCAGGCTAGGGCCGAGCGAGCTCACGTCAGTCAGCCTCCGCAACTTTTGGGGTGGCTACGTATAGGTGACACACGCCGAACGTCAGGGGCTGCACCTGCAGCACCTCGAGGTTGCTCTCGCGCATCAGCGCAGCGAACTCCTCTGCGGGCGGGAACGCCGCGATGGATTTCTCTAGGTACCGGTACTCTTTGGCCCCAGACAGCCACGCGCCGAGGCGCGGTACGACCTGATGGACGTGGAAGCGTGCGAGCGGCCCAAGCACGCCGCGTGGTTCGGACAGCTCCAGGATGGCAATTCGACCACCAGGTCGAGTCACGCGAGCCATTTCTCGCAGCGCCTTCCCTCGGTCCTCGGCGTTGCGGATGCCGAATGCCATGCACACGCCATCAAACTGATCGTCGTCGAAGTGCAGCTCCTCAGCGCGGCCTTGCACCATGCGGATGCGCCCGGTCAGGTCATGGTCGTGCACCTTCTGGCGCCCTACTTCGAGCATCCCGGCTGATGGATCCAGCCCGACGACCTCGACCTCTGGGTGCGTCTCGGCGACCAGAATGCCTAGGTCACCTGTGCCCGTCGCGAGGTCAAGCACCTGAGCATCGCCTTTGAGGGCCAACGCGCGGACGGTCTTGCGCCGCCAACCCTGATCAATCCCCAAGGAAATAATACGGTTCAGCAGGTCATAGCGATCGGCGATGCGATCGAACATTTCACCTGAACCACCTCGGGGCTCATCCCCCAGCGCGCTTGATTTCGACTCCACCTGATTCATGTTCGAGCCTCCATCCGAGGCAATTCCGCGGGCGCCGCGACGGCTGCACTGTCCATTGAGCCCGCGCGCTCACCGTTCGAAGTTTTCGCGCGGAAACCGAGTTCGGCGGCCAACGCCTTCAGCTCCTGGGGAGCGAGCGCCTGAGGACCGTCGCTCAACGCTTCGCCCGGGGCATCGTGGGTCTCCAGCAAGAGCCCCGCAGCGCCGACCGCCAACGCGGCTTTCGACAACGCCGGGATCAGATCGCGACGGCCGCAGGCGTGGCTTGGGTCGACCAACACCGGCAGATGGTGGACGTGACTCAAGAGCGCTACCGCCCCGAGATCCAGCAAGTTCCGTGTGGTCGTGTCGAAGCCACGGATCCCGCGCTCGCAGAACACCACGAACGGCGCTCCGTGCAGCAGGCAGTACTCGGCGGCGAGCAGCCACTCCTCGACGGTCGCGCTCATGCCGCGCTTGAGCAACATGGGCCGCTCATGTTCCGCGGCGCTCGCGAGCAGGCTGTAGTTCTGCATGTTGCGGCAGCCGATCTGAAGCAGGTCGGCGTGCTCGGCGACCGCCGGGGCTTGCTCTGGAGCCATCACCTCGGTGACCACGCCCAAGCCGTGTTTGCGTGCCGCTGCCGACAGCCACCCCAGCGCCTGCTCGCCCTGGCCTCGGAAGGAGTAGGGAGACGTGCGGGGCTTGAAGGCGCCGCCGCGGATCAGCCGCGCCCCGACGTTTGAAATCCGCGCGGCAATCGCATCGATTTGCTCCGGCGATTCGACGGCGCAAGGGCCGGCAATCAGCAGCGGCTCCTTGCCCAGCGCAACGCCGCACAAGCTGGGGTGCTTCGGCTGCGCGTCGAGCAGGGGATGGGGTGACTTCGGGAGCGCGACGTCGCGAACTCCCGGGATAGCCAACAGCTCCTCTCGGCTCACCCGTCGCGAGCTTGGCTCAATGAGGAAGCAGACCTCTTCGGTGCCCTCCAGGCGTCGCACCCAGAGCCCGTGCGCGACCAGCGCCCGCTGGACGCTGGCGGTGTCGGTACCGATCTCCAAGTTGACGATCATGGGCTGCAGGATTTGGGGGTGAGGGGGCTACGGGAATCGCTGCGTGGAGACGCTTCGGCTATTTTACAGCTGCTTTCGAGAGCGTCGATAGTTTCAAAATCTCTTGAAGGTTTAGTGGTGGCACCCCCTGGCGTCAAGCGACCACGCCACCTGCAGCCGCTTCTGGAGGCGAGAAACGAGCCCCCGACCGAACCCTGCTCAGACGCTCAGATTGGCCCGACCGTCCGTCCACAATCGCGGTTTACAGACGTTCAGGGCCGGGAGAGAACGCGCCCATGCCCGAGTTCATTTTCACGATGCAAGGAGTCACCCGTGTCCACCCCCCGGACAAGAAGGTGCTCGAGAACATCACCCTGGCCTTCTACCCCGGCGCCAAGATCGGGGTGCTCGGCATCAACGGGTCGGGCAAGAGCTCGCTGCTGAAGATCATGGCGGGAGTCGATCAAGACTTCATCGGTGAGGCCAAGCCCTATCCAGGGACCAAGATTGGCTACTTCGCTCAGGAGCCCGATCTCGGCAGCGCCACTACCGTGAAGCAAGCGGTGGATGAGGCCGTCGGTGAGACCAAGGCGCTGCTCGACGAGTTCGAGGCCATCTCGATGAAGCTCGGCGAGCCGATGAGTGACGATGAGATGACGGCGTTGCTCGAGAAGCAGGGCAAGCTGCAAGATCAAATCGACGCGGCGGATGCCTGGAACCTCGACACCAACGTCGAGATCGCCATGGAAGCGCTGCGTCTTCCACCTCCAGACGCCGAGATCAGCAAGCTCTCCGGTGGTGAGAAGCGGCGCGTCGCGCTCTGCCGCATCCTACTCGGGCGCCCCGACATGCTCCTGCTCGACGAGCCGACCAACCACCTCGACGCCGAGAGCGTTGCGTGGCTCGAGCGTTTCCTCCAGGAATACCCGGGCACCGTCGTGGCCGTTACTCACGACCGCTACTTCTTGGACAACGTTGCTGGTTGGATCCTAGAACTCGACCGGGGTCGCGGATACCCATTCAAGGGTAACTACTCAGCGTGGCTCGAGCAGAAGACGGAGCGCCTCGCCCAAGAAGAAAAGTCCGAGAGCGCTCGCCAGCGAAAGCTGAAGCAAGAACTCGAGTGGGTGCGGGCGTCACCCAAAGCTCGCCAAGCCAAGAGCAAGGCACGCCTCCAGGCCTACGACGAGTTGATGAATCAGTCGTCGAGCAAGAGCGTGGAAGGCGGTGAAATCAGCATTCCGCCGGGACCGCGCCTGGGTGACGACGTGATCGAGGCGGAAGGGCTAGCCAAAGCATTTGGCGATCGTGTGCTGTTCGAAGGCCTCGACTTCCGTCTGCCTCGAGCGGGGATCGTCGGCATCATCGGCCCCAACGGCGCCGGCAAGACCACGCTCTTCCGCATGCTCGTCGGTGAGCAACAACCCGATCAAGGCGAGCTCAAGGTCGGGGAAACGGTGCAGATTTCCTATGTCGACCAATCCCGCGAGGAAATGGGCACCGAGAAGACGGTGTTCGACGTGATCAGCGGCGGCAACGAGGTCGTGGAGATCGGCAAGCGTGAGGTGAAGGCGCGCGCGTACTGTTCGTGGTTCGGCTTCCGCGGCAGCGATCAGCAAAAGCCGGTCGGCAAGCTCTCGGGCGGTGAGCGGAACCGCGTGCACCTCGCCAAGCTGCTCAAACAAGGCGGCAACGTGTTGCTGCTCGACGAGCCGACCAACGACCTCGACGTGGAGACGCTGCAGTCCCTCGAGCAGGCCCTGCTCGACTTCCCCGGCTGCGCGGTGGTGACCAGCCACGATCGCTGGTTCCTCGATCGCATCGCGACCCACATCCTCGCCTTCGAGGGCGATAGCCAAGCGGTGTGGTTCGAAGGCAACTTCGAGGCCTATGAGGCCGACCGTCGCCGGCGGCTCGGTGAAGACGCCGACCAGCCCCGGCGCATCAAGTACCGCGCAATCAAGATCTAGAGGCCGGACCCGCCTACGGGGCTCCGGTGGAGAATTTCGAGTCTAAAGGGCTCAAGGACGCCGCCCGCCTGCCGCTCTCAGTGGCGTGCTGCCTTCAAGAAACCGCCCCGTGGACTATGGGCGCGGCGAGTACACCCTCGCTACGCCCACAGTCGATCCTCAATCCATCGTGGCTGAGCTGCTCGCCACGTTTCGCGCACCTGGCTATCAACCGCCTCGCCTACCCGCCGTGGGCATCAAGTTGCTCGAGTTGGCGAATGATCCCGATGTGGACATGCGCAAGATCGCCGAACTGCTTCAGCAGGACGCGTTGCTCGCAGGCGAAGTCGTCAAGCTCGGTCAGGCAGCAGCCTTCGGCCGTGCTGCGCCCGGTTTGACCATCCAGGGAGCGGTCACGCGTCTCGGCCTCCGCCGGGTGAGCGAACTGTTCCTCGTCGCATCGATGAACATGCGCGTCTTCCGCGCCAAGGGCTACGACGAGGTGATGGGGAAGCTGCAGAAGCACAGCCTGGTCGTGGCCTACCTGGCAAAGCACATCGCCCAGCAAGCGGGGCTCCGAGCGGACCATGCGTTCTTGTGTGGGTTGCTGCACGAAGTGGGCACCGCGGGTGCGCTGATCGCCCTGAGCGAGAAGGCGACGAAGCAGCGCAAGCAACCGCCGGCGCCGTCGATGTTCGCGGACGCGCTCATGGAAGTGTCCGGGCAAGCGAGCGGGGTCCTCGCGCGGGTTTGGGGGCTCGCGCCGGATGTCGTACTCGTGCTCCAACACCACCAACAGCCGATGGTCGACGGCAAGCCGCTGCGGGTCGGTATCGTGGTCCATGCCGCGGACGGCATCGCTTACAACAGCGGCTACGGTGTGTTTGGGGGGGAGGCGCGCTGTATCGACTGCGCGGTTCGCACCCTGGAGCTCAGCGACGAGCAATTCGAGGCAGCGCTCGAAGGCGCCTGGAAGGAGCTCGCGGCCTTCGGGATCGAGCCCAAGGACTGCGCCGCCTGAAGACCGCGGCGCCTGAAAGACTGCCGCCGCCTAAAGACTGCGTCGACTGAGCCTGAGGCGCCGGGGCGGGCGCCTGCAGGTGCTGAACAGTCATCCAGCGGCGACTTGAGCGCCGCTTCAGCCGCGAACAAACAGCAATATGTCGCGGAGCCCTGAAAAAATGGCTCCACGAACCCCTCCAAGCAAGTGCTCACCTCTGCCGGTGTTACTTGCCGCTGGAGGGACGCTTGGGGCAGGCTTAAGCAGTATGCGTGGGCTGACGAAACTCGGCGTGCTGAGCCTCGGCTTGGCGGCGTTTCTCCAGCCTGCTTGCTCCAAGGATGACGAGCCCACGAGCCACTCCGGGAAAGAGCGGCTGCAGTGTGACGGCGTGAACACGGTTTCGGCGGAGACGCGCCTGCTTACGCGGGTGCAATACGACAACACCATCCGCGACTTGCTGGGCCTCGATCTCCGCCTCGCGCAGGATCTGTTTCCGCTCGAAAACACCGCAAACGGCTTCAGCAATAACGCCCGGGCGCATCAAGCGTCGCCCCTCGGCATCGAGAAGTACCTGGAGGCCGCCGAGGTGCTGAGCAGCGAACTCACCGCCGATGAGCTAGCGGCTTTCGTTCCGTGTGAGCTGAGTACCGCCGATGAGGCGTGCGCTGGTGACTTCATCGCCCAGTTTGGCAAGCGCGCTTTCCGCCGCCCCCTAACGGACGCCGAGGCGAGTGGCTTGCTCAAGGTCTTCCAGAACTCCTCCCCCAAATACGGACCAGAAGAAGCGCTCCGCCTGGTGTTCCAGGCGCTGCTGCAGTCCCCGCAGTTCTTGTATCGGCCGGAGTCGATTTCGGTGGCCACCGCGGAGACCGGCGCCGTGCAGCTTGGGTCTTATGAGATGGCCTCGCGCCTCTCGTACTTCTTGTGGAACACCACACCTGACGCTGTGCTGTTCGAGGCGGCCGACAACGACGAGCTGCGCACTGCGGAGCAAATCGAGGCTCAGGCGCGGCGCATGCTCGCCGATCCCCGGGCGAGGGAAGTTGCACTGGATTTCAACCGCCAGTGGCTTGGCCTCGACCGCCTGGACAGCGTGGTGCGGGAGGAGACGCCCGGCGTCGAGGCACCGGTTTCGCTCAATCAGATGCAGCTGCCGGGGTCGTGGCGCGAGTCCATGGAACGGTTCCTCGGGGAAGTGGTCTTCGACGGAGAGGGCACCGTGCACGACCTGTTCACGTCCCCAGTTGTCTACGTGGATGCGGAGCTCGCCAAGCTCTACGGCGTTGAGGCGCCCGCAGAAGGCTTCGCGCGAGTGGAACTCGACCCGGACGAACGCGCTGGGTTGCTCACCCAGCCGGCGCTGCTCGCGATGTTCTCACACCCCGATCAATCAGCGCCGATCAAGCGCGGCGTGTTCGTGAGGGAGCAGATCCTGTGTCAGCCCATCGATCCGCCACCGCCCAGCGTGGACCAGACACCACCGGATCCGAACCCCAACCTCACCACCCGTGAGCGGTTCGCGGATCACACATCGATCCCAGGTTGCATCGACTGCCACAAGAAGATCGACGGCATCGGCTTTGGTCTCGAGAACTACGATCAGCTCGGTCGGTTCCGTGCGGATGAATTCGGCATTCCAATCGACGCTTCGGGGCAGGTCTTGGAGGCGACTGAAGAGCGCCTCAACGGCAAATTCAACGGCGCCGTTCAGCTCTCCAAGCGGCTTGCCGACAGCGCGCAGGTGCAAGACTGCATCGCCACCCAGTGGTATCGCTACGCGACCGGGCGGGTGGAGAACGACGCAGACGGTTGCAGCCTCCAGCAGGTGCACGATGCCTTCCAGGCCTCTGGTGGGAAGCTGAAGGAGTTGCTCGTCGCGATCACCTTGAGCGACGCTTTCCGCTATCGCCGCCCCGGCAGTCAGGACGGTGCGCAATGAAGAAGCGACGTGCTGCCTCCGGCGAGCGACTGCAGAGCGCGTCGAATTCTTCAAGTGATTTTGCCGTGCGGAAGCGAGGGACGCTGCGGCGTCGGGCTTTCCTCAAGGGCGCTGGGGGTATCGCCCTCGGTCTGCCGTTGCTTCACAGCCTCGATGTAGACGCAGGTACCCCGCCGCCGATCAAGCGCCTGGTGTTGATGTACAACCCCAACGGCACCATCGACGACGCGTTTTGGCCGACCTCCGGTGGAGAAACCGACTTCGTGCTCGGCGAGATGCTCGCTCCCCTCGAGGCTTGGCGGGACAAGCTACTGTTGCTCAAGGGCATCGACCTCAAGGTGACAACCACAGGACCCGGCGGCCCTCACCAGCGTGGCATCGGTGGTCTCTTCACCGGCACTGAACTCCAAGAAGGCGACTTCGCCGATGGCTGTGGCTCCACTGCAGGTTGGGCCAACGGCCAGAGCGTGGACCAGGCTTACGTCGATCACCTCGGTGTGGTGACGGCGCTTCCGAGCCTCGAGCTAGGCATCCGCGCAACGGCCGCAGAGGTTCGCTCGCGCATCGTGTACGGCGCGCCTGGTAGCCCGCTGCCTCCCATCAACGATCCCCATCAGGTGTGGTCGCGGCTGTTCGGCGGCTTTGCCGGGGACCCAGACGAACGCCTGGTGCAGTTCGACAAGCGCAAGAGCGTACTCGACGCGGTCCAAGGGCAGTTTTCGCTGCTCAACCAGCGCGTGAGCTCTGAAGATCGTCAGAAGCTCGAGGCCCATGGCGAGATGGTACGTGAGCTGGAGCAGCGCCTGCAGCTCGCTGCGAATTCGGGTACGGGAACGGGCGGTACTGACGGTGGTAACGGCTGCGCGAAGCCGCAGGACCCAGGCGAGATCTCCGTCGACGACGAGAACGAGATGCCGCGGGTCACCCAGCTGCAGCTCGAGCTCCTAGCGATGGCCTTCCGCTGCGACCTCACTCGCGTCGCTAGCATTCAGTTCTCGAACGCAATCAATGACATCCGTTTCCCGTGGCTTGGCAGCATGGGCTCGGGTCATTCACTGAGCCACGCGGGGCCAAGCGACGCAGACTCCCGCATGCAGCTGGTCAAGCGCGGCGCGTGGTTCTGCGAGCAGCTCGCCTACTTGATGTCGATGCTCGACGCCATCCCCGAGGGTGACGGTACGGTGCTCGACAACACACTCATCGTGTGGTGCAGCGAAGTTTCCGCAGGGAACACGCACTCGCACAAAGACATGCCATTTTTGATTGCTGGCGGCGGAGCCGGCAACTTCAAGATGGGGCGCTACCTGCAGTTCGATGGCGTTGCGCACAATCGACTGCTGGTTAGCCTGTTGAACGCGCTGGACGTGCCTGTGGATAGCTTCGGCCTTCCCGAGTTCAACTCCGGCGCGCTCTCAGGTCTCGGCGGCTAGCTACGTCAGCGGACTCACGTAGTAGAGCCACAACGCAGCGACCTCTCGGGTCATGAACCAAGGCAGCTTTCGCAGCCGCCGCGATTCCGTGGCCGGCACGGTGTAGACCTCGACTCCGGCGCGCTGGTAGGCCAGCTTGATGCGCGGCAGGTGATAGAAGTGGCTTACCGCTAGGACCCGCTTCGCCCCGATGCGCTTCAGCATCGGCACGGAGTTCTGAACGGTGTCGTGAGTCGTCAGACCTTGTCGGTCAACCAAGATGCGGTTTGCTGGTACACCCATGCGAATAGCCAGACGACGCATCGCGAGTGTCTCATGGGTGCCGCGATCACCTGGACCGCCGGAGACCACTAGCCACTCCGCCTTGCCTGAAGTCACCAAACGGCTCGCCGTGCGCACCCGGTCCGCGAGGGCGAGCGATGGCTTCCCGTTGGGATACACGCGCGCCCCGAAGACCACCACGGCGTCCGCCGGTCGGCGATAGTCGGTCTTGCCGAAGAGCACCATCTGGGCCACCGGACAGGCAAAAGCGACGAGCGCCAACACAGCCACTGCCCGCCACTTCGCGAACCGCCCCGGCCGAAAGTCGTTCTTGAGCGCGCAGAGCATCACGCTCAGCAGGGCCACGAAGATCAGCGCCGACACGGGGATGGGGCGCGGTGTGTGTATCCTCCCGGAATGAACTGCCACGCTGAAGGCGATGGCGTTTGCACCGCAGAACGCCATCAGCAACATGCTCCAACCGATGGTGAGCTGGCGTCGGAGTGTGCCGAGCCGCGGGCGGGCTGCAAACGCCCCCAACACGATCGCGGAGAGGAGCACGACGCACCAACTCAGCCAGTGTGGCAGACCACGCAGGTCTACCCACCAGCCGCTTGCGTCGAAACCAGGTGCGAGCGCGTCTCCCAGCGCGTTCAAGGCGCTGAAACCTCCAAAAAACGCAGCCACACCGCGCGCGAGCCCCCATTTTGCGTCTCGGAGGTGCCAAGAGTGTTTCGCGCGCTCACCGGAGAGGGTGGGTGAGACGAGTGTGCGGGTCGCGTCAGTCACGGCTTGCCTGCTGCTCCCCAAACGCCATCGCGGGCGAGGATACTCCCGTCACCGTCCTGAGGCCAAAAGCCGCAAAGTCAGCCCCGCTTTCGCTTCATCCAGGCTGGTCTAAGGACCCATGGACGGGTCATGCTGAAAGATATGGGTTCGAAATCCTTGGCTGGACGACGCTTGGCTTGGCTCTCGATCGTTGGGGTGTCTCTGGGCGCGGCCTACGCCTGCAATGAGTACGACGAGTCGCTGTTGCTCCCCGGGGAGACGGGTGGCACCGGCGGTACAGTCGACGGAGGCGGCGGGGTCAGCGGCGGCACCGGCGGTGGCCCCGACAAGACTCCTTTCTGGCATGAGAAGGCCGCCAACGGCTGTGACACAGAGGGCATGCCGACCGCGGATCAGCGACCCACCACTGCGGACAGCGACGACCTGCCGCCGCTCTACCTCGGCATGATCACGATGGGCTTCGGCAGTGCGAAGAACGACAAGGCTCGCACCCCGGATCCCGAAGTGCGCAACACCGTTGGCTTCGATATCGACGGGCGCTGCACTGACTCCACGACCTGCACCGGCCAGGCAGCAGAACTGGGCTGCAAGAATGACAACGCTCTGCCGGATGGCGATCAGTGTCGCGACAACGCCTTTGGCGGCGTCATCTCCAAGATGGCGGAGATCCCAGAGCTAGTACCGTACGGATACACCGAGGCTCACTGGAATTGCGGCTTGCTCCACGGTGAGTTCATGCAGATGTTCAAGCTCACGGGCTACAACGGAACCTTGAACGATCCGCAAGTTCGGGTTGATATGTACTCCTCTGACGGCGCTGACGGCCTGGCACATGACATTTGTGGTTCGACGGGCAGCAACATCCCGAGCGACTGGTACGACAACGTCGCTTGGTTGGAGTTTGACCCGTTCCGCGTCTCCAAGCGCTACCTCACCAAGCAAAGCGGCTTTGAGATGGGTACCCTACCGGATTCGATCTACGCCGACGCAAGTGCCTACGTGCGCAATGGCTATCTGATTGTGCAGCTGCCGGACCCCTTCGAGATCTGGCTTACCGGCGAGCGTAGCTACGGCCATACCGCAGGGATACGCTTGCTGATTCATCGCGGTGTGATTGCTGGCAAGCTGGAGCTGAACTTTCAAACCGAGAACTGGTCGATCTCCGAGGGCACCCTCGGTGGTGTGATCGCGCCGAGCGACTTCATCTCCAACCTGAAGGAGGTTGGCGTCTGTGGCAATCTCTGCGGCGCTGAGCAGCCCTTGCTCGACTACATCAACCAGCACGCTGATGCCTTGGTCGCTGGAGATCCGAACCCTGACGCCAACTGCGATGGCCTGAGCTTGGGGATGCAGTTCACCGCCAAGGAGATCTTGCCGGGGCCGATTTTCGATCCGCAGGTTCCAGCGGAGTGCTCCCAGGTTCCGTCCGACGCGCCGCCACTCAACTGCGGCTGTCCGTGCATCCCGATGGGTGGAGCGGGCGGCACCGGGGGCACGGCCGGCACGGGTGGCACTGGCGGAACCAGCGGTGGCACCGGTGGTACTGGTGGCGTTGGCGGCGCCACCGGCGGTGCCGCGGGTACCGGCGGCAGCAATTGATCCTGTGGAAACTGGTGAGGATCGGATGACGGCGTAGAGGGCGCGGAGGAAAGCATCTATCCTCCCGCCGCTCATGCAGGAGAAGGGTTGGGTTCAGGCGCTCGGGCCTGGGTTGCTGTTCGCTGCCGCGGCGGTCGGCGTCTCGCACTTGGTGCAGTCGACGCGCGCGGGAGCGTTGTTCGGGCTTGGGATGTTCGGCGTGATGCTGCTTGCCAACCTGACCAAGTACCCGGCGTTCCGCTTCGGGCAACAGTACGCCGCGGCCACGGGTACTTCGCTCCTCGAGGGCTATCGACGCCAGGGTACGTGGGCGCTCTGGCTCTATGCGCTGCTGACCTTGCTCACCATGTTCACCGTGCAAGCCGCGGTGACGTTCGTGACGGCTGCGCTGCTCGTTGCGACCTTGAATCTGAAGCTGAACCTGATCTTGGTCAGCGCCGGGTTGATGGCGTTGTGCGGGGGGTTACTCGGCATCGGGCACTACCGCTGGCTGGATAGGGTGACCAAGCTCTTGGTCGGCGTGTTGACCGTGACGACGCTGATCTCGACTGCGCTCGTGCTACCCCGTGTGTCGTGGGGGTCCCTGGTGGACGTCGGCGCGCCGTTCGCGGCGGGTAAGCCTTCCCTGCTCTTCGTCGCGGCCTTCATGGGCTGGATGCCCTCCGCGATTGATGTTGCCGTGTGGCAATCTCTCTGGGTGCTTGCCCGGCGCAATGACACGGGGCACGTCCCCAGCGTGCGAGAGTCGATGATCGATTTCCACATCGGTTATGTGGGTACGGTTGTCCTGGCTGCGTGCTTCATGACGATGGGCGCCGGCGTGATGTTCCACACCGGGAGGAGCTTCGCAGAGTCGGCGCCGGGCTTCGCGAGCCAGGTCATCAGCCTGTACACGGAGACCCTCGGGAGCTGGGTTGCGCCGGTGGTAGGAATCGCGGCGTTCGCCGTGATGTTCTCGACGACCCTCACGGTAGTGGATGGCTTTCCTCGGGCGATTTCCGTGTTGGTGGCCCGCCTCCGAGGGCCTGAAGAGGCTGGGCGCGATGAACAGGAGGAGCGGCCGCAGCGCATCAGCTATTGGGCCGCCATGGCTGTGCTCTTCGTCGGCTCGAGCCTCGTGATCTCGGTGTTCTTGAAGAGCCTAAAGACGATGGTCGATGTCGCGACCACGCTCAGCTGCCTCACCGCGCCGCTACTGGCAGTGCTGAACCACCGCGCCGTCAACGGTCAAGAGGTGCCCCCAGACGGGCGCCCGCGACCTTGGCTCCAGTGGCTCTCTTACCTCTCGATCGCGTTTTTGTTCGCCTTTGCGATTGGCTATCTGGCGCTTCGCTACGGTTGAGTGGGCTCGAGTCAGTGCTGGGTCTCGGAGGTCTCCTCCAAGAGGCTCTGCGCGCGTTGTCGCCAGGGCTCCGGAGGATTATCCGCAAGGAAAGCCTCCAGGTTCGAACGCGCCGCTGCTGGCTGCCCGCTGCGGTTCAGGTAGTGGGCAAGCGCTAGTCGGTGGTTCGGTTTCGGTGACTCCCGGACCAGACCTCTCATCAGGTCTGCGGCGTCTTCCGCGCGATTGCACTGGGTGAGCGTTTCGGCGTATTCCAGGGCGGCGCTGTACTCGCGATAGCGAGGGTCGACGCGCATCAAGCGGTCATATAGTTCCAGGGCCCGAGGTAGCTCTCCGCGCTCTACCGCGCAGCGCGCCTGTCCATGCAGTGCCCTGGGCCTACTCGGCTGTATCTCGAGGATGCTCCCGTAGATCTTCGCGGCTTCCAGGTAGTTCTGCTGACGCTCGAGGCGGTCCGCATGCTCCAGCTGCTGCTCCACCGGATCGAAACCCTGCAGCTTGCTCCATACCAGGTACAAAATGGCCCCGATCGGAAACCCAAGTACGAGCAAGAAGTACCAATACGCCGGCGCTCGGCGCTTGGTTGCGTCGTAGAGGCTCCACAAGGTGAGCAGCATCAGTCCGAACGAGATCAGCCGCACATCGCTAACCTACACCGAGCTACGCGCTGGCTCACCTGCGGACTCACGCTGGGTCCGCCGTTGTTTCTCCGCTCGCTCCCGTGAGCCTCGTGTTTCGGCGCGAAACTCCCGTCTTTGGCGCGTCGCGTGCTAGCCTCCTCAGCGAGGCAAGGGTTGAGCAAAGGGCGAGTGCTGATCATCACCAGTGACGAGGAGCTGTGCCTCTCGCTCCAGCGCGCGCTTATCAAAGCGGATTTCACCACTGAAACCGCCGACTCGGCGATCTCGGGGGTGAGCGCGGCGGTGGAGTCTCAGCCTCACTGTGTGATCTGCGACCTCTACTTGGAAGACATCGAGGGCACCTGGGTGATCGCCAAGCTGCGCGCTGAGCGCAGTGAGATCGCGATGGTGCCTACGCTGATTCTGGGTGACGCCTTCGATCTGGACACAGCGCTTCAGGGCCTGCGCTCGGGGGCTGACGCCTATCTGCTCAAGCCGATCACCGACAAGGCGATCGTGCATCAGGTCGAGGCGTTGATGCGTCTGGTGACGCGCATCCGCGAGCGCAGAGACTCCTTCTTGCCGCCCAGCAGCTTGGGGCCGCTGGCGCTGCGTGGAGATCTCGAGCAGATGAGCCTGGCCACGGTGCTGATGGTGATCGAGATGGAGCGCCGCAGTGGCCGCCTGACCATCACGACCGGCGGGGAGCCAGACAAGCGTGCGGCGTTCATGATGGCAGAGGGTACGTTCGTGGAGAGCACCCTCGATGGCCGCCCACTCGAGCTGAAGCGCGTGCTCCGCGACGTCCTGGGCTGGAAGCGCGGGCGCTTCTGGTTCGCGCCGGCGACGGATTCTTTGACGCCGAACTCACGCGGCACCATCGGCGGCGTGCTGCTCAACGTAATGCGCGAGCTCGACGAAGAGAATCGCTGAGCGGGTGCGGACCGACAGGTTGCGAGCCGGCCCCTACTAGTATTTACGCGCGGAAACGCGTCTCTCTGAGACGAAGCCGGCGGGTGAGTTGCGCAGGACCAAGGGTTGCTGCGCGCTTCACCGGTCACGCGAAGCGCGTCAGAGCCGCTCGTCGAAGACGTCGGTCTTCGGCTTCGGTGTGGGCTTGGGAGCGGGAGCTTGGGGCTTGCGATTGGCCCAAGCCTTCTTCTCCGCTTCGGAGGGCTCGCGCGGAGCATCCGCGCTAGCGGAGGGCGCCGCTGAGGCTGCGGGCTCCTCTGCCTTTGCGGGCTCTTCCTTGGGGGCGGCTTGCTCAACCTTCTCGGTGGGCTGCTCCGCCTCGGGCTTGGGTGCCTCTGCCGCGGGCGTCGGTGGTTGTGCTGCTGGCGCCGCGGGCGCCGCACTATCTCCGCCGCGGGTGAAGCCCCATACGGTGGCGATCAAGCCAACGGTCACGGCAGCGATGGCGATGTACAGCGGCGCGCGGCGCTCCTTCGGCTTCTCCTGGGTGCCGGTGGCGCCGAATGCGGTCGCAGTCGAATGCGTATCGCTGGGCCGGTTCACTGAAACCATGGAGGGCCGCGGCGGCTCCATATGGCTCACCGTGCGCGGCCGACCGCCTCCCTCGAGGATACGCACGACGCGAGCGGCAGAAGAGACACCGATATCGCCGGCGTACGGACCCAGATCCATCGCGAGCTCGCCCACGGATTGGTAGCGCTTGGCCGCGTCCTTCTCGAGGCACTTCGCGACCACAGGCTCCAGGTCCTCCGGGAGATCCGGGCGCACGATGCGCATGGGCGGAGCGGTGTTCTCCAGCACCAAAGCGCACAGCTGTGGCATCGAGTCGGCGACGAAGGGCAAAGTGCCCGTGAGCATTTCGTAGAGCACCACGCCGAGGGACCAGATGTCGGCGCGCGCATCCACGTCGCGTGCTGAGCGCATCTGCTCCGGCGACATGTAGAGAGGTGAGCCCATGGAGACCTGAGTCTGCGTGAGACTCGAGACGCCCATATCGCTCGTCACCTTGCTGATCCCGAAGTCCAAGACTTTGGCGATGGGCGAGCCGTCCCCCCCGCGGGTCAGGAAGATGTTCGCGGGTTTGATGTCGCGATGAACGACGCCCGCCGAGTGGGCGGCTGCGAGTGCCTCGCACACCTGGAGTGTGTACAGAGCCGCTAGCCCAATATCCAAGGGACCCTCGGACTCGACGATCTCCGACAGGTCCTTCCCCTCCAGGTACTCCATCACCATGTAGGGGGAGCCCGTGTCTTCCATCGTGCCGACGTCGATCACGCGAGCGACGTGCGGGCTCTTGATTCGCACGGCGGCTTGCGCTTCCCGGAGGAAGCGAGCGGCGGTGTTCTCGTGTTTGGCGACGGCGGGGAGCAAGAACTTCAGCGCGACGCGATCGTTGAGCACGACGTGCGTCGCTTGGACGACGACGCCCATTCCGCCAGCACCAAGCACCTTTTCGACGCGGTACTTGCCTGCCAGCACATCGCCCGGCTTGACCTCTACATCGACGTTCTCAGCGACCGCGCTCATTGATTGTTTTCCTTCGCCACAGCCTTCTAACTTTAGAGTTCCGGCCCATGGACCTGCAAGGAACAGGTCCAATGAGTTCGGACTTTTGTAGGTGCTCTCCCACACCGCTTCCCGGGCGGCCGCTTCGGAGGTGCGTTGTACGGACGGCGTATTCGGAGTGTAACGTCACGCTTCCCCCCCTTCGCTTCGGCCGAGCCTCAGCTCTTGCAGCAACGGTGCGCTGCTGGGCCCCTTCAGCTACAGGCGTCTGCTTCGATAGGTGGCTGGTGCGCGGTTCGATTCTCACGGAGCACAGTTGCCCACACCACTCGCACTACCTGCATGATGGGCTGCGGCGCACCGTCTGTTGTCAAGCGCCGCGCTCCCCCGAACCCAAAAGGCAGGCGCGGCGAGCGTACGTCTTCGTCCCTTGAGTTCCGGGGCGAGCGACGGCCGACAGGATTGCTACATGATGGTGCGACGTAGCGGATGCTCGCGGCCGCTGTCCTGCGCGCGTCCCCACACTGGCTTGAACAGCCAATAGTGGCCGTACTTCTTCTCGTAGTCGTGGAACTCCGCTTCCAGGCCGACCTGAGGCTCGAAACCTTTGCGCAACTGGAAGCGGATTTCACGCCCGTAGTAGAGGTACCCCGTGCGGCGCTCCCAGTCTTGGAAGCTCCACGACTCGAGGATCTTCAGTACGTTGGGGTGGAGGCGTTCGTTGTTCCAGATCACGTAGCCAGGCGTGCCTTCCGCTGACTGAGCGACCATCCCCGAGTCGCCCGTAGGAAAGCGCTCGATCACGTAGCCACCTTCAGGACGACGCATCGAGAGTGCGAGGTCGGTGCCATCCAGCGTCACCTCGACATCAGCGCTCCTCGGCTCGTAAACCAAATGGCCGTGCTCTGAGCGTTCGGAAGCGAAGAGACAGCCCGCGTCGACTTCGGCCACGCCATAACCATGAATGACGTTGAAGTCGGGACAGTAGGGCGCGACGAGCTGACGCAGCGCCGTCTCCAGCGAGCGCGGCATCACGTAACCACCACAGGCGAAGAGCATGGTCTCCGGCAGCATGGGCGTCTTCGCCAAGTGCCGGAACAACAAGTCCGCCATGAACAAAGGCTGGCCGATCAACATGACCGGCATCTTTTCCAGATGGGCGAAATGCAGCGCCCGCGAGCCAGTGGAGTGGCTGAGGTAGGTATCCACCGTAACGCCAAAGTCAAACGTGCCGACACACGCTGGATACGCGTTGATGATCATCGGCAGCTTGCCTTCGAAGCCTTGGACCAGGTGTGGCCAACGGCTTTGAAACAAGGCCATCAGGTTGCCACCGGCGCGTAGCGTGCGGAAACCATACGGCCCGCGATCGTGACTACCGGATGAGTAGGAGAGGACGTCGCCTGCTTTGAGGGAGTGCATCTAGAAGCTTTAGTGGGCGGTGTCGGCTGTTGCTGTCGCGTTTGGCACGTGAAGACGGCCCATCGAACACAGCTATGAACCCCGAAGCATACGCGACAGAGAGGCGTTGGCGAAAGCCCGGGGGGAAGTAATGCGAGTCGCGGTAGCAGTGCTCGCTACGGTTGCCGCTTGCCGCCTGCTTCTGTCGCCTGCTTCCTGTCGCTTGCTTCCCGTCGCTTGCTGCCACCGCTTGTTCATTGGGGCGGAACGTCAGGCCCCCGTGTTAGCGTCTGCGGTTTGGAGGTGCGGTAGATGTCGGACAGCTTTCGCGTGCGCCAGGCGACCATCGACGACCTGGATCGGATTCTCCACGTATGGACTCGCGGCATCGAGTCGAGCCTCGGGACACCTCCCCCCGACGACAAGGACTACAAGACGTACTTCGCCGAGCGCCTGCTCGATCAGACGGACGTCTTCAGCTTCACCTGTGCTGAGAACGCGGCAGGTGAAGTGGTTGGTTGGATCAGCCTGTCTCCATTCCGCTCGAACCCGGCCGTGAAGGGCGTGATGGCCGAAATGAGCGCGTATGTGGACCCAGCTCATGTGTCGAGCGGCGTCACTGGCTTCGCAGTGAAGAGCGTGCTGGAGAACGCCGATGTGTCACCGCTCCAGTACATCGTTGCGTTCACCCTGGTGAGCAACGTCGGCGTGCTCAAGCTGTGTGATCGCTTCGGCTTCAAGCTCGTCGGTACGTACCCGGTGAGCTCCAAAGCGCCCGACGCAACACCGCTTGCCTACCTGGTGCGGCCCTGCGCCTATCCTGAGAAGTAGAGCGCTTCCGCTGGCAAACGCGGCAGAGCTGGGGACTACTGGTTCGGCTCGAAGCGCAGCGTGGTGAGGGTGCCTGGACGCACGATCAAGCGATCTTCGACCACCTTCAGGTTCTGCGCGTCCGTCCGCCAGTACGCCTGGACCACGACATCGTTCGCGGGCTTGATCCCAATGAAGCCACCAATGGCCAGCGCGCCCTGCGTCTCACTGAGCTGGGTCGATGGCACCTGAGGCGAGAAGTAGAACTCCCGCGACTGCGCGCTCATCACATCGCAAGAGTTTTCAATCGCGAAGCGCACGTGGGGCGCGCCTTGCTGAGTTGGGTCCTTCTCGGCGTTGGGGCAGTCCACCGCTTCCATCGCGATCGCGCCGAGGTTTGGATCTCCAGCAGTCTCCGCGTCGTCCGGAAACAAGCTCACGAAGTCTTCTGGCCGCACCAGGAACAGCGCGTACAGGCGGTCTCGAGTGACGGGGCGGCTGAAGTACTGCAAGTAGTCCAGGAAGACGCGGTTCTTCGCGTCGGGGCCCTTGATCTCGAAGTAGCCCTGATAGCCCGTGCGTCCGCGATTCGAGGTGGTGGGCACCGCCAACACGGCGAGCCCGCTCGCGTCGCTGGTTGCTTCGGCGACCACGTTCTCGCACTTCAAATCGCTGCGTGAGGCGCAAGCCTTGACGGAGATCCCCTCGATCGCCTCCGACGGATTCACCAGGTTCACGATCGCGAGGGTGATGTTCACGGTGTCGGTGTCCGCCATGTTGTTTGGCTGGTTTCCGACGCAGGAAAAGTCCTCCCCCATGCCAGCGTTGTGGGTGCCCTCGCCAGGGCCGTTTCCGCCGTCGTACGAGTAGTCGCCTGGCTTGCAGGAAGCCGCCACCTCCGTGTCTTCGATGCCAAGCACATTGGCGCAAGCGGTGACGAGTAGCAGGGCTGAGGCGAGAACGCTTTTCCGTAAGGTAATCATCAGAAGTTGCCTCCCAGCCAGACGCCGGTCGCACGGGGACCGACCGCTGGAGAGACTTGAAGGTGACCAGTTGCAGGTGCTTGCTTCTTACTCGGTGCAGTCAGCAGCAAGATCACGCCGACGGCGCCGAGCACTCCGCCACCAGCGAAGAACAGCGTTGAGAGGTTGGCTTGGCTCTTGGCGTCCTCTGCCAACGTTTGACGCTCCGCAGTGGGACAGACTCCGTTGCTGCAGTCCGCGTCGGCCCACTTGTTCTTGGCGCTGAGCCCAAACACGCCGCCAACGGCGAGACCCACGACGCCTGCGCCAGCGAGGATGATGCCCGCGGTGGTCTGGCCAGAACCGTCGCTCCCGGTATCAACGGGCCCAGGCTGTGGTTGCGGAGTGACTTGTGGACCCGGCGCGGGCGTCACTGGCGTCTCGGGTGGCTTCTCCACCGGTGCGTCTTCGAGCTCGGGTACTTCGATCGCGATGGGCTCGGTCACACCCGTGGTCGGCACGTCGAACGCCTTCGCCCACTCCTTCTTTCCCGGCGCGTTCACGCTCAACAGGTGCGGACCCGGATCGATGGGCACCGGGGTGTTCCAGGTCGCCGCATACACCGGTGAGCCGTCTTGTTTGATCTCGAGACCGTCGATGCGCGCAGCGCCCTTGACCACGATGTTCACGCGCACGAGTCGGCTCTCCAGAGCACTCGCGCGTTCTTGTGCGACGTCGGCGCGATCCTTCTGTCCTGCGCGCCGTGCGAGCGTCGCGGCTTCCAGGAACTCCGCCCAAGCGCTGGCGGTCAGGCCCTGTTGCTCGTGACAGTCGGCGAGGTTCAGCAGCGTTCCAAGTGCGGGGTCGAGCTTGTTGCTCGCCGCGAACTTCGGACAAGCCTCCTCGTAGTTCTCCGCATCCTTCAGCTTCTTGGCTTGCTGAAAGAGCGCCTCAGCCGTCGCCCGATCTTGCGGGGACGTCTGAGCGTGAGCGAGCGGTGCGAAGCTCGAGGCGAGCAAGGTCGTGATGACCATCCACGTGGGGCGGACTGAGCGCATGTTGTCGCCAGTATATTCAGGTCTTTTGCCTGCCGCCCAGCATGTGGGCAGGTTTAACTAGCTGAACACCTGGCGCGTAATGCCGGCGACGGAAGCCAAGGCCTGCCAGTTTCTTGCTAAGCAGACCCCGTGAACTCACTCAGTGTCGGTCCCATCGGCGGGCATCTCGGTGCGCCTCGCCTGGCGCCCGCAGAGTCCCGAGCCAGCGACTGGATCGACTCCCGCGTGCTGGCCGAACAGCGTCGGGGTGTCGAGTCCGTCTCGGGTGCCGTGCGGCGAAAGGTCGGCGACGCGTGGCTCACGCTGGCGCTGCGCGTACATCGCGGGGTCGTCGACGGCTCCCGCATGACGCTCGAGCTGATGGCCGTGGGCGCCCCAGCTGAGATCTTGGATCGCAGCGAGGCGTCTTGTGCGGAGCTCACCGATGTCAGTGCCATGGCCTTTGGCGTCGCCTCAGCCTACCTCGAAGGCCCGCGCTCCCCAGGCGGCCTGGAGGAGCCGCAATCCCTCAGGGTGGAGCCTGCCGGGCTAGCCGCCGGAATTTTCTGCGAGGATTTTTTCGGGGGTGAGGTCGCGCTGGGTGTCCACCAAGCGCTCCGTAGGACCACTCTAGAGCCAGAAATAGCACCCATCGTCGAGGCGATTTGCTCTGCCGCGCGGAACCGGCTGGAGCTTGCGCGGGCTGCTTTGTTGTGGCTACTTGGTGGCCCAGCGAGTGGCGCAATCAAGACCTTGGAGGACGTCAGCCCAGCCCAAATCACCTGGGAAGGCTTCGCCCCCTTCACCGCGCCCGAGAGCCTAGACAACGTAGATGCAAGGGACCCAGCCTTGGAGCGCCGCGGCCTGCTCTCTCTCGAAGCGCTCGAGGAGCTCGGCGCGCGCTATCTCGAGCAAGCGTTGCCGCGCCTGCGTTCCGAGCTCTCAAGAAAGGCCTGTCACTGATGACGTATCAAGCGTTGTTCTTCGACAACGACGGCGTGCTGGTAGACACCGAAGGCCTCTACTTCGAGGCCTCCCGCAGTGTGCTGGGCGAGCTGGGCATCGAACTCACTCATGACATCCACCTCGACATCAGCCTTCACCAGGGAAAGTCGGTGTTCGAACTCGCGCTGCGTGCGGGCGTCGACGAGGCTGAGCTACCTCGATTGCGCACGGAGCGAGACGCCCGCTATTCAGCCTTGCTGGAGGCCGGTGTGGAGCCGATCCCCGGTGTGCTCGATGCGCTCGGCACGCTGCGGGCTCGCCATCGCGGCACCAGCCGCCGCATGGCGCTGGTCACCAGCTGCTTGCCGCACCACTTCTGGCAAATCCACCGCGATCGCCAAGTGGTCGACCACTTCGATCTGGTCTGGACGCCGGATCGTTACGGTCCCCACAAGCCCGATCCCGAGCCGTATTTGACCGCTGCCGCGGAGCTCGGCGTGTCTCCCGCCGCGGGCGTGGCGATTGAGGACTCCCCCCGCGGAGTTGCTTCCGCGCGGAGCGCCGGCATGTACGTGATCGGCATGCGCTCCGACTTCGCTGGCGACGCTGTGGACCTGAGTCAGGCGGACGTGGTGCTAAATCACGTGGGTGAGCTGGTCGCGCACCTAGATCAGCTCTAGATCGCCAAGATGCTGCGTATCGATGCCTTCAGCGACGTCGTTTGTCCCTGGTGCTTCATCGGCAAACGGAAGCTCGAGCTTGCTCTTGCCCAGCGCCCGGAGCTCGAGGTCGACCTGCGTTTTCATCCTTTCCTGCTCCACCCCTACCTGAAGCCAGAGGGCGAGGACTTCGCCGCCTTCGTGATGCAGAAGTTCGGCAGCGACCCGGGGAAGCTGTTCACGCGGGTGCTGGGCGTCGCGCGGGACGCAGGTCTCGAGTTTCGCCCGGAGCTCATTCAGCGCATGCCCGACACGACCGCCGCCCACTGTCTGATCAGCTGGGCGCCGGCCGAGCAGCGCGCGGCGCTCGTGATGGCGTTGTTCAGCGCCTATTTCTGCGAAGGCAAAGACGTTGGAGATATCCAGGTCCTGGCGGAGCTTGGCGCTGATTTCGGCCTCGATCCGGCGCTCTCCGTCGAGCGGCTCGCAGCGGGGGTCGACCGGGAGGCGATTCGCGAGCAGGCGGCTGAAACCGCAGACCGTGGAATCACCGCGGTGCCCTTCTTCCTGATCAACGGCCGCTGGCCAGTGCCGGGCGCTCAAGAGCCGGAGACGCTACTGCGTGTCCTCGACAAGGCTCAGGCCACGGGCGCCGAGGTGCGGTAAAGGTAAGTTGTTTCCGTGGGGAAGTTTTGGATGTCGATAGTGGGGAGAGTCTAGAAAAGCTCAGCAACCCCGGGCCCGGCGGATCCCCTCACCCACACGGACCCGGGGGCGCGTATCGCCAACCGTTTCCGGTCGTCGGTCGCGCGCGCTGAAGAGACGATCCGCGCAGTTCCGGGAGCGACGCTGTAACCACCCAGCGGCATAGAGATCGGATTCTGGACTCGGATCGTGCACGTCGAGTCCCGTCACGCTCCCACGGCGGAAGTTTCGGGTAGGTTGCGCTGTGGTCTCAGCAGCTATTTGGCAAGCCTTGCCTCGATTGCGTCACACACCGTCTTGAGCACTTCGATCCGCGCCCACTGCTTGCTTTCTGCGCTCACCAAGTGCCACGGCGCATGTTCAGTGCTCGTCTGGCTGACCATGTCGTCGGCAGCCGACTCGTACAGGTTCCACTTCTCGCGGTTTCTGTAGTCTTCCGGCCCGATCTTGTGCTGCTTGTAGGGGGTCTCTTCGCGCTCCTTGAAGCGACGGAGCTGCTCTTCCTTGCTCAGGTGGAGCCAGAACTTGATGAGCACCGTGCCCGAGTCCACCAGCTGCTCTTCAAAGTCGTTGATCTCGGCGTACGCACGGCGCCAATCCGCTCGGTTGGCAAACCCCTCCACCCGTTCCACCAGCACCCGGCCGTACCAGCTGCGATCATAGATCGTGAAGCGACCGGGACGGGGGATGTGCCGCCAAAAGCGCCACAGGTAGTGATGCGCGCGTTCCTCTTGCGAAGGCGCGGCGATAGGGATGACCCGAAACTGCCGTGCGTCGAGCGGACGGATCATGCGTCGAATCGCTCCGCCTTTCCCCGCGGCATCCCACCCTTCAAACACCACGACGACGGACACGCCCTTGCTTTTGACCTTGCGGCTCAACTTGTTGATGCGCCCCTGCAGGCGCTCGAGTTGATGCTCGTAGTCCGCCTTCTCGATGTCTTTGGTCAGGTCGACGCGGTCGAGCACCGTCAACGGATCGGCGACGTTCGGGTCCGGAGGAGCCGACTTCGCGCGCGACCCATGGGAGGCGAGGTGCTCTTGAATGCGCTCGAGTATGTGCTCCCCCATCGTAACCGCGCGGTAACGAGCATCGGTGCCTTCGATGATCGTCCACGGCGCCTCGCCGCTGCCGGTATCCCGAAGCGCCCGTTCGCTGACCGCGCGAAACTCGTCGTAGGACTTGAAGCGCTTCCAGTCTTGCTTGGTGACGCGCCACGCAGTCTCCTTGTTGCTCTCGAGCTTCTTGAGGCGTCGGCGCTGCTCTTTCTTGGAGAGGTGGAACCAGAGCTTGATGATCAGCGCGCCGTCGTCAGACAGCATGCGTTCGAAGTTGCGAATGTGCGCGAGCTGATCGGCCAGCACTTCATCGGTTTCATTACCCAACACCCGGGAGACGATCGGCTGGGTGTACCAGTTGCCGATGTAGATGCCGATCTTTCCGCGCGGAGGCGTCTTCATCCAGTAGCGCCAGAAGCGGGGCCGCTCGGCCTCGTCCTGAGTTGGCGTATCGAAGGCGTGCGTCTCCAGGTAGCGCGCGTCGAACCACTCGTTCAGCAGGTTCGCCGACTCACCCTTGCCAGCGCCGTCGACGCCGTTCAGCAGGATCAACACGGGGAACGGCGCGTCCGCAAGTTGGCGCTGAATCGTGAGGAGCTCTTGCCGTAGGTGCGGGACTCGCTCGTTGTATTCGTCCTTGGTCAGTGCGTGTCCCAGCTCGGCGGTTTCGAACATGGCATGACGCTATCACGGGTCTGTTACTTCCGCGCGGGCCTCGAGTGCGCCGAGCAAGCTCTGCAGTGACGTCAGGAGATCCCGCAGGATTTGCTCATTCCCGAGCCGCCTACCCAGGTCTCCTCGCAGCTCCTCGAGTACCTCCAACCCTTCCAGTAGTCCCCGCCTACCGCGCTCTGTGAAGCGAACCAGCTGCGCTCGGCCGTCGCTTGGATCGGGGACTCGCTCAACGAGATCGAAGTCGACGAGGTCATCAACCAGCTGCCCCACAGCTTGCTTGCTCACCCCCACACGATCCGCCAGCGTCGTGAGGCGCGTGCCCTCCAGGTCGATGTGTGGGAACAAGGTGGTGTGCGCCATTCGCACGGGCACTCCCCAGCGTTGACTGGCGAGCCGCAGCGCCTGTTCGTTGAACAGGCGAGAACACTTGAAGAGCAGCTGTCCAAGGCTTGCTTGCTTCGCTGCCTCGAGGCGCGTTTCGTAAGAGCCGCTGTCGCTGGTTGCCCGTTCAGCTACCCGCTTTGCTCTTTTTCCACCGGCCGAAACGGCACGGGTGTTTCCGCGTTTGGTCGCCATGCAGCCTCAGTCTTGCGCGCTCTCGGAATATTCGTCAAGTAAGCTTGACTAAATCCGGAAAGGTGATTCACTAGGCCACGGAAAGGAACCAGATGGAGCAACCCAAAGTACTTGAAGAGCTGGCGCCTGGCGTTTGGCACTCGGAGCACGATCTATTCCTCCTCGGCGCAGTTCACTTCCGCACGCGAATGACGGTGCTGGACACGGGGGACGGCCTGATGTTGCACGGACCGGTGCCGCTGGATGAAGCGCAGGCGGAGCGCATTGCGAAACTTGGGGACGTGAAGCACATCGTGGCGCCCAACAGCTTTCACCACCTGTACGCGCGGCCCGCCGCCGATAAATTCCCCGCGGCAAAATTGTGGCGCGGAGAGGCGTTGGTCACGAAGCGCCCGAACCTCCAAGGGGAGGTGATCGTCGCCGGTTCTGAGCCGAGCTTCGGGGAGACCAAGAGCTTGGTGGTCGGCGGCATGCCGAAGCTAGACGAGGTCGTCGTCCTACACCCAGGGACCCGCACGTTGGTGGTCACCGACCTGGTGTTCAACATCCTGGAGTACAAAGGCTGGCTGAGCGGCGTGATGTTCCGCTTGACTGGCACCCACAAGAAGCTCGCTCAGTCGCGGTTACTTCGCTCGGCGATCAAGCAGCGGGCCGCTTATGAGCAGAGCCTGCAGGAGATCTTGAGCTGGGATTTCGAGCGAGTGGTCATGGCTCACGGCGAAGTAATGGAGCGGGACGGCAAGGATCGACTGGTGCAGGTACTCGGCGGCTGAGTGTGTGTATATTGAGGGGCAATGACCCGCCCGCCGGTGCCCCTCGCGCAGCTTCGTGACCTCGAACTGCTGGTCGCCGCTCACCACCCGCTGATCGGCTTCGAGACGGACGAAGAAGATCGCGTGGAAGTGCTGCTCGAGTCCCTGGCCGCGGCGCTCAGGCTCCCGTACTTCGTGTGGACCGCCAGCGCCGGCTTGAAGCGCACGGACATGCAGGGCCCGATCCACGGGACCAAGTCGCCGCTGCTGGCCGTCGAGCACATTCGGGCTTCGGGTTTCGAAGCCATCTACTACCTGCGCGACTTCGCGCGGTTCACCGAAGACGCCCAGGTGCAGAGTGCTCTGCTCGATGCGTGTCAGCAGCTATCCGTGCATCGGGGTGCGATCGCCTTGGCAGACGATCCCCTCGAGCTGCCGCGCGCGGTGAAGGTGCTGCTCACGCGAGTGCAGATCGACCCGATCACCGAGGACGAGTACTACGAGTACACCCGTTCGCTCTTGGCGAGCTTGCGCCAGCGCATGACCGTTGAGATGGAGCTCACGGGGGAAGACGTGGCGGTGCTGCTGCAACAGCTCAAGGGGCTGACCTTCTTCGAGGTCAAGCGGGTGCTGTCTCAGGCCATCATCGAGCATGGCCGCTTGGACCGCTCGGTGCTGGACCGAGTGCGAGCAGCCAAGCGCACCGCGGTCGAGGCGACTGGGATCCTGGATTTTATCCCTACGGAATCATCGATGGTCGACGTGGCCGGTCTTGATGCGCTCAAGAGCTGGCTGCGTCAGCGCAAGGTCGCGTTCTCCGAACCCGAGCGAGCGCGTTCGTTCGGCCTGGAACCTCCGCGAGGCTTGCTGCTCTTGGGGGTCCAGGGCTGCGGAAAGAGCTTGTGTGCCAAGGCGGTGAGCCACGAGTGGCAGCTCCCGCTGATCCGTTTTGATCCGAGTAGGATCTTCGCCAAGTACGTGGGTGAGAGTGAGAAGAACCTCTCCCGCGCGATCCGTGTCGCCGAGTCTCTCGCCCCCATCGTGTTGTGGATTGACGAGCTGGAGAAGGCCTTTCCTCAGGGAGGCTCCGAGGACGGAGGCGTTTCGACTCGCGTGCTCGGCAGCTTCCTCACTTGGCTGCAGGAGAAGCGCGCGCCCGTATTCGTGATCGCGACCTCCAACGACGTCTCATCACTACCGGCGGAGCTGCTTCGCAAGGGGCGCTTTGACGAGATCTTCTTCGTCGACCTGCCGAATCCAGAAGAGCGCTCGGCGATTCTGAACATCCATCTGAAGCGCCGCGGTCGAGATCCCAGTGGCTTCGACCTGACAGAGATTGTCAGCGCCACGGACGGCTTCAGCGGTGCCGAGCTGGAGCAGGTCATCGTCGCCGCGCTCTACGAAGCCTTCGGCGCGGGTGAGGAGCTTGGGACGCAGCATCTGCAAGCCGAGCTCGCCCGCACGCGTCCGCTGAGTGTCACCGCCGCGGAGCAAGTCAGCGAACTACGTACGTGGGCGCGCGGTCGCGCGGTGTCCGCTACCTGAATCAGTTCTTGGCTTGGGCCGGCGCGCCGCCAGCGACCTCGGAGGCGACGATCAAGTAGCGCTCCACCGAGTTCAGCTGCTCAGGAGTCATGCGCACGAACGGCGTCATGCGCTTCATGACATCCGGCCACTCGGCAGCCTTATGTTCCGCGGGGATAGGCAAGGTGTGGCATCCCGAGCAGCGCTCGACGAAGAGCGCCCGCCCCTCGCTGAGCTCGGCCTGGGTCGTACCCGGCCAGTGACTCTGAGCCCGCGCAACGTGCTGTGTGGACGGCTCAGGTACCTGGCCAACGCAGCCGGCGAGGCCCGCAAGGAATAGGCTGAGGCAAAGCAGTCGACGCATATCGATCACAGGTGGAAGGAGAACAAGAGCCGTAGCTCGAAGCCATCGTCGGTTGAGGTGTTGCGCTCGCCCGCCTTCAGATCGGTGATCTGAGGCAGGAAGCTCAGGGTGGCCCAGTAGGTCTCGTCGGAGACCGCGATGGTCGGCCCGGCTGAGATCGTGGACTTTTCTACGTCGCCGCTCACGAGGCTGGTCTGGCTGGCCACTTCGAGCCCGGCCGCGAAGCTTGGACTGACGACGTAGCTGACTCCCAGCACCGGGTTCAATTGCAGCACGCGCTCGGTCTCTTCCGGGCCGATCTCCCATTCCTGTTCACCGACCAGGTTGGCAGCGACGAGGATGTTGCCGAGCCGCTTGTCCAGCAGCAGCTTCGCTTCAATCTCGTACAAGCTCGGTCCGGCGGTGAACTCCAAATACCCCGCGGAACCGATCGCGTCGGCGACGGGATCGCTCAGCTTGAGCTTCCACTCGCTGGACACGCCGTCATAGGCGAAGCGGCTCTCGCGGACGTCTTCTGCGTTCTTCTCCGTCAGCGCGTGGAAGTTCAAATAGAACGCGGTCATCAGCTGACCCGTGAGACCCACCTCGAACTCCAGGCGGTGATCGAAGCGTGAGTAATAGCTGTCTCGACCGCCTCGCCAGGTGGTCCACACCTCGAGCTCGCGATGTCCAGGCGGCAGCACCGCCGTCTCGTAGGTGTAGCCAAAATGTCGGTCGTTGGCGGTCGCCGTGCTGGCAGCGCACAGCACGCCCAGCGAGAGCGCGAGACCAAGACCGAGACGACCGAAGCAAGTCATTGAGTGATGCCGTAATGAAAACGATTATCACTTTCAAGGTCGATCGTCGAACGCAGTCTCCTCAGGGGACCTCGAGGGTGGGGGAGAGGGACTGAACAACTGTCCTCTCGCCCATAAATACTTGAAACGAATGCAGAATCTGCGCCCGACGAGCGACCAATCGAACCACCCTGCGCCAAAGCACCGCGGCTCGATCGGCGCTCTTAGCTGAAATCGGCAGTCAGTTGTTCGCGGACCGCGCGTGGCAACTGTCCCCGACTCCGAGGCATAGGGCGTGAGACCTCCGCGCGGCCCTTGTATCGAGCTAGTGCTCCCGTAAGGTTCCGACTCCCCAGGCTGAGCCTGGGCCACGCCATTCGGCGTGCACGACGTATGTCGGCGCCACCGGCGCACGCCATAATTGCCATACGGAAAAGGAGAGACCATGTCTCAAGTTCAAGCTTCCCACATCCTGCTGATGTACAAAGGCTCCATGCGCTCCACCGCGAGCCGCTCCAAGGATGAGGCCTTGCAGCAGATCACGGATTTGAAGGCGCAGATCGACTCGGGTGCGGACTTTGCCGACCTCGCTCGCAAGCACTCGGACTGCCCCTCGAGCCGTAGCGGCGGCGACCTGGGTAGCTTCGGCAAGGGACAGATGGTCAAGCCCTTCGAAGACGCCACCTACTCGATGGATGTCGGCCAGACGAGCGGCATCGTCGAGACGGACTTCGGGTACCATCTGATCCAGCGCACCGGCTGACTCAGTCGTAGAGCGCGGCGGCTCCCACGGCCCGCGATGGGCGGGCTTGAATGGGGGTCGCTAGCTAAGTTACCGTGCGGTAACTGGCTAGTCTCGGCCTTCGCTTGGAACATTGGATACGGAACGGCCTGCGCCTTCTACTGAAGAGCATCGTGAGGGCCCGCTGCGTGATCGTCCTCATTTCGTCTACGCTCACCCGCCTCTGCGCCCGCCCCCTGCGGGCCGTTCCGCCGCCTCCACAACTCCCTCGTATTTCCAGGGGTAAAGGCGCTCAGAGTCTCTCAAAGACCGAGATTGCCTCAGTCGTAGAGCGCGGCGGCTCCCACGGCCCGCGATGGGCGGGCTTGAATGGGGGTCGCTAGCTGTTACCGTGCGGTAACTGGCTAGTCTCGGCCTTTGCTTGGAACATTGGATACGGAACGGCCTGCGCCTTCTACTGAAGAGCATCGTGAGGGCCCGCTGCGTGATCGTCCTCATTCCGGCTACGCTCACCCGCCTCTGCGCCCGCCCCCCTGCGGGCCGTTCCGCCGCCTCCACAACTCCCTCGTATTTCCAGGGGTAAAGGCGCTCAGAGTCTCTCAAAGACCGAGATTGCCTCAGTCGTAGAGCGCGGCGGCTCCCCACGGCCCGCGATGGGCGGGCTTGAATGGGGTCGCTAGCTAAGTTACCGTGCGGTAACTGGCTAGTCTCGGCCTTTGCTTGGAACATTGGATACGGAACGGCCTGCGCCTTCTACTGAAGAGCATCGTGAGGGCCCGCTGCGTGATCGTCCTCATTCCGGCTACGCTCACCCGCCTCTGCGCCCGCCCCCTGCGGGCCGTTCCGCCGCCTCCACAACTCCCTCGTATTTCCAGGGGTAAAGGCGCTCAGTGTCTCCCTAAGACTGAGCCGTCCGTTGCCTTGAGCGCCTTACGTTTCGGCGTTGCCTCGGGGAGACTGAGCCGTCCGTTGCCTTGAGCGCCTTACGGTTCGGCTCGGGGCTTCGCCCCATTGCCTCTGGTAGTGACTCATGGCGATTGGAGGCTGGTGGGCTGTTGGGTCTTGGCGGTTCGCACACGAGTCGATTCGGCTCGGGGCTTCGCCCCATTGCCTCAGGCTTTTGCCAGTCTCGGCTCGGGGCTTCGCCCCATTGCCTCAGGCTCCTGGCTCGGGGCTTTGCCCCATTGCCTCAGACTGTTGGAGGCTCCTCGGCTCGGGGCTTTGCCCCTTTGCCTCAGGCTCCTCGGCTCGGGGCTTTGCCCCATTGCCTCAGACTGTTGGAGGCTCCTCGGCTCGGGGCTTTGCCCCATTGCCTCAGGCTTCACGGTTCAGGGCTTTGCCCCATTGCCTCAGGCTGTTGGAGGCTCCTCGGCTCAGGGGGCTTTGCCCCATTGCCCTCAGGCATTTAGCAGTCTCGGCTCAGGGGCTTCGCCCCATTGCCTCAGGCTGTTGGAGGCTCCTCGGCTCGGGGCTTTGCCCCATTGCCTCAGGCTTCACGGCTCGGGGCTTTGCCCCATTGCCTCAGGCTGTTGGAGGCTCCTCGGCTCGGGGGCTTTGCCCCATTGCCTCAGGCTTCACGGCTCGGGGCTTTGCCCCATTGCCTCAGGCTGTTGGAGGCTCCTCGGCTCGGGGCTTTGCCCCATTGCCTCAGGCTGTTGGAGGCTCCTCGGCTCGGGGCTTCGCCCCATTGCCTCAGGCTCTTGCCAGTCTCGGCTCGGGGCTTTGCCCCATTGCCTCAGGCTGTTGGAGGCTCCTCGGCTCGGGGCTTTGCCCCATTGCCTCAGACTGGTTGGAGGCTTCTCGGCTCGGGGGTGGGTGCGTAATTGCCGTGTGGATTATTCCGGCTGGAGCGCGACGGTTACGTAGCCGGCGACGCCGGGTTGGCCGTTTCGCGGACCGTTGGGGAAGACGGCTTGTCGTCCGCAGCCATCGGTCTGGATGACTATCTGGGCGCTAGCCTTCTGGTAGCCGTCGGCGAATACCTCGAGGCGGAAGCTGCCTTGGTCCTCGATGTCGATGGGGCCGAACTCGTGGAGACCATCGCATGGTGGTAGCGCTCCGGAACGCGGGGAGAGCGAAGTGTAACCGTCGCCGTAGAGGCCGGTGCCGATGTCGCAGATCGGTTCGAGTGTTTGGGCGTCAATCGCATACACGCCGCCACGTTCCGTGCCCGAGTCGCTACAGTCGCCGGGAGGGTTCGAGTCACTGCAGCTCGCGATCAGCAGCACACTCAAGAGCAAGGTCGGGCGCATCTGGAGAGCATATCGCGCCTTGATGCTCACCCATCGCTGAAGCGGCACTGACTTAGCCTATTCTCGCCTTGACCGAGCGCCGCCCGACTGGTGGGGTGAGACCGCGAGGATCTGTGAGTTCGCCGTCCAGCTTGGCGTCAGCAGCAGTCTGGCCTTCAGCAGCAGTTCGCGCTTCGTGTACGCTCTGGCGAGTGTTTGAGCGGCGTCAGTTTGGAATTGGTCTCTTCGCGCTGTTCCTGCTGAGCGGCTTGGGGCGGGCGATCATTCGTCAGGTAAACGTGCCCCACCAGGCCCAATACACCGAGCCGGTTGAGAACTTCGACGACATCGACGTCCGCCCGGCACCTGCAGTCCGTGTGAAGCGTTGGCTTGGCGCGCCCCCGCGCTTGGATGAAGAGCGACCACAAGTGTTGGTCTCGTTGTGCGCTCGCTGGGATGTTTGCGTCGAGGAAGCTGGCTTCGTGTCGGCGCTCCACGACCGCTATGCGAATCGCTCCGAGGTATTCGCTGTCAGCGATGAGCCGGAGGACAAGCTACACGAGCTTGACGCTCGACTTGCCAAGGCGGGGATGTCGCGTACTTTCCCTCTGGCAATTGACCGCGGAGAAGACGAAGGCGTCCTCGATGATTTGGCAACAGCATACGGGCACGATTTCATCCTCTTGCCTTACGCCTGGGTGATCCATCGCGGGCAAGTGGTGTGGCACGGCGACCCTGAAGACGTGCAGGGCACGCTCGATGAGGTGCTAGCCACTGGCGACGCGCTGAAGTCGCGCACTGCGAAGCGTGACATTCAGCAGCTCGTGGCGGACTATCGCAAGGCCAACGACGATGACGAAGTCGACGATCTCACGCCCCAGGCGGACGCGCTTCGCGCTGCGTTGATTGGCAGAGCCGGACAGGCGCTGAGGGTCGCGATGGACCTTCGTGATGTGGACGACGACGGCGAGTTCGTGCTCGAGCTGGCCAAGCTGGCGAACGAGGGAACCGCTGCCAGGTGTCCAGCGACCCTCGATGGCTACGGGCTGGCACAATGGGACAGTGGCGACAGCGAGGGCGCGATCAAGACGCAAAAGGAGGTCCTACGCCTGTGCGACGCCTTGAACATCGAGTGCAAGGAAGGGCGCGAACACTGGCAGGACTACCTCCGCCTCAAGGCCGAAGCAGAGGCGGAGGCATCTGACGGCGGGTCCGACGCAGCCGTTGTCGGAACCCTGGACGCCGGCACTGCTGACACCGGCGCTGCCGGCACCGGCGCTACGCCGGACAGCACTACTGCAGACGGGCCTTAGCGGTCGTTTTGCGTTGTCGCGCTTCCGCTCGTGCTTTCCTGGTCGAAATCAGCTGACTTTCTCCTACGCTTTGCCCATGTCTCGCGACCCCCTCGTCGAAGCGTTCGAGAGCGCGACCTTGGACGCCTCCGAGTTTCATCATCGGCAGCACCTCTACGTGGCCTGGTGTTACCTTGGGGAAATGAGTGCCGAGGACGCCCTGGCGCGCTACGTGGGCGGGCTGAAGCGCCTCACCCAAAAATTAGGTGTACCCGAGAAGTTCCACGCCACGATCACTTGGGCCTACGTCGCGCTCCTGGACGACGCCATGCAGCGCGCTCCGGGGGTGAGCTTTGACGAGTTGCTTGCGCAGAACCCCGGCTTGCTCGACCACCAGGCGGGGGACTTACGGCGCTACTACAGCCAAGCGGAGCTTGACGCGCCCGAGGCACGTGTACGCTTCGTTTTGCCTGGGCCGAGAGTCGACTAGCCCGTTTTTCGGGGGGGAGGTGCGCTGCTCTTCGCTGACACCGTCGTGAGTCAGCACTCGGACTCAAATCGCATCCCGTACGGATAAGAACTCGCCGCTTTGTGGCGATTACCCATCGTTCCTCAGCCGTCGCCGTCTTGGCGTGGCAAACTCGACGGCATGCGAGTCCTCTGGGCGTTGGTGATTGGGAGTGGCGTGCTGGCTGGCTGCAGCGGCGACGGAGGCAGTAGCCAGGGCGATGGAGGCAGCTCCGGGGCTGCGGGCAGCGGCGGGGAGTCGACAGGGGGCACTGGAGGTTCCAGCGTCGGTGGTAGCGGCGCTGGTGGTTCCGCGGGGCATGGCGGCGCGGCTGGGACCGGTGGCTCAGGCGGGTCGAGCGGCGCCGGTGCTGGCGGGGCTGCCGGGAGTGCTGGTTCCGCTGGCGCTGCCGGCTCAGCTGGTGCTGGCGGAGCGCCGACCTGTGCGCTGACCGACTCCGGTCCCGTGACGGCAACGGCAGACAATCAAGTGATCGAAGGTCTACGCATCACCTCCACCAGTGGCCCAGCGGTCGACATCGATGGTTACAACGGAGTCGTGGTACGCAACGTGGAGATCGTCCATGCCGGCGGTGTTGGGATCCGTGTCGCTAACTCCGACGACGTGCTTCTGGACCATGTGTCGGTCGAGTACACGGGGGCTCCGGTCATGGGCGCGAATAGCTCGTCGGACTTGCTCAACATCAGCTGCTACCAGTCGGCGAGGCTCACGGTGACTGGCGCAAGGCTCACCCGTGGGTCAAGCGGGATCTACCTTCAGGCATGTCCGGAGTCGAAGCTCAGCTTCATCGAGGGCCACGACTTTCGCGGTCCGTTTCCTCGCGGACAAGTGGTGCAGTGGAACGCCTCGGACTCGGGGCTGTTGGAGGACTTCTCCGTGGAGAATCCCCCGGAGTCGTGGCCGGAAGACAACGTGAACGTCTACAAGTCGTTGAACGCGGTGGTCCGCCGTGGCTTGGTGGACGGCAACAACTCGCCGTCTGGCGTCGGGGTGATTTTCGACGGAGACACCAGCACGGGTCGGGTGGAGGACGTGGACGCGATCCGCATGGGCAACGGTTGCTTCTCGAACTACGCGGGGGCCGACGGCAACGTCTTCCTGCGCACGCGTTGTCGGCAGAACATCTGCACGGATCAGGGACGCGGCGTGCCTTCCTCCAACGCGCTGATGTGGGCGGGCAAGCCAGGGCTCACCGCGCTGCACATCGAGCAGAGCAAGTACTACGACTCGTGCAACGGGAATGTCGTTTGGCCGAGTGATGCTTTCAGCGTGCTCGAGCTCAGCGAAGAAGACTTCACGTTGCGGAGCCCGATCCGCGTCGATTTCTGCTGGGAATAGCGCCGCTCAAGGCTCGAGCCGCTTCAAGGCTCGAGCCGCTTCAGGGCTTGGTGGCTGCTTGACCCACCGTCAGGAGGGCCATATCCACGAGGTGTTGCTCGATGCGGTCATGGGCTTCAGCCAGTGTGTTCGCCCCCGTGAACAGCAACAGGTCCTCTTCGCTGAGGCACAAGTAGCGTGTCGCGGCGAACACCAGTGATTGGATCTTGAGCCAGGTGTCCGTCCCCACGCTGGCCGCGACGTTCCTCATCATGTTTCGATGATGGTTGACCCGTCGCTGAACCGTGTGACCGCCGTGCTCCGCCAGGCGGCTCAGCTGGAGCAACAAGATGGGACGCTCCACCATACCGAAGCGATACAGCTCGCGGGTCGCCTCGGCGGTGACTTCAGCAGGCGTTGAATCCGCGAGGCGCTGGAAGTGCTTCAGTGCCAGCACGCGCATGCGGTCGTAGTGCCCGTCCAAACACGCCTCGCAAAGCGCGTCGAGGGAGGAGAAGTAGTAGCTCACCGTTCCGGTGCTGAGCCCTGCCTTGCGCGCAACCCCTCTGAGCGAGAGCGTCGTCGGTCCGCTCTCGCTCACGATCGTCATCGCCGCGCTTAGGATTGCCTCCTGAGTCGCCGCGGGATCCGCGTTCTTGGGTCGCACTTCGTGCATGGTAGCCCGAGCGGAGCTGCACAACTAGCCATGTCATTGCGCCGGCTGCAGTCGGCGCTCTCCAGAACCTCGAGCGCGCGGCCTCCACGGCGCCTGGTTTCCTGACGGTACGCGTTTCGACACCTCGTTCTCGAGGCAGCATGAGTGTTTCCTTCGCTATTCGTGCTTCGCGTTTCCAGACGGAGATTGACGTCGCCACGGCGCTGACGATCGATGTGCGGGTATGGCGGTCGCCCTCAAGATCTCCGGACCTGAGGGGGAACGGCGAGTCAACGTCAGCGGGAGCGTGAAGCTCGGGCGCGCGTCGGGTTGCGATGTGGTGCTGAAGCATCCTTCAGTGTCTGCAGAAGCGCTCTTGGTGCGTCGGGATGGAGCCGGTGCCATCGCTGATCCACTGGGTGGTGTGGTGGCGCTGAACGATGCGCGCATGCAGAGCAAGCACCAGCTCAAAGACGGTGATGAACTCAAGGTCGGACCGTATCGCGTGAAGGTACTGCTGACCGGTAGCCTCTCCGTGCGCCCACCTTCGGTGCGCCCGGGGGATCTGGCGCCCGCGTCGACGCGCCCGCCGCTTACGTTGCCTCCGGGAAGCGCACCGCTCTCGATGCGTCCATCCGCGCCGCCGCCCGCGCCGGTGGAACTCTCGGAGTCGGAGCGCGTTCGCATCCTCAGCGATGCCCGCGCGCGCCTCACCCGAGGGGAAAAGCGCAGCATCGTGTTGAGCAAGCTGGGGGAGGCTGGGCTCCAGCGCGGTGAAGCCGCCGCGCATATCGAAGACGTGATCTCGCAGCTAAGGGGCGCCACCAAGCACCGTGCGCGCCGTCGAGCTTTGCTGGGCTTCATGCTGCTGCTCTTGGGCCTGGTGGCGACGGCCTACTTTGCCAAGTTCATTCCGAGCGGAATCGGGGAGAAGGTGCTCGCCTTGCGCCTGCCCCACGCCGAGCAGGTGCTGCTCTTCGCTGGCGAACACTGGCTTGGCCCTGCTGTCATGGTACTCGGCGCGCTCGTGCTGCTCGCGGCATTGTTCCGCTTGCTGCGTGGGGATCCGCGCTTCAATAGATAGGTCCCTCATTGAAGTGATGCGGAGGCGTCGGGACCTTCTGCTCCCAACCCTCGGGAACTGGTGGAAAGACGATCGTCAGCTCGCCATCCACCGGTGGAATGCCAGCGACAGGTCCGAACTGGCTGACGCTGACCTGTAGGCACTGGAGATAGGCGACATCCACCGGCGTGACTGCGTAGAGTTTCAGGCCGGGTTCACCAGTCACGCTTCGATAGTGGAGCGTCACCGGTCGGGGGTCGCGCACCGCCTGGTAGAAGTTGCAGCCCCAGCGGCTGAAGAGGAACGGAAGCATGAGCGAGCCGAACGAATAGCTGTCCCTGTCCTGTGTTGGACTGGCTTTGAATTCGGCGTGCCAGTCGACGTCCGGTTGGACCGGAGCGACGGACGTTTGGGGTAGAGGGGAGTGGAGGTCGACGTCGGTCTTCACCAGCAGGGTCTGCTCGACCAAGCGCATTGGACTCCGCTCGATTCGGATCAGGTACTCCTGGCCATCGAGAGTGAGTGTGCCCCTGACGTCGCCGGGGCTCAGTTGTGGGGCGACCAGACTCTGATGTGTTGCCCTGAGGAAGCGAAAGACGGCGCGCTGGCGGAGACTCTGGGGGGCTTGTTGGTCCATCACGCCGCCTACGAGCATTCGGTCCCGCACCTTCGTAGCCTCTTGTCCGTAGAGCGGGAGCCGTGTGTGGGCACGGACGTAGTCATCGTTGCCGCTTTCCGCCGCTCCACACAGCTCCCTCAAAAACCGCAGTACGCCGCCGACGTCGCTGACGTGGGGAGCGGCCTGTTCGCTGGCGTGGGGCTCGTGGGCGTTGATCGGCAATGCAATAGGTGCTCTTTCGCCGGTTCGCTGGTTCTTGGGGGGAGGTGCGTTGCTACACGCCGAGAGCACCAGCCACCCCAGCATCAAGCAGCCCCCATACTTCATCCAAGGAAAGCTAGCGTTGCCGTCGCACGTTGCGAGTTAAGGCGCGTTAAGCTGCGCGTCCGTTGGTTAAAACCTTGCGGAAACGGTAAGCTGACCTAGGCCATGTGGCGGTTTAGGTGACCGTGCGCCACACCTCACCCCCAAACCCAGGCCTAAGGCAATGGCTGAGAGCGCGATGAAGGTGCGCCGCGCATCAGGGGCCACCCGCCGCTCCACTGGATGCGATCGACGAGCACGACACGGCCGGGCCCTTGCTGGATCTGACCAGCGACCCACGAGTGGTAGATGTGCACCCAGTCGCCAGAAGGGCCTTGCAAGACCGAGCCGTGGCCGGGGCCAGCCCAAGCGCCTTTGCTAACCAAGATGGGCGAGCCTTTCTTGGTGAAGGGGCCGGTGGGTGAGCTCGACTTTGCGACACCGACTGCGTAGCTCGCGCTCGCGTAGCCGTTTGCGCTGTAGAACAGGAAGAACTCACCGCCGTGTTCGACCATCCACGGGCCCTCGACGAGCGCGCCTTCCCAGCTCTCCGTGTTGGTGATGAGTGTCGTCGCGTTGCCAACCACAGAAAGGCCGTCCGCCGCGAGCTCCTGGATCTTGATTGGCGTCGCTTGACCGACGGCGTTGCCGTCGATTTTCCACAAGACGTAGTGCTTGCCCGTTGACGCGCGGAAATAATGGGCATCGATGGCGCCGGGGCTCGGCTCGGTGATCAGCGGCTGACCGATGTCGGTGTACGGCCCCGTGGGGCTCGAGGCGCTGGCCGCGCCGATGGCGAAGGTGCCGGAAGTGGAGCTCTTCGCGCTGAAATACACCACGTACCCGCTACCGACCTTGTGTAGCTCTGGCGCCCAGAAGGAGCCGGTGCCCCAGCTCGGCTTGGTGGCGTCGCTGAACACACTGCCTTCGCTCTGCCAGTGCACCAGGTCCTTCGAGGAGCGCATGGGGTACTTCGGGCCCGGAGTACACGCCATGTAGTAGGTGTCGCCGTCACGCATCACGCCGGGATCGGGGCAGTCCACGTCGACGACTGGGTTCGCGTAGAGGCCGCCGCACTGGGTGTGGCGGAATGCGAGGTCGCAGGCGTTGCTTCCGCTGTAGGTCGGTGTCCAGCCGTTGGAGAGCGTGGCCGAGGAGTTGCCGCCGCTGCTCGTACACACGCCGTCCCAGGTGACCACACCGGCTTGGTCGTCGTAGTAGTTTGGGTGGCTGGGGCCTGGTATCCACGCGGATCCATACCCGATGCGTGTCTTGCAGCTCGAAGGCACGCCGGTGCACGTGTCGGCGTAGTCCAAGGCGATGATGCAGTTCTTGCCAGTGAAGTACGGTTGCCAGCCGTTGGAGAGCGTGGCAAAGGCGTTGCCCGAGCCGTCCACCTGACAGCTGCCGTCCCAGGTGACGACGCCGTCGGCGACGTCGTAGTCGTTTGGATGACTCCCGCCTCTAATCCACGCGGAACCATAGGTGATGCGCGTGGTGCACGGTGCCGCGCCGGCGCTGCCTCCTGCTCCAGCGTCGCCAGCGCTGCCTCCGCTGGAGTTGCCGCCTGCTGAGCTCCCTCCGTTCGCGCTCCCGGCGTTTCCTGCGCTGCCCCCGTTGCCTGTCCCCGCGTTAGCACCGCTACCGCCGCTCGTGTTCCCCGAGCCGCCGCTTGATGAGCCGCCAAAGCTCGATCCATTGCCAGCGGTTCCGCCGCCGTCGGAGCCGCAACCAAGGGTGGCAAACGCGCCCAGTGCCGTGAGCGTTGCCAACCGCTTGGCGGGGAATTTTAGGGTTTTTCTAGGGTGGGGGAGAGGGGACAAGCGTGAACCTTAGCACGCGCGATGTTTCCGCCGATGGCCGCTTCCGCTCTGGGAGCTGACGCTAGGTGCTTCGAGACGGCTGGCGATCGCGCTCGATCGTCCCAATACTCGCTGCCACTCAATCATTCTGAGGCAAGAGGCGACATGCTCCCCAAGTGCAACCATTTCGACGGCAACGTGGCGACGCCCAGCGGCGAGCGCTGCGAAGAGTGTGGCTCTGAGTTCAACTTGCGCGTGTGCACCACATGCGGTCACGTGGGTTGTTGTGAGTCCCAGAAGGGTCACAACACCGCCCACGCCAAGGCCGCAGGCCACCCGGTGATCAAGTCGTTGCCCATGGGTGAGGGTCACTTCACCTGGTGCTACGAGTGCAACTCGTACGTCTGACTTGATAGCCGCGCGGAAGCGCACCCGGGGGGACAACGAACATGGGAATGATTGGACGATTCGTGAGGCTTCCGGATGGAGACCTAACGACACTACTCGCCGACCCGGAGTCCATTCATGACTACCTGTATCCTGAGGATGAGGACACCTCACGGCAGGTCGCCGAGCTAGACGTAGACAAGGCCTGGCACGGGATCCACTGGCTGCTCACCGGGACGACGTGGGGAGGCGATGGCCCTACGGCCTTCATCATGCGCGGTGGGGAGCAAGTCGGTGACGAACCGGTCGGCCAGGGCCCCGCGCGTGGGTTCACCGCCGAAGAGGTTCGCGGGATTGCCGCTGCACTGCATGGTCTGAGTTCGGAGATCCTGCACGCGCGCTTCGACCCCCAGGCCATGGAAACCGCAGACATCTATCCATCCGAAATCTGGATGCGAGAGGGTGACGAAGCCTTCGAGTACCTCGATAGCTATTTCGACCAGCTGAAAGACTTCGTGCTCGGCGCAGCCAAAGAGGGCGAAGCGCTGCTGATCTACATTGCCTAGGCCAGGCCCAGCCGCAGCCTATTCGAGCTGATTCGTGAAGTACGCCTTCTGCCCAGGATAGTACTCGTCAAAGGTCGGCATCGGCGAATCGTCTCGCGAAGCCACCAGGCGATCCAGGTAGTACTCCCAGCCGGCGCCGTAGTCGCCCACCATCTCTGGCTGATCCACGTGGTGCACGAAGTGCATCAGCACCTCGCCGGCTGCGACTTCCTTCAGCGTTACCTCGAGGAACACGGCGTACTGGCCGAATGAGCGCACGGCCAGGTGATGGGGAGGGTCGCAAGCCTCGATGCGCATCTCATCATCGGGTGCTCCGTCTTCAAAGCTCATGGTGAGCACGACCGTCTTTCCTACGCCGGGCTCGCCGCGCCACGGACCAATCCAGCGCGCGGTGCTCTCGGAGTTGGTGACGCTCTCCCATACCTCTTCGAGCGTGCCCTTGAAGCGTCGCTCAATCACCAAATCAGCGCCTGTAGACGTTTTCTCGACTTTCCCAGTTGGCTGCCTCATGCGACGGACTCCTTGGCCTTCTTAGGCGTTTCCGTGTGGTTCTTTTGTGGGCGTCGGCGGACGCGCTGGACCTCCGTCTCCAGTGCATCGAAGCGCCGCTGCCAGCGCTCTCCTGCGCTGGGCGCGCGCAGCTGCTGTAGCCAGTGCTCCAGTGGAGCGAGGGCATCCAAGCAACGCACGTAGTGGATCTCGCGGCCGTCGTTGGTCGCTGTGACCAGCGCTGCTTCCCGCAGCACGCGCAAATGGCGGCTGATCGCCGGCCGACTGTCGCTGAAGTGTTCCGCTATCTGGCCAGCGGACAGCGCACCGCTCCTCAGCAGCTCCAAGATGCAGCGGCGAGTTGGGTGAGCAATGGCAGCGGCGACGGCGTCCACAGTCCAAACGTGTAACAGAGTGGTTACGCGTTTGGAAGCCACTTTCGGTATGCGCTATTCACAGACCCCATGGGGATCTCGAGTTGCCTGCTGCGTGGCCCGGAAGACGCCTTCGAGCGGCTCCTAACGGATCCCGATGCAGTGCAGGCGCTGCTCGGTTCCGAGCCGCTGCCCGACTGGGAGATGCTGGACCTTGGCGAGCTCTGGCACGGGATCCACTGGCTGCTAGCGGGGAGCACGTGGGATGGAGCGCTCCCCGCAGCCTTCCTGGTGACGGGCGGACATCCGCTTACGGAGTCGCTCAGTGAGTATCAGGTGCGGGGGTTTCGCCCCGCGGAAGTTTCGCGAATCGCGGAGCTACTGCAGGGGATCTCCAGAGACTCGCTTCAAGCGCGCTTCGATCCCGACGCGATGGACAGCGCTGGGATCCTGCCCGAGGAGTTCTGGGGCCAGGAACCGGAAGCCTTCGATTTGGTGTTGGAGTACTTCGAGCCGATGAGGTGCTTCATGATTACCGCAGGGCAAACACGCCAGGCCGTGCTGGTGCTAGGTGCTTAGCCCGTTGGCTTCTCGTTGTCAGCGGCCCTGACAGGTTAGCCGCGTACTAGCGGTCATCAGCTCCTTGCAGCTCAGCGCTGTGCCGTCCACACCCGTGAAGGTGAGCTTGGGGAAGCTCAGAAGCGTCGCCTGGCCTTGGCGCGTGATCGCTGTTCGGTCGATGTACAGCACCCGCAGTTGCTTGAGCTTGCTGAGCGCTTCAAGGCCCGCATCGGTGAGCGAGGTATCCGAGAGGTCAAGCTCACGCAGCTCGCTCAACTGAGCGATCACTCCCACGTCCGCCGCGTTGAGTTGGGAGTGAGCCAAAGAGAGCCGACGCAGGTGACGTAGCTTGCTCAGCGGAGCCAAGCTGCCCGGAGCTTGAATGGTGTTCAGCGTGAGGCCCTCGAGAGACTCGAGCTTTCCAAGGAGGCGCACTTCACTGGCTCCAAGCGCGGTCTGTGAAAGGTCGAGCTCACGCAGCTGGGACATCCCGCTCACGAGCTCCAGGGCGCGCCCGCCGACGACTTGTGGCGCAGAGAAGCGTGTCAGCTGTGGCAGCGTGACGACGTACTTCATGATTTGCTCATCGGCGCGTGGCAACCCTAGCTGTGTCAGGTGGGAGAGCGTACCGAGCTTTGACAGCGCTTCCGGCGCGACCGTGCTCCCCAACAGATCTAGCTGCTTGAGCTGCTTGAGCTTCGCCAAGTGTGGCCCCGCGGCCGCGGTGAACTCGGACCGGGCAACGCTCAATCGCTCCAGCTGCTCAAGCTCCGCGATCAGCGCGAACTCTGTATCACCCAGCGGCAGCATAAGCGTAAGTTCTTTGAGACGCTTGAGCTTGGCTAGCGCTCGAGCGTCTAGCGCATCGCCACCCAGTGCTAGGGTTTCCAGCGCGGAAAATCTGTCGAGCTTGGAGAACGACGCAGCTCCGAGTGGTCCAAAAATCGACAGCGACTTCAGGCCCGATGGCAATAGTGGGAGAAGCGGGTCGGTTGGCGCGTTACTGAAGACGTACACGCGCTCGAGCCTTGAGTCGCTACGTAGGTCAGGGAACTGCACGCTCGGCGACGAGGTGTAGATGCTCAGTCCACGTGCGTTCTGCAGGGTGCCCAGTGGGCGCAGGTCCGAGGGCTCGGGTCGGTTTGGGTAGAATCGTATGTCCGTGGGGAAACGCTGGGCCAAGCCCTGTGCTGGCTTGAGTTGAGCTGCGTCGAGAGTCGTCAGGGTCAGCGCCAGGGGACCGTCGACCTTGCTCAGCTGAGCAGCGCCAGCGGGTTGACCGAGATCGAGCCAAACGATGTGACCGCCGAGAGTCACGACGCCTCTGCCATACTCCAGATTGTCCAGTTCCCGTTCGCCTACAGGGAGCCAAGCGCCGACTCGTCGTGAAATGGTCCATTCCGAAGCTTGCCGTGGTGGGCTAGCAGGCGAGGGGGCACTGCTTGACACGAAGGTTGCAGACGTCGCCGCAACCGGTTGCGATGCAGCAGTCTTCGGCGGGGCGGGATCACGTGGTTGCGCTTGGCACGCAATCGCCAGACCCGCGAGGAACCAAACAAGGGACTTCACGCCTGGGAATGCACCGCGATTGATGGCGGATTGCAAGGCGTGCGCGCATTTCTATTTTGCCCCAGCGTTGATCCCGCGCTCCAGCCACTGCCTCAGCGCTGCGACGCTGCGATACGCAGGGGGCGCGATACGCACGAACCCGCGCATGGTTCGCTTGCCCATCTGCATCGCGCTGACATGAGGCTGACTGAGCAAAGCCTCACGCTCTTCGGGGTGAACGCGGATGAGCAAGCTGTCTTCCGAAACGGAACAGCACATGCTGCCGTTCACCATGAAGGCGAGCTTGCCCATCACGCGCTTCTCTTCGACCTGTTGCGCTCCCAGCAGCTGTGAGGCGGAGAGCAGCTTACGGATCCGTGCGGCCAGTTTCTCGTCGTAGGCCATGGACTAGCGCCAGCCCGCGATCATGGGTCGATCGTAGGCGTCGTTGAGGCGTAGCTTGCGAAAGCCACGTCGCTCCGCGAACGCTGCCTGCATCTTCAAGACGTTTGCGTCGTGGCACTTGATTTGCAGCCTTTCCAGGCTCTCCAGGTGCTTTGCCTCGGCGATGGCCTGGACGACGCTGAAGGCAGCGTTTTGCAGGGTGAGGAAGCGAAGCCCAGCGAGCCCTGGGTGCCGAACCAACGCGATGGCGATTGAATCCGTGGGGCAACCACCACACCAGATGAGCTCTGGCTGTTGCCAGGTGCGCCGTCCGAGGGCAGAGACGAGCTCGTCTGAGTAGGCTGTCCCGGCGTGGAACCAGGCCAGCCGGGGGAAGGCTCCTACCAGCGCGGGCAACGCGGCTTCGAGACCCACGCTCCGTTCGACGCAGAGCGTCCGCAACGCACTCGCTTCGCCCGCTGCCGCGAATGCCTCGCCTGAAACCTCGTCGAGCTGCGGGTTGCCCGCCACGCTGAGCGCTTCGAGGCGCGCGAACAAGGGTGCCTCCGCTAGCGCCAGTGCGCCGGCTCTGCCGATCCCGGTGTTGAACAAGCCGAGTTCGACGATGCGGCTTGAGTCAGCATTCTCGGCAAACGCGCTGAGTCCCGCGTCGCCGATGGGGCAGTAGGCCAGGCTCAGCTTTCTCAGCGCACGCGCCTCACCGAGCGCGGCGACTGCAGCTTCACTCAGCGTCGCTCCGTTCAGCAGCAAGTGCTCTAGGCGTTCGCCCAAGGGTGAAGAAAAGAGACGCGTTAGGCCTTCCCCGCTGAGCTGAGCGCCGGAAAGGTCGAGGGTGTGGACGTTGGCGAAGTGGGGGGAGCTTGCGAGGGCTGCAAGACCCGTGTCAGTGAGGGCCACGTCGGCCAGCCTGAGCCGCTCAACACAGCTCAGCTCGGGTAATTCCGCGAGGTATTGAGCTCCGGCGTCGCCGAAGCGGAAGCGACTGGCGGGAACGCGCTTGGTGAGGAGTCGTTCAGCGCCAAGGTCTAGCTCCGTCACGCGAAGTGAAGCGAGCTCGGGCAGGCGAAGCAGCTCGGCGACGTCGTCCAAGGTGAGCGCGCTGTGGCTGAGATCCAGGCGCAGGCCGCCCTCGTCCTCGCTGGCGCACTCACTCAGTCCAAAGTGCTCGACGAGGGAAGACGGAAGCTCTGCGAGGTGAGTTGCAGCGGGCCCTGCCGCGCGCTTCTTGGGAAGCGGCTTTACCGACCGCACCGGCTTGCGCTGGGGCGCCGGAGCCTGTGGCAGCTCCGTCGCTGCGCCCGCAATTTCGAACGGTCCAGCGAAACCGGCGGCATCCGTCAGTAGCGCGGCGTCGGCGTTGGCGTGCTTGATTGAGAACTTCCCGCGCGCTGCGATGAGCCGCAGCGCGACGTCGAAACCCGGGAGTACGCAGAGTTGAACCTCTCCGTTCGCGTTCAGCTTTGCGGCTTGTTTGACAGCGTTTGCGAGTGCAGCCCCTCGCAGAAGCAGCTGGTCCTGGCTCATGCTCGCGCGAATCCAGACCTGATCCGCGCGGTAAAGCAGCTGTTGTGGATGCTCGTCGCTGGGTGAGACCTGGAGCAGCGCGCTTAGCATGCCATGCACTGTCGGCGGAGCCGCGCCGGCTTCGAACTCAGGGGGCAACCCCTTTGGCGCCCGGCCTTCACAACTGGTCGATAGCCACTGGGACGCGTTCCCATCGGGAAACACCAAGGTTCCAACCACGAGCGCAATCGACGCCATTGAGGCACCTTACTAAACCTGCGCAAAAGACTCGCGCCTATTGCGCGCTCGCGAGCTTCGCGCTTGCCGGTTGGAAGCTGACGCGATCGAAGAATAGTTTCACGCATTGAATGCGCTGCTCGTTGACGGTTAGCCACTCCACGATAGGCACGGCGCCCGCTTCGGTGTTGGTGACGAAGTCGTAGATCACGCACACGTTGTCGCCGTCGCTGAAGGTGTGCTTCACGTCGCTGCGCTCCCAGACGCTGCCCAGGCGTTCCAGGATGGCGAGGTATGGCTTTGCGCCGGTGACGCGGTTGCCCGGTCCGACGAACTCGAGATCCGCGGCCAGCAGTGCGGCGACAGCGCCGAAATCCTTACGGCTACATGCGTCGATGTAGGCCAAAGCGACTTGTTTGGGGGTTAGGTGCGTCGTGTTTCTCCTCACCCCCAACCAGACAAATGGAGGGCCCAAAACTGTGCGCGGCGCCTGGAGAAACTTTCCCTAACTTGCAGAACGGCGGCAAAACGGCTCGAAATACGTCTCGCCCACGAAGGTCACCATCTCCTTCACTTGCTCGGCTGCGAAGCGCACCAGCATCACCGAGTGGGTGCGCTGGCTTCCTCCAGTCGCGTCCCGGAGCCGGAACACGAAGGCGCTCTGACCATTGCCTTGGGTTGGCGCGACCTCCGAGAGGCTCGACCAAAACGGCGCGAAGCGCGCCGAGTGCAGGAAGCCCATCACTGCATCCCGGCCGCTGAACCACACCGGATACGGAGGCATGGCCAGCTGCACGTCGTGCTTCAGCAGCGCGACCAAGCCGTCCACATCTCGCGTCTCCCAGGCGCGGACGAACGCTGCGACCGTCGCTGCGGAGGGCGCCTCGCTCGCTGCTGTTTCGCGCTGGGTGGCGTCCCGTGCGCGGTGCAGCGCGCTATTCACCGCGGAAACACTGAGCTCGAGGGTCGTCGCGATTTCTTCCGCGGACCAGCCGACGACGTCTTTGAGCAACAGCGCGGCGCGTTGCTTGGCAGGGAGCCGCTGCAAGAGCTCGAGGAATGCCAGCGCGACGCTCTCCCGCGTCTCCGCCAGCTGCTCCGGGCTCGCAGGGTTCTCGCCCTGGGGAAATAGCAGCGCATCCGGCGCCGGAGTGAGCCAGCGCTCGAGCTCGCCTGGACCAAACTCGTGGCTCGTTGTCGGATCGGCCTCGAGGTTCGGCAATGCGCGGCGCTTGCGCTGCCCCAGGGCGTTCAAGCAGCCGTTGGTCGCAATACGCATCAACCAGTGACCGATGGGCGCGCTGCCTTGGAAGCTCTCGCGCGCCTTCCAGGCGCGCTCGAACGTATCCTGGGTCAGCTCCTCCGCCTCGGCAAAGCTCCCGAGCATGCGGTAACAGTGCCGCAAGATCGCAGGGCGATGTTCGGCAAAGCTGTGTTCCAGATCCGTCGGCACCTTGCGCAACATACTAGCGCAGCGGCCGCATGGAAACGGATGCGAGCGGCGGCGATGAAGGTTGCGCCTTGGGCGGATGGCTGGCCCCGTGGCATGCTTACAGGATGCTTCGCTCCCTCGCCGGCTGTGTATCGTTGGCGCTTGCGTTCGCTGTGGCAGGCTGCGGCTCCGAATCGGACACGGGCGGTGCGGGGGGAAGCGGAGGCAGCGCCGGTGTGGGTGGTATAGGGGGTACCGGCGGAGTGCTCGACCCGCCTGAGCCGCCGACGGCCGTAACACCGCCACCCGTGGAGTTGCCCGCGCGCCCGGCGGATTTCAGCTTGGGTCCCGGGTTCGGGACGCCGGGCTGGCGTGAGTCGACTGAGCCGTTTTGCTCGCCGTGGGTGGGGAACAACATGTTCACCGCGCTCTGGAGCACCCAGGACGCGGTTTACCTTACGATCGGTATGCGCTGCACCACGCTACTTGGAGGCGGTATCCAGGAATACTGCTCGGCGCCAGAAGCGGCATACCAGTCGCTGTTCGTCAATCAGGGGCAGGGCTGGCAGGCGATTCATCATTTCCGTGACTTGTATACGCCTCGTCCGATTGGGACCCAGGGCAGCGCGCTGCTGTCGATGGGGATCTACCAAGGCGCTTGTGCCGTGGGGAAAAGCACACTGGATGGCAACTTTGAGTGTCTGGGTAACCGGCCTGCTGCCCATCCCGTAGACGCCGCGGCGCGGAGCGAAGGCGTGTATCAATTGGAGTCGGACGGCGAGAATGGCTACGCGCTCACACGCTTCGCTGATGGAGCGTGGACCGAGCTGACGCGGGTCGGGGCTCCTGACGCCCCGCGGACGCTGCTCGATTTGGGGAGTGAGCTACTCGTCGCGGGAGACGACGCCTTCGTCGCTCGCATCGACCCCGAGAGTGGCGCCACTCAGACGGTGGCGGCGCCTCCAGGCATCTATGAAGCTGGCGCTGTGTTGCCGGGGGGATATGCTCTGATGGGTTTTCAGCAAGGCACCTATCAGCTACTGATGCACAAGGACCAGGGCTGGACTCCGGCGGGACTCAGCTTCGGCCGCTACACGGCGCTCCGTTCAGCTCCAGGGAGCGCCCTCTACATCGCTGACGAGTCGAAGCTCTATCGCGTCGCCGAGACGGGCCAATATGAAACGCTGCTCGACCTCGATCCGGCGAGGATCCATGACTTCCGCGTCAACGCCGACGACGAGATCTTCCTCAGCCTCGAGTACCCAGAGCTCCAGCAGTACCAATGCGGTCGCTTCGTGATGGCGTGGTTCGACGGCAGCGAGCTGCACCTGATGTAGGTGCGGTCGAACCACCAAGCCGGCGGGAACAGGGTTGGGGGTGAGGCGCGTTGATGAGAGACGTGCCCATTGCTGTCGCACTCCAGCGACGCTAGCGACGAAGTCAGGAGGCGGAGGATGCGAAGCGTAGCGTTGGGTGCAGCAGTACTGGTGTTGGTGGCGTGCTCCAAGAAGGAGAGCGCCGACACACCTCAGCCGGAGCCATCCGCGATGCCGTCAGCCGGGACCGCGGTGACGACCAAGAGCGCGGTGCCCGTGGAAAGCGCAGCGCCGGAGCAAGCGAAGGACGACGGCGCTGACTTCGAGGTCGTGAAGGGCCTCAGCGGGAAGTTGTTCCTCGTGGGAGACGCGGTGCTCTCCTGTGGCGGGAGCTGTGAGTTCCCCAGCACACCTCCCCCCAAGATGCAGATCATGGAAAACGGCGTGGTGAGGGATGCCCCCGAGCTGTGGCCGGCAAACGCGTGGGAGCCGTACCTCCAGGAGATGAAATCGCAGAAGCTCTCCTCCGAGGTGCGCTTCAGCGGCGACTATCCAAAGCGCTTGTTCGCCCAGGGTTGGGGGGAGGGGCGCACCGGCGAAGGCAACCTGCCGCAGGTCAAGTTCTTCGTGAAGTACTGGGTGAACGCCACCAGTGATGACCTTGGCTTTCGCTATTTGCAAGCGACGCCGCCGCGGGAGTACGACGAGGCGCTGCTCTCCTTGCCCACCAAGCGGGATCCGCGACAGAGCTTCAGGTACGGCGCAGACGGGCCCATGCTCGGCGCGGAGGCCAAGTCGCTTTGGATCCGCACGGCAAAGGAGTGGGTCCACAAGATCGCGCCTTGGCGGGACGGGGTGCAGCTGTATCGCCTGACCAACGGCACCACGCTCGCGGTTCAAGGCGATGCGTATTTGATCTCGAAGCAGGGGGAGATCAGCAAGCTCAAGCTGCCATCCGGCGCTGAGAGGGCCGTTGATCAAGGCGGCGTCGCGTACTTGTTTGCCTCGAATCAGGTGCTGAAGCCGAAGCAGCCTGAACGCTTCAAGCTGGCGCCGATTGAGGAGCGCGTCGCCAGTCGCTCGATGGTGGTGAAGAAGCCGTCCGCTGAGGACGCAGGTGCGGACGCTGAAGCAGCGCCGAACGCATCGATCGAGGCACCTGGCGACTTCAGCGACGCGTGCAAGACGCCGGTCGTCTTGTTGCAGACCAGCGACGGCTATCTGCCTCGGGTCGACCAGATCGCCGATGTGTTCCGCAAGCATGCGGATCACGCTCTCGCCTATCCGCTGTACAGGATCACGTTCACGTCGGGTCAGCGTTACCTGGTGCGGGCGAAAGACGTGACGGCGGCGAAGCAGTTCGAAGGCTGGGTCAGCGGCGAGCTCAAGGCCGAGTTGAAATGCGTCGACGTCGACTCCATGTTTCCGTCCGGTAAGGATGACCGTATGGATCGCCTCTTCGTTCACCCCTGGTCAGGAGCGCAGATCGAACTGCCGTGAGCGCTTCGCTTCCTCAGAGCATCGGCGTGGTTGCCGCGAGCGTGCTGTTGGTGCTCGGCGCGGCGAGTCAGCGGTCGTCTCACGCGGCCTCGGAGCGGTTGAGCGCGTTGCCGCCAGCGGATCAGAATCGACGCTGCGAGGAGTGCCACGCGGATGTCGCTCGGGAGTGGCGCGGCTCGGGTCACCAGCTGGCTTTCACGCGGCCCGAGTTCCAGCACGCGCTGCTCCGGGAGCCGGAGCACGCCCGCAGCTTTTGCTCGGACTGTCACGCCCCGGAGAGCGTGAAGGAACGCGAGCTACAACTCTCTGGCGAGGGCGGCGTGAGCGCCAGCGCCGGCGCGCTGGGGGTCGCTTGCACGAGTTGCCACGAGGAAACGGAAGAGAGCGCCCGGGCAAAGCGTGTCGCGAATGGGCTGGGGCGGACGGCGCCTCACGGCTTCATGGGCACTGCTGGAGACGAAGCCTGCGGCGCCTGCCACGACTTCAGCTTTCAGAACAAGGCATCGAGCTTCGCGATGCAGCGCACCCTGGCGGAGCACCAGGCCGCGACCAGCAAGGAAACGTGCGTCTCGTGCCATATGGCGCGCTCGGCGGACGCCAAGCACTGGAGCCACACGTTCCCGGGCGGGCGTGACGCGAAGTTCGTCGCTTCCGCTTTGACGGTGACCGCGAGCCGCTTGGGGCCGGAGGAGGTACGCATCGTGCTCACGCCGCGAAACGTGACTCACGCCGTCCCCACTGGGGACTTGTTCCGCCGCCTGGCGGTGACAGTGGAGCTGGCTGATGGATCGCGGCTCGAACGCTACCTTGCGCGTCACTTCGTAGACTCTCCAGCGGGCCGACGTGAAGCGAGTGACGATCGCGTACACCTGGTCCCGCGCGAGGTAGCCTTTGAATTGCCACGCGGCAATGAAGGTGGCAAGCTGCGGTGGCGGGTCACCTATCAACGCGTGGCCCATGTTGACCCCAAGCGCGAAGGTGAAGCGACGCTAGATGGTTGGAGCTTGATTGCCGCTGGCGAACTCTGAGCCGCGCTGAAGAATCTTGCGTCGCGCTGACGAGCTTTGAGCCGCGCTGACGAGCTTTGAGCCGAGACGGCTCAATGCTTCAGGATGCGCAGCACGATCCGCACCAGGGCATCATCCAGCTCCGCTTGGGAGGGGATGTCGTGCTTGCCGTGAAGCCCCGCTTGCTCCTCTGGGCTCATCAACAAGATGCGCGGCAAGGAGAGCGTCAAACCGTGGATCAAGAGCCGTGCCTCCAATGGCTCCAGCGCGGAGTGCTGGCCTAGCAGCGCCACTGCTTCGCGTACGAAGGACCCAAGGAACTCGGCTTGCCGGCTCGGGTGTAAGCCGCCCCGGCGCGCGGTGGTCATCACCCGCAACGCGACCAGAAGTTCTTCCTCACGGATAAACGCGATGAAGCTGCGCAGCGTAGCTTCGACCTTGCGACGCGTGTCGCTGGTCGTGGCGACTGCGGTCAGTGCCGCCTTCACACGCAGCGAGAGTCGCTCGTGGTAGCCGTCCAGGCACGCTTCGAGCAATGCCTCTTTCGAGGTGAAGTAGTACTGAAGTGTGCTCGGGCTCAGGCCAGCGCGCGCTGCCACGCGACGCATGGACAGGAATGAGGGGTCCCGCTTCTCGCGGAGCAGCTCCAGCGCCGCCTCCACGATCTGCTTGTGCGTCTTCGCCGAGTCAGACTCTTTGGGGCGCGCCAAGGTTCTCCTGAAAAACGTGAGGGGAAGGGTCGAGAACTAGTGCCTGATTACTCTGTGCCGCCTGAACGGGGCCGCGGATTAATCGTTCGCTGTACGACAGGACTGCTTGTTCGCTTTTACGGCTAAAACCAAACACAAACCCCGCACTGCCTCGAACGCGGCGAGGGCCCGCCACGAGCAGTCGCTGGGAGGAATTTCTGGGCGGATAAGTTCTGCTTCGGAGCTGCTGCTTTGGGCTAGCCAGCGTTGAGGGTCCTTGCTCAGAGACGGGCCGGCTCAAGCTGTGGCACCCATCCTTGCGGGGGCGTAAGGCCAGGTGCTGCAATCGTCCATGCCCCGGGAGAGGGAATAGCCCACGTCCTATTCCTGCTCGACCACCGCGGTTGCACCACGCCATACCGGCGCCTCAGCGCACGCGCCGAGTTAAGACGGTATGAAATGGAATTGCCGCGGGGTAACAGCGGAAGCTAGTTGCGATCGCCGGGCTCGTCCTGAAGCGGTAGACGAAGCGCTACCTCCGAGTGGCGTTCTCCGCCGATGTAACCCAGCACGCGCTCGAGCTCATCCCGTAGCAACTGCGTGTCGCACGTGGAGTTCAGCAAAGCGTCCAACGCTTCGTCTCTACCCAAGAGCGGCGCGAGCAGCGGCTGTACGCTGGCTACCGGGTGGCTTTCCAGCTGGTTGAGCCCGAGGTTTATCAGCTCGATGTCGTGCTCCACGAGCTCTGGCCGCTTGTTCACCTCCAGGGCGAACTCAACGAAGTTGAAGTACTCTTGGAGGAGCCGGCTGCCGTCCAGCTCATCGTGCGCGCCCTTGCTCGAGCTGACTAGCCAGCCACGGATGCGCTGGAAGAGCTCCTCGAGCACTACGCGGTCGTATGCGCGGAGCTTGGGGAAGCAAGGTCGGGCGCGCACGACGGCCAGGGTCGTCATCGCGTGACGCAAGGAGTCTTTGAGCTCGGGAACCTCGACTCGACGGGCAGCGCGTCGCAGCGCTGCATAGGCCTGGCGAGTCTCGAGGGCGGCATCGAGTTCTCGGGCGAAGTAGGGGCGATGCACCGCGCAGCCCAGGATCTCGCAGCAATGCCGATGAACGACGCGCAGGCTTCGAGATGCCTCGCGATGCGCCTTTCCGGCGAATCGAATCGCTTCCGCGGATTGCTCGTCGGACAACGTCGAGGCAAAGTCGCGGAGCAACGCGTTGAGCGCGAAGCGACCGATGAACGCCGCGTCCCCAATGTGGGCCAGAGTGGTGGCGTTTGCCGCTTCGATGCGCCGCGTGAGTTCGCCAAGGCACGCGGTGGCGGAGGTCAGGATCCCCCGCGTGTCTGCCAGGAGCACGGCGACTCCTTCGCTTGCCGCTAGCTGATCGGCATCCGTAGCGGCCACCCGCTCCAGGATTCGGTCGACGCTCCACTTGATCTCAGCGCAAAGCGTGCGTGAGTCGCGTGCGGCTCTGGGCTCATCCGTAACTGTGAGCTGCAGGGGAATGGCGTTCATTTCGGTCTCTCATTCCAAGCGTTGGGCTAGAGGCTCATGGACGTGTCGACTTGTGCGAGCTCCATGCGGGCAAGCGCGAGGTTCGACTTCGCGCGCGTCGTGACGAGATAGAGGAAGATCTCGGGTCGGCTCCGCAGGGGTCGGATGATGTGGTACTGGTCCCTGAGGGTGATCAGGATGTCCTCCATCAAGTCGCCCAGTCCCAGCTGCTTCATCGCTCGGCGCTTTGCGGAGACCACCTTGGTGTTCAGCGCACTCGCGAGCTCGAGTTCGTAGTCGTCGGCGCCTTGCATGCCGAGCACCATGCCGGACTCCGAGTCCACGAGTGAGGCAGCAAGGAAGCCGTCGAGGGACCGGAGCTGCTGGAGCGAGTCATCGATGTTTGACATGGAGAGGCTCTCAACTGGATGGTGAGCGTTGCGCGACGTGTTGCGATCGATGTGCGCTTTCAAAAGCTGGATGCTGCGCTCGAGCGCCCGGTCCATCGGGTAGCGACTGCGCGCCTCGGTGAGCAGATCGAGGGCGGCCGTGTACTCACGCTCCTCAAGCAAGCTGAGAAGCGCCCTGTACTCGCTACGGGCATCGCTGGACGTACCGCTGCGATCGCGGTGCGACCCAACCGGCGCTGGGACGACTGAGTTCATCGATTCGAGAGGTGGGCCGCGAGGGGGTGCGGACCAGCAATCATTCGTGGGTGGCTAACGATCGGTTTCTTACGAAGCGTCAGCTCTTTTTGTTCCCTTGCGGAAAATCAAAATGAGATGCCGACCGGCATGCACGAGGCAACGCTTCGCGCGCAACCCTCAGCGGATTGCACGGAGCGTGCCGCTCGCCAGAAGCAAAAATCGTCGGTCGTTCAGCACGACGACTGTAGGTTGCGCCCAACAGTTGTAGTGCCCAGCCCGAAGGCAAAGAGCTACGGGCCTGTCTGACCGCACATGGACCAACGTGGGGGTGCACGTTGGTTCCGTGCGAAAACGAAAGAGGCAGACGAAAGTCGCCTAAGCGTAAGGCATAGTAACCGCAGATGGCTTCCATTGGGGGCATGGAGATCGGAGGAATCGAACGCCGTACGAACTTGGATGTTTAGATGTACGGGCGGGTGTCAGCCTCCACGAGTGTCAGCGCATGCTGCGCCGGTGTCAGCGCATACTGCGTAGTACGCGCACCGAAGCCGGGTACGAATTCGTAGGTGCGCACGGTGCAGGGATTGGGTTTGGGGGGAGGAGCGTTGAAACGACGCTGTTGAAACGACGCTGTTGAAACGACGCTGTTGAAACGACGCTGTTGAACGACGCTCACCTGGTGAGAACCCGTGCGACTCCTGCTGCCGCGTTGCATCCTGCTGCTCTGCCTGACGAGCTGCTCAAAGCGCTCCGCTGAAGAACTCCCGCGCCCTGAAGCCAGTGCAGCGGTTTCCTCTTCGCCGTTTTCCTCTCCGCCGCCGTTTTCCTCTTCGCCGCAGGCGTCCCCGGGAACGGCGCTGAAGAGCGAGAGCTCGGTTTCGAAGGAGCGCGCCTCACCCCCAGAATCCTCGGAGGCGATTCGCCGTGACTTCGAGCTCCGCTGTGACTTCGAGCTCTTTCGCGGGGCCACTGGGCGGGTGTTCTCGCTGAAGCACGCGGCGCTGATCTGTGCTGAGCCGTGCAGGTTTCCAGCGGCGGGCAAGCAGAAGCTGTGGCTCGTGAAGGCTGATGCCGCCGAGCCGGCGGACCAGTACTGGCCGAGCAATGTGTGGGGCACGTACTCCGGCGCGATGCAGCAGGCCGATCTGCATACGCAGGTCAGCTTCTTGGGGGCGTACCCTGGGGAAGTGATGGCCTTCGGCGCTGCGGAATCTCGCAGTGGTGAAGGCAACCTACCGCTGGTCAGGTTCGTTTCCGGTGCTTGGCGCCGCGACTATCGGGAGATCCCCAGCGACAAGCCTTCGCTGCCCCCGCGGGAATACGATGCAGCGCTGCTCTCGGCACCGGTGGACCGGAACCCGCTCTATTCCTTCGCGTATGGCGCCGGTGCGCCAGCGATGGCGACGGACAAGGACGCGTTGTTGATCCACGACGGCAAGCAGTGGACGACGAAGCCCGCCGAGTGGGGGCGCTACGCTCAGCTGACGCGGCTGGCCGATGGGAACACGTTGGTCGTCGAGCAGGGTGCGTGGCTGATCACACCCAAAGGAGAGATCAGCCTGCTGGATGTCGAGCTACCCCACGCGGAAACGGCAGTCGACATCGCAGGCGAGACCTGGCTGCTCGACGACACGCACTTGTGGAGACCCCGGGAAAAGGGACGCTTCAAGTCGGCGCAACCGCCGAAGCGAACTGCGAGGGGCAGCTCGACGCTGGCCAAGCCGATCAAGGACCCGACGGAGTTCAACGCCCAGTGCAAGACGCCAATCGTGATCGTGAACCACAGCGACGGCACCCAAGTCCACGGCGAGGTGGTTGCCAGCCTGTTCGCGGAGGATCGTGGAAACGGAGCAGGTCTCGAGGCTTACGCCGTGAGGTTCGCCATGGGGGATCGCAGCGTGGTGCAGGCCAAGGACAAGGCGACCGCAGAGCGCCTGCTCGACGTGTTGAAGAGCCGTCAGCACTTGAGTGGAGAGCTTCGCTGCGCCGACTTGAAGGCGCTGTTGCCAGACCCCTACGCGGGCTCAGCGTATCTTCGGCGCCTGTTCATCCACGCGCGCTCGGGCGCGTTGCTCGAGCTGACTTGAAGTCGATTGGCGCAACTGGGGAGTGCCCGAGCCACTTCACGGTGGGGCTCCGGGCGCAGGGACCTTGGGTTCTTCAGGCTGTTCCGGCCCTGTCGGAGGCTCTGTAGGCGGTTTAGGATCGGTTGACGGTTTAGGATCTGTAGGCGCTAGAGGATCGGTTGCCAGCTGGGGCTCTGGGGGCAGCTTGCTGTCGAGGCCTTGTACCAAGTAGCGCTCGAAGAACTCGCTCATCACGCTGTAGAACAGATCGCGGGTGCGTCGGCGGCGGAAACTGTGGCCTTCGTTCTTGGCGAGGAAGAACCAGGTGTCGTGCCCCGAAGCGCGCACGGCCTCAGCAATTTGGCGTGCTTCCGTGATGGGCACGCGCGGATCGTTCTCTCCGTGCGCGATCAAGAGCGCGCTCTGGATCTTCGAGACTTGGTGCAGCGGCGAGATGCTGTGCAGGTAGTCGCGCATCTCCACGTCGGTCTCGTCCCCGTATTCGCGGCGTCGCAGCTCGCGGCGGTAGTCGCTGGTGTTCTCGAGGAAGGTGACCAGGTCACTCGCGCCGACCACGTCGCAACCCGCGCGGATACGGTCGCCGTACTTCGTCAGCGCGGCCAGCACCATGAAGCCGCCGTAGCTTGCTCCGTGTATCCCCACACGCTTTGCGTCCAGTTCTTTGCGCTTGGCGATCCAGTCGAGCCACGTGCCCATGTCTTCCACGGATTTGTGCCTCAGGTTGCCATTGTCGAGCGCCAGGAACGTCTTGCCGTAGCCGTCTGAGCCGCGCACGTTGGGTGCCAGTACGGCGACTTTCCGTGTGGCAACCCAATATTGAATCAGTGGGTCGAAGCTCGGGCGGCTCTGTTGTTCGGGGCCACCGTGCATCCACAAGAGGACTGGGAAGGGGCCGTCTCCGCTGGGCCTGTAATACAAGCTCGGGAGGTCGGTACCGTCAGGTGCTTTCGTGGTGACGATGGTTGGGTTCACCAAGCTCGACTTGGGCATGCCGCCGACTTCGCTACGGGTCCAGGCGGTGAGCTTCGACGTCCTGATATCGAAGCCAAAGACGTCTGGCGGCGAGGTCGGCGTCGAGAGGTTGAACAGCAGCGAGCGGGCGTCGGCGAAACGCAGAGCGGATATGACTCCTCGCGGAATCGAACGGGCGGGTCGCGGATTGCCCTTTGGGAGCGGCTGCAGGTACAGCATGGAGTAGCCGTCTTCGTTCAGCGTGAACGCCAGCAGCTTGCCGTCTCCGCTCAGGGCAAACTCCTCGACGTTCCACTTGTAGCGCGCGGTGACCGGTGTCCACACACCGGAATCGGTGTCGATCTTGAAGACGCGCGCAAACTCACCGCCGCGATCCGAGAGCGCGTAAACCTCGCCAGGCTTTCCGCTGAACAGGCCGAGCGTGGTGGACACTCCGGGCTCGAGCTCGCGCACCGGGCGGCGCTTGCCCGTCTCGAGATCCAGGACGTGGAGGGTGGCTTGATCCGCCGCCAGGTACTCGAGCAGCAGGATCTGCTTTGCGTCTCGCGAGGTGGACTGGATGACCCACTGGCCTGGAAGCTCTGCGGCCAGGGTGGCGGGCTTGCCTTGTGCGGCCGCCTTCGCAGACAGCAGATACAGGTCCATGTCCGTGCCGTTGCGACGATTGCTCGTGAAGGCGAGGGAGCCGTCGGTCAGCCAACGAAACCCGCCGTTGCGACTCTCACCGTCGGTCAGCAGTTGTCGATTGCGCGTCTCGAGGTTGAGATCCCAGATCTGGAAGTTCTCCGTCCCCAGCTGATCCCCGCGGTACGTCAGCAGGCCGCTGGGGCTGAACGCACCCTGTTCAACGGGATCTCTGCCGAACGTCAGTTGCTCGCGCAGCGCGAGCGGACTCAAAACTTGGTGGAGGTGAGTCGCTTCCGCGAGGCGCGTGAGCACGACGATGCCGTGCCCCGCGGGACCCTGGGTCGCGAGCTTGGCGCGTCGGGTCTCCAGGTACGGAGCGAGCTGGGTCGCGACGAATCGCGAAATCGGCGGGATGTTCTCAAGCTCCGGCTCCACCACGTCGTCGACGTCAGCGACGTCCCACTCAAACGCGGTGTCGTCGCGCGGGCCGCCCATGACCCCGCGGTTGTCTTCGCGAGGCGGAGCGCGCACGACAGGCGGTGGGGGCTTCGGCGCCTCCGTCGCGGCAGCGGTCGGCTTCCGCTCCGGAGCGCGGGATTGCGTCGGTCGGTTCCCGCTGCAGGCTGCGAGCGCAACCGCAATCCACAGCGTGAGCTTGCGACCCATGACCTTCGAGTAACCTCAGTCGCCCTCGGGTGTCGAGGGAGGTCGTACGTTGTTGCGATTCAAGGTGCGGCGTGCTCGAGCTGACACGCGTCGCTCAACTGCAAGACGTGGCGTTCATCGACCGAGTCCTGCTTCGCGAAGCGCCCCGCCATCACGACTTGGCCGTCGGGGCCCACCACCAAATCGCCGATGAAGGCCGTGCCAGGGCGATCAATGCGGTGCTGCCAGAGGGGCTGCCCGGCGTTGTCGACCCGAAGCAAGTTCAGTGTGCCGCCATCCAGCTCTCGCAGCTCCGAACTGAGCAGCACGCCTCCGCCTGGCATCAAGCGCACCCGGGTGAAGCCCGGCGCGCCGGCGAGTTGCTCTTCGGTGTGCACGATCGTGCTCCGGATATTTCCTTGGGGATCTATGCGGTAGCTGCGCACCGCTGGGCCCCAACCCAGCGCCGAGATGAAGAAGTCGCCGTCCGGCAGCTGGACCGATGCGGTCACTTCGGGATCTTCGATGTCCGGATCGTTCAGCGTCTGCACCCACAGACGCTGACCCTTGCCGTCCAGGCGCAAGAGCCGCCCGGGGCCCGTGCCCACGCCGCCGGTAGACGGGCTTCCGGTGATCAACGCACCGCCATCGCTCGTCGGCGCCACCGTCCAGCTGGTGCCCCGCGCGTACTGGAAGGTGTCGCTGTACTCCCAGAGCAGCTCGCCAGCGGAGTTGATGGCGAGCGCCTTCACCGGGCCTCCAGAACCGTTGAGCCAGGCCTGACTGACGATCACGACGTGATTTTCGAACGCGTAACTGCCCACTACGCGCTCGTCGCTCGACTCACCCAGGGTCGGCGGATCATCGCCATACACGCGAGTGAACCTCGGCTCACCGCGGTCGCTTAGTCCATACACCACCAGATCCTTATCTGCGCCGGAGTACGTCTCTTGGGTGCCAATCAGCAACAACGCGTCGTCCACCTGGTAGACCCCGGCGGGCCACACGTCTTCTTCCGTCTCGAAGGCGACCCGCCACTCGAAGCTCGACCCGCCGGTGTGATACTCGAGGGTCGTACGGCGCGGGCTGCCGTCACCGTGGCCCACCGCGAGGAATCCGTCGCCGACCTTGCTGAGCAGGTTGACGCGCTGGCTTATATCCTTGCGGAACAGTTCATCGCCACGGCCATCGAAGCGCTCCACGGAGCTCCAGTTGTTCTGCGTGGTGAACTGCGTCGCGACCACGGGGCCATCGCCGAACCACAACAGCGACTGCCCGGCGCGCTCGTCGAGCTGCTCGTCGACCAAGTGCCACTCCTGGCTCGGGTCGCAGAGACCCACTTGGACGCCTTCCTCTTCGCCAGGCTCGATCACCCGGCCGCAGCCGAGAGCGGCGAGCAGCGTGCCTCCGAAGCAAGCCACCTTCAGTGCCGTGGTGCGACTCATCCTCACCCCCAAAATCCGAGCAGCCATGTCGTGCTTCGGTGATAGCCAAGTCTCCGGTTGGCGCCTACTCGCGTCCGTTGGCTTTTGCGTATGGGTTTGTGGGGCCTTGTCCGGTTGCTACGAACCCCACGGTGCGAAGCTCTTCAACGCGACGAGTTTCCCCGTGCATGTGCGGATTTGGAAGGCGGAGTGGGCTTGTGACGGGCCATTGCCCGCTAGCCAGGCCTGGGAGCTGAGGGAGTGTTTGGAGCTGCCGGCGGGGATCGACACGGTGCTGCCGAGCAGTTACGACGGCGACGCCTGTGAGGTCGCCGTGGTGGAGGGCGACGGACTCGCCACGACTCTGCTGTCTTGGGACCGCGACCTGGTTCTTGGGGGAGAGGGGCGCGCCCGCTCCGACGCAAACACCGTCTACCTGGAGCGCGTCGGTGAGCGTTTGTACCTCACGAGCGCGCCGAATATCTCTGCGGAAACATACCTTGGAGAGCTGCCGTTGGCGTCGAGAGCAGCAGCGGAGTGCCCACGGTGAAGAGCTGGGTCACGGCGCTGGCCCTGCTTGGTGCTTGTAGCCATAGCGCGAGTGCGGCGGCCAGCGATCTGAAGGACAAGCCGCTGTTCTATTCCCAGCTGCGTGTCGAGTGGCCGCTACACTCAGCGAACTACGAAGCTCAGAGTTCAGCCCAAGCTCACAACGCCAGCGACGCCGAGTCACTGAGCTTCGACCCCACCTGGCCACTTGCAGTCGGGGTGTCGCTGCCGGTGCTATCGCCGCTACACCTCGGCTTGCGTATGGGCGCCGGGGAGCTGCTCAGAGTGCGCGGCGGGCCGAGCATCGCGTTCTTCGAAACCGCTGCGGTTCCACGCGCGGTGCTCCCCGTGTACCAGCGACAGGACGGGCGACGCGAGTTCGCGTTCGCGTTCAGCATGCCGCTGGCGTTGCTGTTGCCGGTGTACGTGAGCGAGGCTACGGCGGGGCGAGCCGTGACCCGGGAGACGCGAGCTAGTATCGGGTTCAGCGTTGGCTGGCAGCTCGAGTGCCTGTTTCGCTGGGGTCACTCGGTGTTGAACTTTGGGCCGTTGTTTGCGCAGCGCTGGGTGAGCTACTCCGAGACGAGCCGGATGAAAACGCAGGCTGTGCAGGTGACACAGAGCTACCGCGCGCACTATTCGCTCTTTGGTCTCCACGTGGGGTACGGCTGGAACTTCTGAGCTACTTCTTGTGTTGCTCGAGGTAGGCGTTCAAGGCCTGGTAGTATTCGCTGGAGGCTTCATCCGTGGGGAAGCAGGCGAAGGGTCGCTCCTCGGGTGGTTCGCCCATCGGGTTCTGCTCGTAGGCGTCTTCGCAGCTGAAGCCCGAGGGACACTTGCGAGTTTCATCGCACTTCTTGTGGCAGCTGGTGAACGGGCCGAGCCCCGTTGCGTGTTCGTCGTCGATGCACTCTCGGTAGCCCGACGGCTCGTGAGTCAGGCACTCGTTGAACTCCTGACAGCCCGTTTCGAGGCCGCGCAGACACTCAGGCTCCCAGGGATCGACTCCATCACCATCTATCATGGGTGAGTCGCAGCTGATGCCGTGGCTCTTCAAGATGAGCCCCGGTGCGAGTCGCGGCGGGCACGCGCAGGCCGCTTGGATCAGCTCTGCAGCGCTGCGCTGGGGTACGCCGAAAAATCGCGCGACGGCGAGGGGACGCGGACTGCCTTTTGGCCACTCGGAGTGCAAGCGCACCAGATGCGGAAACCACACGAACGATGCGTCCAGCTTGCTGCCTTCGGTGAAGCGCCACACCAGCTGGAGCTGCCCCATGCCGCCGGTTACCTTTGGCTGTATCCCCGAGGAAGCTTTATCGACGCTCGCGCGCCAGGCTGGAGTACCGAAGTAGCTCAGCTCGCCACAGCGCACCCTCACCCAATCCCCCGCTTGCCGCGCCTCACAACCGAGCGCCGGACCTCCTGCGAGCTCCAGGCGCTTGCCCTGGTCGAAGTCGGCGGCACTCGGCTCCACCGGTGTCTCCTCGGCGGTTGGTGCTACTTCCGTGGGTGCGGCGACCTCGACAGGAGGCGCCGGTTGCGTGCCGCCGCAGCTGGCCACGAACCCTGCAAGCACGAACGCCGGACCGAGTGCTCTGCGCATCCGCGCGAGAATAGGGCGCCTCGCGGCTGAGAGTCATGGGAGTTCTGCGAGAGGCTTTACGGGAGCCCCGTTGCGCCGCTGTCTCGCAGGCGCTGGAACAGGCCCTCTTCGTAGGCGATCTGTGGCGTGTAGTTCGCCATGTGTTCGCGCATGCTTTCTTCTCCCACCCAGGTGGTCAGCTGCGCGAGCCGCTCGATCGCGAAGCGCGCTTCGGGGAGGGGGCCGGTGAGCTCTTTCGCGCTCAGCAGGAGCTCCGCGTATTTGACGATCGCGATGTGGTAGGTGGCGCGCAGCTCCTTCTCGCGCGCGGTCTTCCAGGCGTTGTCGATCTTGGCGCGGATGGCGGCGGCCTTCTCCTGAAGATCGGGGTTGTCGCTCGCGTCTGCTTGCGCCAGCACGTTCAACTGGTGTGGGGTAAACATCTGGAGCGCTGGCGCCTTGACCTCGCGCAGGCTGGTTGCAAGGCCTTCGTAGAGCGACGCTTGCCGCAGCTTTACGTTGACCTCCCACTTGGCACCAGGCTGCCCTTCGAGCAGTTGCTGTAGCGCCTTGTACCAGTCCTTCGCGTCTGCGGCGTAGGCGCGAAAAGTCAGGATCACCTGGGTCACCGAGCCTCGAAGCTGCTGGTGCCCCGTCTCGCGGTCGAATTCCGCACGGAGACGAGCGTCGATGCGCGCGTACTCCCGCTGCCTCGGGACGTCGAGCGCCGCGCCCGGGGGCACCGGCGCCGGGTCGAGGGGGGCCAGACCCAGACGCAACGGAACGCTGCACAGCGCGAGGCGTTCGCTGGTGCTGACCGCCTCGCCACATTGGGCCGGCGTGCCCTCCATGCGGATCAGCTGCGCGCCAGGGTGCGCCGCGGCGTGCGCTGCGGGGTCGAACCAGATGGTATTAGCGAGCGTCTCCGCGTTGCCCGCCACCAGGCTGAAGCCGCCTACGTGGATGTGTGTCACGTAGTGGGTCGCGCGGGCGCAGCTGGGTCCTTCGAAGTTCTTGCGCTGCAGCTCATGCTTGGTGGAGAGGTTCAGTTGGCCCACGGTAAAGGTATCCGCGCGAACGGATTCGCCGTCGAGGCGCGGGGCGGCGTAGGTCGCTCCCAGGGGTAGCTGGCTGAAGACCTCCGCCTCATTGGTCGCTATGCGCGCCTCTCGCTTGAGGAACGGCCTGTATTCATACGGTAGCGCACTCGCCACACAATCCTGCAGCACTTCCAGTGTCACCTCACAACCCTGGGTCTCGTACCGCACGGCAACGGCGTGCTCGAATCGGTTGGCCTGGAGTGCCGCGCGAGGTTGGTCCGCCAACACCAAGAGCGGTTCGGCTTCTGCTTGCACCGTTGGACAGTAGGGAGCCTTGGGCGGCGCTTCTGGCGGCGGCGGATGTGCGCAGGCGCTAAGGGAGAGCGCACCAGTCAGGCCAAGTACAACCGTGCGGATCGCTGAAGGTGGCATTCGCCTCACCGAATAGCATGGGTGCGCCTGCGATTGCGGTCGCTTGAGAGGAGCTCAGGGTCTAGGGCCGCTCCGCGTCAGGGTTGCTTGAATTCGAGAACGCCAATCGGATCACCTTGAAAGACTGTCGCGACGTCTATGCGACCCTGTGCCTCAGCGGGACTCAGAGCCGCCGCCTCGTCTGCGACACGTTGGAGATCGACTTCGATTCCCATGAAGTGCTCCAGGCAGCTCCATGCCTTTCCGATGCGATTGCAGGTCGCTGTACCGTCCTTTCCGGAAAGCACATGCTGGGTGGCTGATGGATCTACGCCACCGCTGAAGTCAACGCGGGTCTTTTTCCCGACTAGCAGTGCGGGGAGTGAGTACCCGAGCTCGATTGTAGTTTCCGTGCGACAAATGCTGATGTCGCCAACTGGGTAGGCGGCGTACGCTTCCAAGTTCGCTGATACCGGGACGGAGTAGCTGCCGCTGAGATCTGGATGGGGCGGCTCGAGCGAACCATCGGGGATGCAAACGGGAAGCGAGTAGAAGAAGCTCGCTTCCCCCGCGGAACCACCACCTGCTGCCCCGCTGGCTCCGCCTACCGGATTGCCAGTACCGCCCACGCCAGCGTTGGCAGTGCCTCCCACGTCGCCGCCCGCAGTGCCACCAACACCGCCACCTGCGGTGCCGCCCACACCGCCGGTAGTTGCGCTCGCGGCAGCCGAATGCGCTGGCTCCCCACAGTTGGTGAAACCGGGGGCGATCAACAGGACTCCGACAGAGCCAATTTGTCTTAGCCAGCTCAATCCACGCCTCGGTTGCTTCGCTTTGGGTGAGTCAGGAAGCGTAGGGCGGTCGTGAAAGGAGGTCACGAGGATCAGGCTCCGCCGTGCGGTTTGCAGACGTAGACGCCCTCTTCGAGGTCGCATTCTTCGCCCGAGGCGCAGTCTGCGTCCGTTTGACACTCATCCGCGGCGCCAGCTCCGCTTCCGCCAGACCCACCGTGGTCCACGCACGCGCCGACGCCGTGTTCGACCTCGCACTCTTGACCAACTGGGCAATCAGCATCGACGGAACAGACCCCGGAGCCAGCGGAACCGCTGGAGCCGCCCGAGTTGTCGGAGCCTCCCGAGCTACCCGAACCGCTGGAGTTGCCCGAGCCACCGAACCCGCTGGAGTTGCCCGAGCCACCGGACCCGCTGGAATTGCCCGATCCGCCCGATGCATCGTCGTCTGCCTTACAGAACGATCCATCGTCTTCGATTTCGCAGCGCCCGCTGCTGCAGTCCGCGTTGTCCTGGCAGCTCACGCGATCTTGGTGACTGCCCGAGTCCTCACCAGCGCCTCCAACACAAGCGGTGGCAAGCAATGAGGTGAGGGTGATCAGGATGAGGTTCTTCATCGTCGTAGGACCTTTCATGTTGGCCAGACCTCGGCATCTGTCCGAGCGGCGCTAGCTCCGATGCCCTACTTGTCGGAAACATGTCGCCAATGGGGTAACGGTGGGTAACAGTGCCTGACGGGAAACCGCGGCACGTGGACGAGGCGAATCAGGCAACGGGGGAAAAATCCCTAGAGTTCTTGCTGTTTTCCGGCGACTACGAGTCCGTCCTGGCGCGCCAGCTCATCACGTCAGGGATGCACCCCGCCGCGGTCGGAGCGTTCGCTTTGTCCGGTCGACTCGATGAGGCGCAGAGCGCGCTGCGCGCGCTGATTGATGAGTCAGCGGAGTCAGCTGATGTCCCTCAGGCGCGCTTCTATTTGATCGCAGGTTTCTGCCACGCCGGTCAGGCACAGAAGGGCCTCCGTTTGGTCAGGGAGTGCCTAGGCGATCTCGCGGAAACCGACCCGCGGGTGCGTTTCTGGATCTGGCAAGGCTTGGCGCTGGTGCGCTTCTTCGAGGGACGCTTCGGGCTCGCCCGCGCGGCGGGTAGGCGGGCGCTGGCATCGGCTACTCAGGCGCGCTTTCCGTACGCGCGCGTACTTGCCCTCGATTTGCTTGCCCAAGCCTTCGTGCTCACCGGGCATGTGCACGCTGGGCTCCGCATGCTGGAACAGGCAGTCAGCTTGGCTGACGCTCTCGGCTACGCTCAGAACAGCGTCACCCTGCGCACGTCCGCGCTCGTCTACCGGATGCAGTACTTGTTGGGACCACTGGCTGAAACGACGCAAGCAGTGGTCGAAGCCGTGTCGAACCCCGATGTCAGCTACTTCGCCCGCAGAAACGCCCTGATCGAGCTGGCGAGTTCATGGGCAATTCAGGGCAGAAGCGATCTCGCCCGAGCCGCGCTCGACGACGCCCGGGCTATCGCCTTGCCCGGATCTGATCGGCGAGCGCGAACCCGTTGGTTAGGCGCGCTAGCGTTGGTCACCGCAGTCTCCGAGGGCCAAGAGCCAGCTCGGGAAGTGATGCTTGAGGCGCTCGCGGAGGCGGGGTCTCAAGTCACGCTGCTCGCCGAGCTTGCCTTCGTCGAGGCTCTGTTTCTTGGCGCTTCGAATGAGCTCAAGGGGGATCTCCCACGGCTCGAGCGAACCACGGGGATGTCCCGCGCCGTCTTCGCCGCAGCGCACGCGCTCGGCCGGGAGTTGCCAAACACTCGGCAGGCGGGAGACGGACTCTGCAAGCTGCTTGCAGATTGTTTGCGTGCGGAAAGTCAGCGTCGCGCGAGCCTACTCATCGAGCACGGCTTGTTTGGCCTGGTCCCCTGGGCGCTCGGGCGGCCGCCTGCCCAATCGCTGATTCTCACCGACGAGCACTTGCTGACCGAGAATCGCGGCCGTGTGTCCATTCATCCTGCGCCCAAGGGTCCCTCGCTCAAGGTTCTTCAGCTATTGGGAACCGGTTTTCAATCTCGGGAGCAGTTGGCCCAGCAGGTCTGGGGACTCGGCAGATACCATCCCGATCGCCACGCCGCGGTCATCAACACCGCGCTATCACGGCTGAGAGCAAGCCTCGAGCAGCCGGGCTGGTTGGTCACGCATGAAGACGGCTACCACCTGGCCTCCGGTGTGGACCTGTTGAACCTCGAACAGCCCAGTGAGAGCAAGCCAGCGAACTCTCCTCCCCCACCGCTCGAGGAGCACCGGTTGCTCGGCGTCTTGGGCAGCGGCCCGGCTACGTCGACGGAGGTTGCTCGCCAGCTTCAGCTTTCCCCTTCGTCGGTGTTGCGGCTGCTCCGACGCTTGGCAGAGCGCGGTGTAGTGATCAGGCAAGGCAGTGGGCGGAACACACGCTATGCGCTGGCTGCTAGCGCAGGTGAACCGCGCTGCTGATCTTTGGGTAGACAATTTCTGGGGGGAAATTGCGCCTACCTTCCTAGAGAGCCCCTACAGCTGAAGCGTTCGATGCGGATGGTGGCGCAGTCGAGGGCGTTGCTGCTGATCAAGACGGCGAGCTTCGGCATGCGCTCCAAGGTGGCTTCGCTTGCGGGGGTCAGGAGGGGTGACATCACGTTCAGGCGGCGTAGCTCGGGCAGGGCCGTCAGCGCTTCGAGGTGGGCGTCGTCGATCTCCATGAATGTGAGGTCCAGCTCGCTGAGCTCGGGAAAGCGCGTGAGTAGCGGTAGGTCCGCCTGGGTGACCTGAGTGCCCCAAAGGTTGAGCTCGCGCAGCGTCGTTGGAAGTTGCCGCAGGGTAACGTTGGAGACGGGCGTCCATTGCAGGCTGAGGCTCTCCAGCCCCGTGAACTGCGAGAGCGTCTGCGCGTTTCGGTCGTCAATGGAGGCGCTCTCGAGGGAGAGGCGCTTCAACGGCAGCTGGGTCAAGAGCTTCAAGCCTCGGTCGCTGAGCGGCGCTTGTTCCAGCAACAGCTCCTGCAGCCTCGGCAGCTTGGCGATTGCACCCATGGCGTCATCGCCGTTCCCACTCCCGGCGGCGACGTAGTGCAGTCGCTCCAGCTGTCTCAAGGTGGCGAGTGGCGCCATGTCTGCGTAGTTGATATCGGCGATGAGCTCCAGGTCGAGCAGCCCGCGGGCTTCGGAGACTGTCTTGACGGTTTCGCCGTTCAAGTGACCGCCTACCAGGCTCAGCTTTTGCAAGTGTGGAAGGTGCGCGAAGCCCCCAACGGACTCGTAGGGTTCGCTGCGGATGCTGAGTTCTTCCAGCTGCCTCAGTGGTGCAAAGCTCTCTGGCGAGGGTGACTTTGGACCGACGTGGTAGCTCAGGCTGCGCAAGTTCTCCAAGCGCAAGATGGCTGGAAGCGACGCTTCGTCCAGCTCCCAGAGCGCGAGATGTTCGAGGCTCGTTGGCAGCGTTTCGAGGGGCACGCGCTCGTCCGTGTTGGGTTCCATCTCGAGCCACCTCAGCCGCGTGAACTGCGCGAAGTCGGGGAAATGCAGCTCGGTCAAGAAGCGCAGCCCCACGACGTGGCGCAACGTGGTTGCTGCGCTGAAGTCTCGCCGCCCGAACCTGTAGGCGACATCCGCGAATACCGGATACTGAGCGGCGAGTGAATCGACGGCTTCAAGCACCTCTTTGTCCAAGCTGTGGAGCTGTACGACAACTGCGTCGCGCACTTCGTGCATCGCCGCTCGGCCCTCGGGTGTTTCCGTGCTGAACCAAACCACCCGGGACCCTTTGCGCAACACCCCTGGGCCCGCCATCCGCACCTCTTGACGCCTGACGCCCGGAGGTAGCTGGACGCTAAGGACCCGATCGTAAGTCCAATCTGGTTTGGAGGCGCCGGGCGTCGATGCGCGTTGCGGTGGCTTGGGATCTACCTCGGCACTTGACCGACTCGTCACGAGCTGCGTTGGTCGAGGTGTCGCTGCGCAGCCGGTTAGGCACGCAGCAAGCAACAGCCAGGACGCACGACGCATACTGGTTGATGTACCGGAAACCGGCGTCTCTCTCCCCCAAACCCCGCTTGAATTTCACGGGGTGAGTTCGAGAGGGGGTGAGGTGACCTAGTTGTGCGCCCCCGTGCTCCGTCGATCGACCCGGTCGGCTTATCCTCGCGGTATCATCAAACCGCGAGCGACGCTTGTGCCTGGAAGACCTCGCCAAAGCTGGAACAGGCGCGCGCACGTCCGCTGTGTTTCGCTTGATAGAGCGCGTGATCCGCACTCTGAACCAACTCAAGAGCACGCTCACTGCTGCCGCCCTCGGGTTCAGAAGCCGTCCGGAAGATGCCAGACTCGCGCGCATCATGGGTCGCAATGCCAACGCTGACGCTAACCGTCGGTCGAGTGGTTGAAGCCGCGTGGGCTATCCCAAGCGCGTCGATCTCGAGCAGGAGGCTCTCGGCCACTCGAGCTGCGCCAACCTCTGGAGTTTCCGGGAGGATTAATGCGAACTCCTCTCCGCCAAGGCGTGCCGCTAGATCGGCGGGTCGCCGGCAAACCCTCTGAAGTGCGTCCGCGACGCGCCGCAGGCATTGGTCGCCGGCCGGATGACCATAGCGATCGTTGTAGAGCTTGAAGTGATCGACATCCACAATCAGCAACGACAGCGGATTGCGCGTACGCTCCGCGCGCGCCCATTCACGCTCCAAGGTGCGGTCGAACGTTGCACGATTGGCTAGACCAGTGAGCCCGTCAGTGGACGCGGACTTGCGCAGCAAGTCACCCATCGCCTTGAAGCGCAGCTGGTGCTGCACGCGTACCCGCACCAGGCGAGGATTGACGGGCTTTCGCACGAAGTCTGCGGCTCCGGCATGGAAGCCTGCCATCTCGAACTCTTCGCTCGTGTCTGCGGTGACGAACATCACCGGGATGTGTTCGAGCTCCGAGGTCCGCTTGAGAGCCCTGCAGACCTCGATACCATTCATGCCTGACACTTGCGTGTCGAGCAGCACCAGATCCGGCGGCGCTTCACTCGCCATCCGAAGCGCGGCTGCGCCATTGGTGGCAACGCAGAGTGACGCCTGACCCGCCAGCAGAGTCGCTAGGAAATGCAGGGCACGCGGATCGTCGCCAGCTAGCAAGATTCGAGGCAGCACGTTGAACTATGGAAACGGCCGCGTCCGAAAGTCCTTGAGCGCTCTGTCGGGCTATTGCCTACGCAATCGCGCGCGCACCACTGCCAGCAGCTGGCCAGCCGTGAACGGCTTCGAGATGAAGTTCTCGCCCTCGCGCAGATCCATCTCGAGAACCCCCCGAGAGAAGCCGCTGCAATACACAACGGCAAGCTCCGGGTGACTGTGGTTCAGTTCTGCCCCGAGGGCCGCCCCCTGCAGGCAGTTTGGCAATGTGATATCCGTCAGTACAAGGTCGACCGGTGTGTGCTCCACGAGCAAGAGGGCCTCTTCGCCGTCCGCCGCCTCGAGCACGCTGTAACCTTCCCGCTCGAGAATTCGCCGATTCGAGCGCCGCACGCCACGTTCGTCGTCGACGATCAGCACGCGCCCACCTGTGGTCGCTGGCGACGCCGAGACGCTAGAGGACGTCCTGCATGACTCCGGTGGGCCTTCGTGCATCGGGACGAACACGCTGAAGGTCGTGCCTTCACCGGCGGTGCTGTCCACCACGATCCAGCCCTGGTGCTGAGACACGATGCCGTAGACTGTCGAGAGCCCGAGGCCGCTGCCCTGGGGTTTGGTCGTGACGTAGGGTTCCCAGATGCTGGCGAGCAACGAGGCGGGGATCCCACAGCCCGTATCGCTGACGCTCAACTGAGCGAACGTGCCTGGGTATGATTCCTTGGGGAAATGATCTGGAACGGGCGTGTCGACGACCGCGACGCTGGTGCTGATACGCACCTCGCCGGGGCGACCGCCCAGAGCGTCTCGGGCGTTGACCGCGAGGTTCACGATGACTTGCTCGAGCATCGTGCGATCGGCAAACAGGGAAATTGCCTGGTCCGAAGCCGCGACGGTGACCTTCACGTTGGTCATCACGCGCGCCAGCATACGCATCGTCTCCTCGACCACGCGATTCAGGTCGACGGCGCTACGGCTCATCATTTGCTTGCGGCTGTAGGCGAGGAGCTGCCTCGAGAGCTTCGCCCCGCGGCTCGCCGCCGCCAGGATTTCGCTCGTGGCCTCCAGCGTTTCCTCCTTGGAACCGCTGGTTTCGATCAGCGCTGCGTTTCCCTGGATGATGGTGAGCAGGTTGTTGAAGTCATGGGCTACGCCGCCCGCAAGGCGACCTACGGACTCCAGGCGCTGAGAGTGAAACTGGCGCTCCTGACTGAGTCGACGCTCCACGCTGTAGCTGACCACGCGAGGGAGCGCGAACACCTGATTCTTCGGCAGGTAGTCGTCCACGCCGTCCGCCAGTGCTGCGCGTCCAACTGACTCGCTGTCGTTTCCGGTGAGCACGACCAGAGTGGTGGTTGGTGCGAGGCCGCGGAGCACACGCCAGGTGTCGGCGCCTTCGCTGTCCGGGAGGTTCACGTCGGAGATTACTGCCGAGTACGCGTGGCGTCCGAGGGCTTCAATTGCCTCGCTCAGTCGCGAGACGTGCTCGACTGCAAACGGACCAAACGCTGTGACGTCCTCGAGGGCGGTGGACGCGAGCACGGCATCTCCCGGGTTGTCCTCGAGTAGCAACACGCGCTTGGTCTCTTCCGTCGGCCAGCTGCGTGGGATGGGCTCTGCGACTCGCCGTCCTTCAGCGGGCAAGGTGACGACCTGAAACCAGTAGTCCCCGAGCGTCCGCAGCGCGCGTACGAACTGTTCGATGTCGATGGGCTTCGTGATGTAGCTGTTGGCGTTCGAATCGTAGGCTCGCGCGATGTCTTCCTCGGACTCCGAGGTGGTCAACACCACAACGGGGATCTGTCGCAGGCGCGCATCCGCCTTGATTCGCAGCAGCACCTCCCGGCCATCCATCTTCGGCAGGTTCAGGTCGAGCAAGATCAGATCTGGCGTCGGGACGTCCGCGAATCGGCCTTCCTTGCGCAGGAACCCCAGAGCATCCACGCCATTTTCGACGCAGTGCAATGAGTTCAAGACCTTCGACTCCTCCAACGCAGCTATGGCCAGTAGGCGGTCGGTTGGGCTGTCTTCAACCAATAGGATCTCGGCGGCGCGCGTCATCTTGATCTCTCCGGGACCAGCCTCTCCCCGAGTGCGGTGAGGATGAAATGAAAGGTGCTTCCTTCGTTAAGCGTCGAGCTGACCCACATCCGTCCGCCGTGGCGCTCCGCGATCTTCTTGCACAACGCGAGTCCGAGCCCCGCGCCTGAGTATTCCTCTCGGCTGTGGAGGCGCTGAAACAGCTCGAAGATGCGGTCGGCGTACTCAAGCTCGACGCCGATGCCGTTGTCGGTGACGTGGAAGACGTTGCGGCCCTTGACTATTTCTGTGTGGATTTTTATGTGCGGGGGTTTGCTGCCCCGGTACTTGAGCGCGTTGCCGATCACGTTCTGAAAGAGGGAGACGAGCTGAGCCCGGTCTCCCGAGAGCGTCGGAAGCGGATCGACCTCCACCATGGCGTCGCAGTCTTGGATCGCCGACGACAAGTTTTTCAGCGCGACTTCAACGACCGCGTTGAGCGAGACGCGTTCGAAGGGAGCGCCTTTGGATGACACCCGCGAGTAGGCGAGGAGGCCGGTGATCAAGCTCTGCATGCGCCGCGCCGCATCAGCCATGTGCTCCACCAGCTCATGGCCTCCGCTGTCGAGCTGCTTGCCGTACCTCGCCTTCAGCAACTGGGCACACCCTGCTACCGCCCTCAGTGGCTCTTGCAGGTCGTGGGAGGCGGAGTACGCGAACTGTTCGAGGTCCTTGTTGCTGCGCTCAAGCTCGCGAGTTCGCTTCTTGAGTTGCGCTTCGGCCGAACGCTCCCGCGTGACATCCCAGCTGACCCCCACCATGCTGCCAGCCCTACCTGCGGAATCCCTCAAGATGGATGCTGCCGCGCGGATATATACGGGTTCCTCCGTGGTCGCGTTCGTGACCCTGAATTCGATGTCGAACACTTGCGTCCCGTTGAGTGCCTGCTCAGTCGAATGCTCGAAGTGAGCGCGATCTCCATCCGCGATCAGTTGCTTCCAGAGTTCAAGAGTCGGGGCGGCACCCTCCGGCAAGCCATGCAGCGCGCACATCCGCGCGTCCCAAGTGAGCTTGTTCGTCGTGAGCTCCCACTCCCAAACGCCGATCTTCGCTGCGCTGGTCGCCAACCGCAGCTTCTCCGATGCGAGTCGCAGCTGCGCCTCGGCCGCGGCCAACTGAGTGCCGTCGTTGCTGGCTGGTGGCAGACGCATGGGCATCGTCACCGTGGCTAACGTCCGGGAGGATCTCCGGGATAACTGCTATCGCCCACCAGGTAGCAGGCAAGAATACGCTCAGGGATGCGAGAATTCGGCCGTTGTATGATTCGCGTGTAGGTGAGGTGCTTCGAAAAAGGTGCTTCAGGAAACTGAGATAGCTGCCGTTAGCCTCTTCAAAGGAGGTTAGATGTTCGAAGCCTACATCGTGAGCTGCGGCGCCATCGCCGATGACCAACTGCAGGCCGCTTTCGACGCTCAGGCAGAGCGGACTCCCCTCGTGGGACAGGTCGCGCGCGAACTCGGCGTGTTGTCACCCCGCCAAGTGCTCTCGCTCCTGGATCAGCAGCAACAGTCAACGCTGAGGTTTTGCGAGCTTGCCGTCAACGAACACATGATGACGCAGCGTCAGCGAGCCCGCGTGCTTGCCGAGCAACAGCAGCGACGCCCTCCGCTGCTGGAGATGCTGCTGGAGACCGGCGGTGTGACGCGCGCCGACATATTCGAGCTGAGACGCATGTACGCGAAGCAAGCGCACTTCGCTCCGGAGCGCACCGGCACGCGACTCAAACAGCTCAGCCCCGAGGAGTTCTCCAAGCTCGCTCGGCAAGTCGCGAACGACCGCATCGCCTAGTTCCGCGACCCACTAGACGACAGCCAGACGAGAGCTGCTCGGAGAAGCGAGCGCTCTCGTCTTGAGTGCTCACTTACCTGAGACATCCTGAGCCGCCTCGTCGGCGCGCTTCTGCTTGCTCTCGAGGTAGGCCCTCGCGACCACGGGCAGGCCTGCCGCGAGGAACAGGCAGCCCATCTTGAGCATCAGGCCGTGTATCTCGATCAAATACGGCTGCGCGCCATAGGCAATCACCACGAGCAGCGATGGAGCGAGCACGAGCGCCGTGTCCGCCGGTGTCTTCGCCTTCACCAACGCGAGGATGGTGCCGATACCCCAGAGCAGTAGGAAGAAGCCCACAGCCGACACTCGCACACTTGGCAACCTGAAGGTGCCTCAAATTCGCGAGTCCGCGCGGTCTTTATTCGGTTTCTGGGACTTTGGTTTGGGGGGAGGCGCGTTGAAGGGCCGCGCTATGTGGCGAATGGTGTTGTTCAGTGGGATCAGCGTTGGGGCGCTGTGCGTTGGGTGCGACTTGGATCGCACCGCTCTGCCGTCCGAAGCTGCGTTGCCGTCCGAGGCTGCGTTGCCGTCCGAAGCTGCGTCGCTTCCCGAGCGAGTTGCGGCGCCTGCCCAGAGTGCCTCACCCCCAGAGAAGGCTGTGGTGCTTGAGCCGGCGGACGAAGAGGAGTTTGAAACGGACGCCGACTTGGAGGAAGCGAAAGCGGATGAGGCCGAGGTGCCTGAAGTGGAGTTCGAGCGCTATCGCGACGTGGAGGGAGTCGCATTTCCGCTAGGTAACGATGCCGTGGTGTGCAAGTCGCCGTGCGTGTTCCCGCCGTCGCCTGGAGATGAGCTGTGGATAGTCGAGGGCGGGAAGGCGCGACCGGCGCCTGAGCTGAAGCCCACCGAAGCGTGGAAGAAGCAGCTTCCGCAGTTCAAGACCTTGGAGATGGGCCTAGCTGCCTACTTCCCGGAGCCGCCGCTGGAGCCGCCGAAGCCGCCGCCTGAAGCGCTCAAAGCGGCCTACGCATCCGCACCTGTGCCCACCGAGGCGCGCGCCACGTTCGTGTGGGGCGCTGGCGCACCACCGATGGTGTCCGATGCTTGGCGCTTGTGCGTCTATGTCGACCAGAAGTGGAGCTGTGATGAAGCCCCGTGGAAAAGCGCGGTGAAGCTCTATCGCCTAGCGAACGCGCGCACGCTGGCGGTCGACGGCGATGCGATCGGGATTGATCCCGATGGCACGTTGAATCGCATTGAAGTCGAAGACGCGCACTTCGAGCGTGTGCTCGAGATGGATCACGTCACTTGGTTGATTGGCCACCACCGCCTGAGCAAGCCAAAGCACCCAGAGCACTATCGGTTATTCGACGCGGATGCCGAGCAGCAGCCCGAGCCCGAGCAAGCTCAGCGCTCGCAGTAGGAGCGTGTCGATTCCGTGCGGTATAAAAGGCTACCGACGCTCACGGCCGCCCGCCCGGACTCTCTCTCCAATCGCGCCAAGCCCATTTACGAGTAGCCAAAAACACCTGCCAAGCTCGCCCTCACCCCCTAAACGGACTAGGGTTCCCGCATGGGATTAGGCGGGGCTAAGGAGCGGCCGGTAATGCGGGTCGGGAAGGCTGCTGTGGTCGCGGCGTTTGCAGGCTGCGGACTGCTGGTTTGCGCTGTGGGCTGCGGCGGTGATGCGTTCGAAGCGGCGGGTGCCGGAGCCGCAGCGGGGGCCAGCGGCGCGGGCGCAGGCGGAGGCTCAGGGGGCTCCAACGGGGGCAGCGCGGGCGCTGGAACGGGCGGCTCGGGTGTTGGCGGTGCAGGCGGTTCTGGTGCTGGCGGTTCCGGAGCATCCGGCGGCTCTGGGTCGGGTGGCTCCGGTGCTGGTGGTTCCGGCGGCTCAGGTTCTGGCGGCTCTGGAACGGGCGGCTCGGGCGCCTCTACGGGTCAGCCATGCGAGACGGACGTCCACTGCGGCGAACTGATCTGCAACTGGAAGACGAACAAGTGTGGGCCGCCTGCAGCCAACGGGACCGAATGCAGTCGAGACATCGAGTGCGACTCCGAGCTCTGCAACTGGTCCGTCAATCAATGTTCGGACCCAGGAGAACTCGGGACCGAGTGCAGCCGAGACATCGAGTGCGCCTCCCAGCTCTGCAACTGGGCCCTCAACCAGTGCACGCACGCACTCTCCACCGGGGAGATGTGCCGACGCGACATCGAATGCAAGAGCGGGATCTGCATTCAATCGACGTGCGTTTGACAGGAAGCTTGGCGGCAAAAGAGCGCCGAAGCGCATCCGAGACCTGGTGCGGCGAGGGAGCTGGCGGATCGGTGCGCGCTAAGGAGCAGGGCAAGTCCACGTCGCCAGCCCAACGATGTCCCAGGCCCCATTCGGCTGAGTTCCAACCTCCCACAACCAGCCTTTGGTCGAGCCGTCGTCGTGAAACAGGATCACGAGGTTGTCGCTCCCAGGGTCCCAGTCGGAGGCCCACGTGACTTCAATGCCTAGCAGGCTCAGGTCTACCTCGGGATCGGTGCTGATTCGGTCCTCGTAGACACTCGCGTTGAGCGCGACTTCATGGTCGACGATGCCGTCGTCGGTGACGATGCGAAGGTTCAGACCGGTTTCGATGTGGGAGGGGCAGTTCCTTGGCGACCCGGGGTCCTGGTCGATCACGTGATTCTCGAAGAAGAACGCCTCGTTCGAGGTGAACTCGAGAGAAATTCGCGCGGAAACATCGCCTGCTTCAGCTGGGCCGCTCGCTCTGGGGTTCTCGTCGATCCAGGTCCACGAGCAGCCGCGCTCGCCGACATATGGCGCAAGCGAATCAGTAGCAGAACCAATCGGCGTCTCGGTATTCAGGTCGATGGCTTCAGTCCTCCTGACCTCGCAGCGCGGGAAGTGAGCCGACCCAGTCGGTTGGTCGCGATCCAGTAGCTTGCAGCCGAGCAAGACGCCGAGCAGACCCAGTGAGAGCAAAGCGTAGCCGCGTCCCATCGCGTCAAGGATACTCGCTTTGCTGTTGGGAGCTACTCGCCATGGCTGCAACGAGACCGGGCGGAATCAAGCCGTAATACACGTTTCTCCCAAAGTCAGAGCCAGGACTGGGTTTGGGGGGAGAGCTGATTGTGACTCGTCTGAGTGACGGTCAGCACTGGAACGTCATCGGCTCGGTAGCAAACCTGCCAGTTGTGTCCCGCCCCCTCGCCGTCGATTGCGAGCACGTCTACCTGACCATCATACCGGGTGCCATTGCACGCATCCGTTTGGCTGACCTTGGGCCCGGCACTGCTGCGAACTGATCCCCGCGGAGGAAGCGGCGCCGATCCTTTCAAAGGTCAGTGTCCGCTAGTCGAGGAGTGCCCGCGAGTCAGCGGCCGAAGTACTGCAGGCAGAACTCACCCGAGCGCTCGTCGACTAGCAAGGAGAGGACGCCGGATTCCAGGGGGGTGCTGAGGCGAGTACCGCCTTCCGGGGTGGTGTTGAAGAAGGCGCCGTCGATTGCCCCGCACTGTTTCCCCAGGGTACGAATCCGCGCGCTGCCGTGTCCGATGCTGACGGTCCGCTCGAGGACGCGGGCGTCGGTGCTGCTGCGTTCGTTCTCGAGTTCGAGGAACGCCGGCTCGCTTTGGAGGTGCTGGTGTGCGAGCTCGATCTGCGGTGTCCACTGCGCGACGCAGCGATAGCGCCACGGGTCGTCTTTGGGCTGAAAGTAGGGATCTTGGATCCAGCCCGGGCGTCCACCGATGCGGGTCGTTGCGGCTGGTGACGGGAACTCGTCCTCAATCGCGGGCCAGCTCTGTCGCGTGCCCCCGAAGCCGAACAGCGCAATGTCGAGCAACTCCGACGGAGCACTCTCCGCCTCCTCCGTCCAGCCTTTGACGACCACGCTGGCGCCGGGGCGCCTCTTCAACCTCGGGTGCAACGTGGGCGTCGCCACGGCGTTCTCCACCAGGACGACGCGCGCGATGACGTCGCCACCAGGCTCCACGGCGTGCATGTGGCACTCCATCATCGTTTCCGTGTTGGTACACAGGAACGAGTACAGCACCGTGCCTGCACCCCCGAGGTCGAGCCGACCCTCAGCGTGCTGCCACTGTCCAATGAACGTGAGCGGCTGCTTGCACGAGCCGCAGCTCGGCCACAGCTCCAGCGGAAGGCCCCGGGGCGCGCCCCCAACGCGATCCAGCGCATGGCGGTGTTCCTGAGCCGCACACAGCAGCTCCAGTTCCCAGACGGGGTTGTGGGCGAGCAGGGTCTTCATCGAGGCTTGGGCTTATACCCCAGCGGTGTTCGCGACTCAGCTCGGTCGCTCTCACTCGCGCTATCAGAAGCCTGCTGCGTAGCCGAGGGTTGGCGCGACAGTGAACCCACTGGCAGGAACGTAGGCGCGTAAGGGCAGCTCGATCACGACGCCGCCGGTCTTTCCGGCGGGGACGAGCAGCCCTGCGCCTAGACCGACGAAGGCTCGGCCTGCGCGCTTCCACACTTCCATGTACTGCTGGTCTGGATTGACCTGATTCGATGGCATGCTGCGGTCTTCTTCCACCGGCACCTTCTCGCGCTTGGAATCGGCCTCTGCCGCACCTGCTTCCCCGAGGAGGTAAAAGCCCAGACGCGAAGTACGATAAGCGTGCTTCGCGAACCAGTACTCGGCGCGCGCAGCGATCAGGAAGGGGAAGTCTCCCCCGCCAACCGGTGTTGGCGAGCTGCCGCGCACGGTGTAGCCAAGTCGCGCGCCGACCGTCGCCTTGCCGACCACGTAGTCGAGCCCAGCGAAGAGGCGGGTGGCTGACAGCGCGAAGCCGCTCGAGATCGAGTCGTATCGCCCCTTCACAGGATTGCCGGAGTACTGACTTCCATCCTCCCGGAAACAATAGAAGCCGTCGTCTTGCCCCGCCGCCGTACAGACGTCGTCGCCCCCAAGCAAGCTGAGTTCCTGGGAGAGACCGATCACCAGCCACAAGTGTTTGCGCTTGCGCTTCGCCTTCTTCGGAGTAGCGGATGGCTGATCTTCAGCCGCTGCGCGCTTCTTCCGCTTCTTCTTCTTGCACACGTTTGGCGGGTCCTGCCCGGGGAGCGATAGAGGCTCCGCGACGGACTCCACGAAGGCGACGAACGTGGGGCTTGTCCTTCGGAGCCGCTCGCGGCCACTTCCGCGTTCAGAGTTGAACTTGACCGGAGTGGCACGCCGGGCCGCACTCGGGGCCGTTCGGGTACACACTGGAGTAGCTGATGGTGTCGACCGTCTCGTCGACGATTGGGCTGCCGCCGCTCTCGATCACGAGGCGAAAGGTCTTCGGCGCGCGCATCAGGACGACGCTACGTACCTGGCCACCCTGAATGTTCACAGCAGCTGGAGAATAGTCCGCGTTTCCGACGCCATCGCATTGGAAAGCGTCCCCCTGGCCGCTGCAGGTAATCGTCTCGTCAGCTAGCTCGACCGTGACGTCGTAGGCGTCGTCCGGGCTGAACGACTGAGCCAAATCGATGGTGAGCTGATCGAAACAGCCAGCTGTGGTGCAGCTTTGGGTGTCATCCCCGCAGCCCCCAAAACCCAAGAGTGAAAAAGCAAGAACAAGTCGGCGCATACCAAAGTACCTCCTCCGCGAGGATTGCACGCTTCCGGGCTGGCGTCTGCTGCGGCCTTCGGACGCTAGTGCTCGCTTTCGGCGTCTACCCACGACCGCGCATGACCGTGGGGAAGCGCTATGGCAGCGCTGTCGCACCGTTGTCCCGCAGCCGCACGAGCAAGCCTGGGCTGTAGGCGATCTCTGGCGCCCAGCGCTCTAGGATTTCCCGCGTCTTTTCCTCGCCCACCAGTGGCACGAGTAAGGCCAAGCGCTCGATGGCGAGGCGCACCTCCGCACCCTTCGTGCGTAGATCCACGGAGCTGCTAGCCGCTGCATCGCTCAGCGTTTGTGCTTGCTCGGGAGTGAATAGCCTGAGCTCCGGTGCCCTCGCGCTGCGCAAGCCGGTGGTGATCGAATCGTAGAGCGAGGCCTCGCGTGCGACGACTCGGGCGCCCCAGTGCGGCCCGGGGTGAAAATCTTTTAGGGCACGCAGCTGGTCGTCCCAGCTGTTCGCGTCTTCGAATGCGTTGCGATAGCTGGCCAGTACCTCCGAAGGACTACCCAGGGTGTTCGTGCATCGCTTGATTGCGCGCGGAACCGTGGAAGAAAGATCGTCGCGCTGCAGGCTCGAAAGGCAGACCTTGCCGAGGCTCTGCTCAGCGGCGGGGCGCGCGCCCTGCAGCTGGATGAGGCGCTGCTCGACGACTTGCTAGCACCACTCGGGAGCTAGTTGTCTTCACCCCGGCAGGGGCCCTTCCGATGCTCAATTCGGGCACGCCTTTGGCCAGTCGCTACCGACGCAGTTCAGCTTGGCTGGACCATGGGAGAAGAAGAGGAGTCGGGGTGTGGCGAGCAGCTGCGCGATGATGTCGCTGCTTGGCGCGCCGTCGAACCACAACGTGCGTAACGTGGTGAGTTCACCCAACTCGCTGAAAGCTGCTGGCGCCAGATCAGTACGGAGCACCAGCGTGTGGAGCTTCGGCAGCGCCCGGAGCTCGACGACGTCGGGTACTCTGAGGGGGACGCTGACGCTCAGTTCTTCCAGGGAGGTCGCTGGGTGCAGCCCATGGAGCCTGACGGGGGTGAGGGGGAGCGAGAGCCGTCGCAGCTGGGGCCGCAGCGCGAGGTCCTCGATGCGCTCCTCAGGCGACGAACTCAGTGCTTCTGGTATCGCCGAATCCGCGCGGTTGCGAATGTAGGTTCTGGTGGGCGGCTCGAGCGAATGAGACCGTGCGGTCTTACAAACCTGCGTTTGCTACCTGCAGGGAGCATTGTCAGTACACGCAGACGTTGCTTACCGTTCGACGATGCGAATTCTCCCAGCTCTCCTCGCGTCAGCAGCGTGTGCGCTCCTGACCATCGCCTGTAGCAGTGATGACGACGGTGGCTTCACCGATGGAAACACCGACCCCCAACGCGCCGAGTGTGAAACCAAGGTGGTGATGAGCTGCATCAGCACCAGCGGCACGTGCCACGAGTGGTATTCAGAGGAAGCGGCGGACGCCATCTATTCCACCTGCGTCCAGCTCAACCAAGTCATCAGCAACCAACCCTGCCCCACCCGCTATTCGGAGTGCTGCATCCACATCGAAGGCTCCTACGACTACCCCGAAGGGATCTGCCTGAGTGACACCGACCCCGACCTTGCCGGTTTCAAATCCCGCTGCGAGAGCACCCAAGACCATCCCGAGAGGTGGTGCGGCGGCTGAGACTCAAGTCGATTCAAGCACTCTTGTTACTGCAATAGGTTTGGGGGTGAGGGTGCGATGAAGGGTGTTGCTTCGCGTTGGCGATGGCTCGGAAGCGGCTCAACGCAAACTGGGCGAGCGATCCAGGTGCGCAGGCGCGGTTTGGGTGTGAGATCGAACTCCTTCGGGCGATGGAGCATCCCAACATCGTGCCGCTGTGCGGTGTTTCGATCTCGACCATCGATCGGTCGTATTGCATGCCGCTGTACCCCAGCACGTTGCGTCGGCAACTTGCGGAGGGTGTGCACTACAGCGTCGGCGACGTGCTCGCCCTCGCGAGGTCGATCGCTTCGGCGTTGGACTATGCGCACGCTTTGGGTTTCACCCATCGCGACCTCAAACCGGACAACATCCTGATTGATGACGAGGGTCGTCCAATCATCTGCGATTGGGGTCTTGGGCAGTTCATCCACAAGCATTCCAAGGTGCTTCAGCTCACCGTCGGGGGCCCCATGGGCACCGAATACTATTGCGACCTAGAGCAGTGGAATTCAGGCAACGGCGGCACGCTGGGTGACGTCTACTCGCTTGGTATGACGCTGGCCGAAGTGGCGAGAGGAAGAGCCATCCAGATCCGACAGGTTGGGTTCGGGATCACCGAGGACGTGCTGCAGCCGCACACGTCGGCGGCGGTGCAGCTAAACCAGTTGTTTCGCCGAATGACGAGCCTCAGTCGCGCTTCCCGCTGTCAGAGCATGGGAGAAGTGCTCGTGGCTCTGAGCTGGATCGCGTGAGCAACTCGAAGCGCTCGCAATAGCCGCCGGAGCGGATCTCATGACAGCGGCCGGCGCACAAGGCGCCGGTTCCGCCGGGCATTGGAAGTCCGCATTCGGCGTTCGTTTATACACTCAGGCAGGGCTCGTTCTCGATAGTCGAGCGCGGGTGCTTGGCCTTGGAATGGAGGTCAGTATGGCAGCAATTGGCAGCAGATTTCGTACCGGACAGAAGTGCACACAAACCGGAGTATACCACTGGGACGGGTACACGGATGGCACACGCCTTCCAGCGCCGACATCGGAAGAGCGGGTGATCACGCTGGATGCTGGAAGGATTTTTCCGCCCGTCAATTCGGCTGACAAGGGAGCGTACTGGGTCCTGAAGCGAGCGACCTAGCGCCTGCGGCCCCGGCGTACATCGACGTGCGCCGGGGCTAGCTGAGTGCGTTCTGATCGGCTTGGTTGAGTTCGTTGACCCACAACACTAGGTGACCCACTAGCGCGGCCAGCTCAGTGCGGTCGGGGAGCCTTGCTTGGCAGGAGAAGCGAGCCCACCCCTGGTCGCAGGCCGCAGTGGACGGATTGCCGGGTGGGAGTCGATGCTTCAGCGAAGCGAGGAACTCGAGTCGTTCGTACGCATCTAGCTGCGGTCGAATGACGACGTCCAGGTAGCTCAACACGTCGTTTCCTCCGGGAGGCACAGGCCAATCCTTGTTGGTTAGGCGCGTTCGACGACCGTCGGGTTTGAAGTCGCTCGGAAACGGTTGCGGCAGAGGGGCAAGATACTCGTAGGCGAAGAGATTGACGCCCAAGGCGCCCTCCGTGGATCGGACCCTCTGCGCGCTAAACAGCATCAGGCTGCCTCTTCACGGCGAGGTGGAAACTCGGTCTGCTCCACGTCGGTTGCGAGCCGCGGGCCTGACGCCAGTTGGGGTGTGATTCGCTTCGCCGCCTCGGCTTCCGCCACCCACTGCCTCGTGATGAAGTCAGAGTACAGGCGCTGCGATTCCTTGCGAGTGTGGAAGATCACGATCAAGGCGCCCAGCTTGCTTTCCAGGTCCTCGCGTAGGCTGCGTAATCTGTGATAGAGTTCCCGCTGCTCCGGCCCGTCCACGTTGAAGATCTCGATCGTGTTGTTGCGGCCGTCGTAGTCGCCCCACAGCTGGTCCGCCGGCGCCCACCGGACTGGCCTGCCCGTGAACGCCTGGATTCGCTCGGCCCACTCCTCACGCGTCGTCATGGGGCCACCTCCTCTAGGAGCCCGACGAAACTCTCGGCTATCTCTAGGCTTTCGCTGGCCTCGGAGACGTCGACGAAGTCCTGCGTGTAGTCTGCCTTCACGCGGCGGTCGCGGATGAGAGCCAGGTCGTCCCGCTGATCATCCGTCAGCAGGCGCCAGGTACGCGCGAGCTGGGGGAACTCGTTGTGACGAAAGTAGTTTCCGTCGGGATAACGGTGCCCGCGTTGGAGAGCCAGGTCCGCGACCGCCAGATACGCGGCGAAGTAGGCGCGAGATGCGGAGGCACTGCAGAGGTCGGCGGCTTCCCGGTCCAACAAGTGACGTGCGGCCTCCAGGTTCTCCTGCGCCTTCTCGTCCAGCCGAATCGCCATTCCGCGAGTCTATCACCGCGGAGGTGCTCCGAGTAGTCAGTGCGCGCATGCGAGGTTCCTACGGGTTCGCATCGGGGGCGACAGCGCGACGGAAGCAGGACAAGCGCCTTTGAGCGCCCTGAACCGCCCGCACCGCACCTCAGCGCCAAACCAACAAGCACCACCCGCTTACGGCGGTGAGAGCGGTTGGAACTTCAACCGACCCGAGGCACCTATCGACGAAGAAGGTGAATGGCTCTTCAAGCCGCTGCCGCTCGGACCGCTTCTTCAATCAACGCTACCTCTACCCCGTAGTCCTTTGCGAGCGCGTTCAGTGAGTCGCCCCCCTTGAAGCGGTCCGCAATGATCCTGGTTGGAATTCCGGTTCCGTAGAGAATCGGTCTGCCGTAGGCCAAGTTCGGATCGATCACGATTGTCTTGGGCTGACGCCAAGCTCGCGCTCGACGAGGTGAATTGCCGCGCGGATTTGACTTAGCTTCACCTGATGCTCCCGCCGCATCGCAGCTAGCGTGAAGGCTTCAACGAGATTGGTGAACGAGAGGTACCCGCTGGCCGCGGGCTTGATCACACCTTGAACCGAACGACGTCCAGCCTTGGAAGCGTAACTCGTCCGTTCACCCACGCGCCAAGCGTCGTTCGAGGAACACCGATGAGGCGCGCCGCCTCGGCTATCGAGTAGCTTGGTGCGTCGTAAATCGACGAGGAATTGCGGGGTCCGCGTGCCACGACGGAAGTGTAGTACGCCTCGTTTTCATGGACAAGCGTTCAGCATAGGGGCTGCGCGTTTCCTTCAACTTCTTCGGCTTCTTCTCCGCCCTCGGCTATTGCCTCGCGGATCACGTGGGGGCGACGTCGTTCAGGTGCTTGGGGAGCTCTTTGGCGGCGCTTCCTGGTCAGCGGGATCGCCCTTGCGCTCGGTTCCCGCGTCATGCTTCAACCGGGGCGTGAGCCGGGACCTTGCTCTTGGTTGGACCGACGTCGCGATGCGGGCATTCAAGCTCATGGCGGTGGGCACGCAGCGGTTGGGCGTTGAGCTGCTTGTCACGGGAAGCGTCGGGCCGGTGAGCCTCAATGAGACGGGGCAACTCGCCTGCATCGTGAAGAGCTCTCGAGGTCGAGGGAGCTATCGCGTTGATGGCTGGCTCACGGGGGGCTTGGGCTGCACTTGCAGCTGGCGCTCCGAGTGCAAGCACGTGGCGGCGGTGCTGTTCGCGGTTGCGACCAAGCATGGCGCTGGCGAGCGCTCGAGCGCGGACCGAGTGACGCTAGATGGGAGCGGAACGTCCACGTCGTCCGCGGTGCAGCGCTGGCTGGGTTCGTGGAAGGACGAGCCAACGCCGCAGCGGGATCGCCTCGTGTTCGTGCTCGCTTTTGTGGGGGAACAGGCGTCGATCACCCTTCACACTCAGCGTCGCACCCCGAGCGGCGACTGGAGTTACGCCCACGGTATCAGCATGGCGGGGGCGCTGCGAGTCATCGGCGGGGAGCACTCGCGGGAGGGGCTCGACGCAGCCATCGAGAGCCTGGCCTGGGACAAGCGTGCAGAGGCGAGGCTCACCGGCCGCCTGGGTGCCTTCGGGTTGAAGGCCGCGCTCGACACGCAGCGCTTGCTCATGGATTGCCGTGCGGATTCGGAGCTGCGTCAGGTGCAGCTCGTGGCCGGCCCGCCACGTATCGGAAAGCTTGGCTGGGCAGAGCGGGACGGGCTGCTGAGGACCGTCGTGGAGCTCGGGGATCCAGCGCTCTTGATCGTGCGTACGGATCCGCCTTACTACGTCGACGCTCGCGACGGTTCGACGGGGGAGATCCGCGCTGCTGGCGACGTCGCGAAGTGGCTCGCCGCGCCGCCTATCCGTGAGGAACAAGCGCCGAGCCTCGCTGCGACCTTGCAGCAACACGGGTTGCCGGTCCCGAACACGACGCCGACCCGCGTCGTGCAGGGACGCCCGAAGGCGCGTCTCGTGATCTTCAGCGAGGAGCTGCCCAATGGACAGAAGGAACACCTGGGGCGCCTCGAGTTTCGTTACGAAGACGTGCTGGCGCCCGCCGATGACGACCCGCCCAAGCAGACGCTCCTCGAGATCGGCGGCGAACGGATCCGCCTGGTTCGCGACTTCTACGCGGAGGAAGACGCGAGGCAGTCGCTGGAGGCCATGGGATTTCTGCCTGAGATCGACCCTGTGGATCACTGGGCTCAGCCCGACGCGCTCGAGTGGGGCATGTTCCAGAGCGTGGGCAGGCCCTTCTTGGAGGCTCGGGGCGTCGAGGTCGTCTACGACCCTTCGTACAGCCTCGAGATCGCCGAGGCCGTCGACTACTTCACCGATCTGGAACCGAGCGGAAACGACTGGTTCGAGCTTGACTTCGGCGTCGACGTGCAAGGGGAGCGCATCAGCCTGCTCTCCATGTTGCTTCGAGGCATCGCCCACGGCGACGATTTCGGGGGTGAGGGAGAGTCGATGCTCGTCGAGCTGCCGTCAGGGCGCCTGGCGGAAGTACAGCTCGACCGCATTCGTCCCCTCGTCGATACCGTCATCGAGCTCGCGACCTCGGAGCAGCTCGAGCGGCGCCGCATCAGTCGCTGGCAGGCGCTTGACCTCGCGGAAACGCTAGGCCTCGACAGCAAGACGGGCAAGGGTCTGCGCAAGCTACGTGAGTCCCTCACCGGCGGAGCGCTGCCTCGCCCCAGGCTCCCGAAGAGCTTCAAGGCAACCCTGCGCGACTACCAGGCGCAAGGCGTCGCCTGGCTCGGCCTGCTCGGGGAGCACGGCGTCGGTGCGGTGCTCGCCGACGACATGGGCCTTGGCAAGACCGTGCAGTTGCTCGCACACCTGGTCGCGCGGAAACACAAGAAGCTCGCCAAGGGGCCGAGCTTGGTCGTGGCGCCTACCAGCGTGCTCGTCTCCTGGGCGGAGCAGCTCGAGCAGTTTGCGCCGAAGCTGCGCGTGGTCCTCTGGCACGGCGCCGAGCGCCAGGCGCGCGAGGCAGAGCTGATGGAGTGCGATCTCGTGCTGACGAGCTATAGCTTGCTGCATCGGGACGAGGCGCTCCTCACCCCCATCCCCTGGGATGTCGCCATCCTGGATGAAGCCCAGGCCATCAAGAACCCCAAGACCGCTACTGCGAATTCCGCGAGGAGACTTAAGGCGCAGCAGCGCATCGCAGTGACCGGGACGCCGCTCGAGAATCACCTGGGGGAGGTGTGGAGTCAGTTCGCGTTCGCTGTGCCAGGCGCGCTCGGTAGCGAGCGAGCGTTTGCGCAGGCCTTTCGCAGCCCCATCGAGAAGCACGGCGACGCTGCGCGCATGGAGGCCCTTCGGCGTCGAGTGGCGCCGCTCCTGCTCCGGCGCACGAAGGAAGAAGTGGCGAAGGAGCTGCCCCCAAAGACAGTCATCACTCACCATATCGAGTTTGGTGCGCCGCAGCGCGACCTGTACGAAGCGGTGCGCAAGCTGGTGGACAAGCAAGTCCGCGAGGAAATTGCACGGCGAGGTCTGGCGCTCTCGCGCATCGTGGTGCTGGATGCGCTGCTCAAGCTGCGTCAGGTGTGCTGCGATCCGAGCCTGGTGAAGACCAACCAGCGGCGAAACGTGCCCAGCGCGAAGCGCAAGTTCCTGAGTGAGCTGCTGCAGACGCTGCTCTCGGAGGGGCGCCGCGTGCTCATCTTCTCGCAGTTCGTGGAGATGCTCGAGCTGCTGCTCGCGGACCTGCTGGACGCCGGAATTCCCTATGCCTATCTCACTGGCAGCACGGTGAACCGCAAGACCCAGATCGAGCTCTTTCAGAGCGGCGAGGTGCCCGTGTTCTTGATCAGCCTCAAGGCGGGTGGGGTGGGCCTCAACCTCACGGCGGCGGATACGGTGATCCACTACGACCCGTGGTGGAACCCCGCCGTGGAGGCGCAAGCGACGGACCGCGCTCACCGTATCGGGCAAGAGAAGCCGGTGTTCGTGCATCGCTTGATTGCGCGCGGAACCGTGGAGGAGAAGATCGTCGCGCTGCAGGCTCGAAAGGCAGACCTTGCCGAGGCTCTGCTCAGCGGCGGGGCGCGTGCCCTTCAGCTGGATGAGGCGCTGCTCGACGACCTGCTAGCGCCGCTCGGGAGCTAGTTGTCTTCACACTCCGACTCCGGCAAGCGGATCCTCCGATGCTCACAGTCGACTAGATAGTAGTCTATCAGCCGTAAATCCCCGCGGATGCGGTCTGCGGCGCGCAGGTCGGCTTCACCGGTGGTGGCGTAGTAGCGGTGGAGGTTGGGCAGCGCCAGCAGTGCGATGAAGGCGTCGCCGTCTAGGTTCGTGGTGTTGACGTGGAGGGTGCGCAGCTCTTTGAGGTTGAGCAGGGCGGGGACGGCGGCGTTGGTGATGCCGGTGTATTGCAGGTTGAGGCGACGCAGCTTGGTTAGGGTGCTGAGGGCGCGGGCGGTTTCGTCGCCGACGGTGGTCGAGCTGAGGTCGAGGGTGCGTAGGTTGGTGAACTGGTCGATGCTGCGTGCGGCGGCGTCGGTGAGTCCGCTGCCGCCGACGTCGAGGATCTCGAGTTGGGTCAAGGTGGTGAGGTGTTGCAGGCCGCTATCGATCAGGTGCGAGTCGTGGAGGTAGAGCGCCTTCAGGTTCTTGAGCCCGGCCAAGCGCATGAGGCTGTCGGTGCGCAGGTCTTGGGGAGGCGTGAGCTCCGTTAGCTGGGTCAGCTCCCCGAGCTTGATGGCGCCGTCGTCGTCGAAATGGCTCTGGCGCAGGCCCAGGGCGCGCAGCTGGGGGAGCCGCGCGAGGTAGCGCAGGGCCTCGTTCGTGAGGGGCGAAGCGGTGACGAAGCGCCGCAGCTTGGGCAACGCCGTCAGGTGCTTGAGGTCCTCGTCGAGCAGGTAGTCGCCGACGGTGAGATCTTCGAGCGCCTTGAGGCCTGTGAGATCACGCAGCGGGGACTCCCGGGAGTTGCTGAGCTCCAGGCGCCGCAACTTGGTGAGGCGCAGCAGCGCCTTCGGCGAACCCGTGGTCGCGACAGAACCGACCACCAGCTCCTCGAGCCCGGTCGGCAGGCGCTCGTAGAGCTCACCCTGGGTCTCCGGTTCGAGCACCTCCAGGTGCCTCAGCGCCGTGCACTTGCGCAAGTCGGGGAAGTCACCCACCAGGCCTGCACTGAGCACCAGCGCTTGCACATGGCGCAGGCTGCCGAGGGCAGACAAATCCTGCTGAGCCGCCGCGGCCTCTTCATCGCTGCTGGATGCGTCCGCAGGTTGCGGTGCGTGCACCGGTGGCTCATAGCGAATTGCCACGGGGTAATGTTTGGCGACGTCGTCCACCTGCTGGAGCAGCTCCGGGGACAGATTGCCCAGGGTGATCGACACTGGCCCCTGCACGCGCTTCAGCTGCTGCCGCGCGCTCTTACCATGCAAGTCGAGCCACACCAGGCGCCCGTGTACGCTCGCGCTGTACAGCGACTCCGCCTGCAAATCATCCAGCTCGTCCGCCGTCACCGGCAGCAGCGAGCGCAGCAACACAGAGTACGTCCACACCTGCCTCTGCGCTTGAGCCTTACCCTCGACCTCGTCCGTTTCCGCTTCGTTGGCGACCACGACAGGTTGGTTGGGGGAGAGGGTCGCCCCACTGCAGCTCGCAAGACACACCGCACAACTTGTGAGCAGCCCTCTCCAGTGCCTCATGGGCCGTGGATAGCACTGCACCGCATCGGTCCGCTTGCGCCATTATCGGGCGCTGGGTGATTCTTGTCAGGACCGCTCGGCAGTCGCCAGCGTCGCCTCGAGGCTCTGTTCCGTGAGGATGCGCTTCGCAAACTCCCTGATTTGTTCATCCGTGGCGCTGCGCAGCCGCTCATCGACCCACGCCGGGAGCGCGCCAAACTTCACTTCCAGTTGCTCACGAAGCATGGTGGTTCGGCCTTCAATACGACCCTCAGTTCGACCTCGCTCCTCGCCTCGGTTCCAAAGGTCGTCTAGAGAGCTCAAGAATTGCTGCGCCATGTCGGGTGCCTCTCGGAGGATTGTGTCACAAAGTGGGACGCGCTGCTCGGCGGTGGTGAGCGAGTTCAGATACTGCACCAAGATCGCGTAGTCGCCAGGCTGGCTGTGGAGAACTCGCCTCAGATGACCGATCCACTGCGGAATCGAGCTGAGGAGTCGGTTGAAGCGGCGTGCGTCCCTCAGCATGCAGAGCGCCACCACCGCCATGTCCGTGAGTTGACGTTGCACCAACTCCTCGATGGTCGTTGCGGGCAAGTCGTCAAGAATCACGTGAAGTTGCGCGACGTGCGGTTGGACCTGTGGGAGAGCGCGAAGGCTTTCGGGATACGCCGAGTGTAGGTCCAGCGCATGTGGCCACGGCTTCGTCGCGTTGCTCACGAGCACGGGGACGACGATGGGGATGTCTCGTTCTGGAGAATCCGCGAGGTAGCGACGCTGCGCGAGGCTAATGTAGTGCAGCATGCGCCACGCGATACGTGGGTCGACCGTAGACTGGTGCTCTACGAGCACGTAGACCATGAGGTCGTGCGGGTGCGTTGCTGCTGAGCGCTCCCCTTGAGCTGGCCTGTAGGTCAGGGAGAAGAGCAGGTCGCTGTAGTAGGGCCGTAGGTCCTCATCGAGGCCGCTTGGATCCTCAAGCCGAAGTGAATCCCACACGGCGAGGTCGGTCAGGCTTGAAGGGAGCCAATGACGAAGGAGTCCCCGCGCGTTGTCTGGTCGACCAAAGGTGCCACGAAACAAGGCATCGTGAGTCGGACGTTGTTCTGACACGCCGCTCCTATCGGTGGGAGCGCGAGCTGGTTGCGGACGTCACTCGTAGAAGAGGCGAAACAGGTCGACTTGTAGGCCCAGCGCCGCGGCTTCTTCGGGGTGCTCGAGCACCCAGTTGACCCCGGTCGCGCAGGCGTCGTGGCGTCCCTGTTCGGTGGTGAGGTCCCAGTCGTCCACCCACTCGACCACGAATCCGTCTTCGAAGAGCGCGACTTCGTACTGCACGCCGAGGGACTCGACCTGGAGCACGACCAGCTTCTTTCCCGTGTTTCGCCCGGGCTGGGTGACGACGCCGGGCTCTGGGGGGCCGAGCAGTTGGCCCCGGCGGGACAGGTCGTAGCTCGTGTTGTGTTTCCATGCGGCACGGCGCATGCGATGCGCTTCCTGCAGCAGGGGGGTGAGTGGACTCTGGGCGTCTAGCTCATCCAAGAGGCGCATCGCCAGCTGGCGGTGGGCCAGGGTGCCTTCTCGGCCGACGTCTGCGTCGTAGCCCGAGTCCTTGAACAGGCCACGCACGTGTGCGCCGTCTTCCGCCAGGATTTCGACGACGACATGGCCATCGTCAGTGGGGTACGGCGGCTTGACGACTTGCCCCTGAAGCTCGGTGCCTTGGGTGGCCTTTTCGGGGGGAGGCTGTTCGTCGCTCATGGGCAGCGCGACAGCGTACACCGCGCCTCACCCCAAACCCAGGCTGAGCTGCTGCGTTAGACCGCTGTTTCAAAGCCGGGTGGCTACTTGCAATTGAGTTCGGGGTTCCGGGTGCACCTTCCGTAGAAGCAGTCACCCGATCGACAGGCGTAGTCTTCGGAACACTCCGCTTCGTCCTCGAGCTGTGGAGTGCAGACGCGGCCGGAACCACAGTAGAAACCTGCAGTGCACGAGTAGCTGTTGAAGTAGCAGGTAGCGCCTGGGCTGAACTTGAGGCGACACAGGCCCAGGGAGAGATCAGGTGAGAGCTCGTGGTCGCAGATATAACCAGGGAAGCACTGCGTATCCGCGCGGCATTCATCGTCTTCGTTGAGGTACCCCGCGACGCACGTCCCTTCGTCGCAGTAGAGGTCCTTTCTGCAGAAGAAGGTCGTGTCGTTGCACTGGGCGCCGATGCCACCTCGCGTGACGCATCGATGATCGCCGTCAGAGAGAACCGCACAGTAGCCGTCGAACTCGCAATCGTCACTGTAGACGCAGGGCTCTCCCGGCTTCGCTAGCACGACGCACTTCTGACGGCCCGCATCGAAGTCGCAGCGACAAGCGACGTCCTGACTCGGGTCATCAGTCGTGCAGTCCCGGTTGGAGAAGCACGCTGGCGCATCATCTTCAGACGAGCAACCCATGGGCAAGACGAGGCACAGGCCCAGCACCACAACGATTCCGCGCAGTATCACAGCTTGTAGTTAGCTGAACCGTCAGCTAGCTACAAGCGTCGATGCCGCCGGACCAACGAACGAGTGGTGGCGTCCGCTTTTTGCCGCGTTTACGCGATGGGGCGTTGCTTCCAGGGTTCGGCGGGGACCGTGTGGATTTGGGGGTAGTCCGCCAGCTTGTCCAGCGCAGCCGCCAAGCCACGGAAGCACAGACGCTTGTCTTTGCCGACGAGCTCGAGGCGGTGAATGCCGCGCGGGTTCTCGTACTCCTCCACGGCGAAGCTTGCGCGCTCGTCGGCGGGATCCATGGCGCACAGCAGGTGAACGCCGGCTTCACCGACGCCCAGGAGCACCAAGGGTGAGCCGGCGGCTTGGAGCGCGAGCACGCGGCCTTGCATGATTGAGCCGTGGAGCTTGCAGTCGTTTCCGAGAGGAATTCGCGTCTGCGAGTAGCCGGCTTCTGACGGGCGATGCAGGACCAGATCGTTGTCGACGACTTGCGCAAGTCCGCGCCCGACGATGGCCAGGGGATCCGACCCGGCGCTCTCGAACAGGAACGTCGCCTTGCCGGTGTTGAAATCGGCTTCCCACACCGACGCGCGATTGGCGATCAGCGCCGCGTGGCTCTCGTCGAAGATCTGGTAGTCGACGGGGGTGCCGCCGATCGCAGGTTCGAAGGGACGCGCGCCTTGGTCGTCGCCGATCCAGAAGTCGAACGTCGTGCCGTTGTACTTGAAGATGACGCAAGTGCCGTTGGGCATCGGGAACGCCCAGTCGTTGAGCGGGTTGAGTGCTTCCATCGCCACTTCGGGCCCCTCGCGGGCGTCGAGCTTGGGCCGCACCGCGAAGCTCTTGCCCAAGGTCGGCACCTGAAAGTCCTTGGTCTTGACCTCGGACAAATCCGCGCGGAATGCGACACCCTTCTCGGTGTTGCCGACCACCAGCGCACCATCCACGAGCGCCGCTTGAGGAAGCTCGAGCTCGGCCTTGCACATCTGCTTGAGCACGCCGCCGTCCACGCGGAAGACTTCGACTAGCCGCGCGTCGCGGCCGTTGATGTTGTAGTTGTGAAAGCCGCTGAAGCGCACGATGGTGCGACCTTCGTCGGTGAACAGCGTGCCGTCGTGGACCGTGGTTGCTTGCTGGGTGGCAACTCCGCGGGTGCCGACACGCTCGAACAGGCTCACCCTCTGCTGGAACGCGAAGACGAACAGGTCGTTGGTGACGTAGTGAGCGGCCTTCACCTGATCCGCGTCGCTGGTCATCAGCACCTTGCCCTCGGCGTCGATCTCGAACACCGAGGGGATGCTCCGCGGGATGGATGGGTGCTTGCCGGCGCGGGGGTGAGCGCGGTGACCTGAGACCAGCATGCGACCATCGCCGGAGACGCCGATCGCTGGATAGTTCGTGTTCCACCAAGGGCTCAGCGGCTGGTCCTTGGCCGGCTCTGGAGGGTTCGGGTGCGGCGCAGGGGCATCGCTCAGGTGCGAGACGAGGCTGTCATCGCGCACGAACTTCACCGAACCGGAGGTCAGTTCCTCGGGGTAAGGGTTGCGCAACTTGGCGAGGATCCCTTGGACGGCTTGGCGTACCTTGATTAGATCAATGCCGCCGACTTCGCGCCGCTGTTCGTTGCGAAGCTCTTCAACCAGCTTGACCGCATCGCGCACCAGGCGGCTCTTGCTGTTCCGCGTGGCAGCGATGATGTCGTCCAGCCACGCTTCACCGAAGAAGTAGCTGCGCCACAGCCAGTACAACCCCGTTGGTGGAAAGTTCGCCATGTGGGGGCCAGCGAGGGTCTTCGTCGGATCCCACTCGAGCTGATTCTTCAGCGCGTTCGCATCGAAGGGCTGATCCAGGAGTGCGTGGGCCAGCCACCAGGCGCGCGGCTGAACCACATCGAGCAGGTTGCGAGGCCGCTCGCCTTCACGGTTGAGCTCGGTTTCGCTCTCCAGCACCTCATCGTCGATCAGCCGTTCGCTGATGAAGGAGAAGGGCCACGGCGACGCATTGACGCGGCCAAAGGCGGGGGTCAGGTCTTCGCGCCGCTTGGCCGTGTCGTCGCTGCTCTCCCAGACCTTCACGATCCTGAGCACGCTCGGGATGTCCCACGCGACGGGACCCGTGAAGAAGCCTTCTTCGTGAGACCAGTTCACGACGTGGGCAGTGTCCCCGGCGTTCGTCACCTGGAGCATGAAGGTGTCGCCGTCCCCAGGGATTTCCGTGAGGAAGAAAACCAGGGTCAACGCCTGGAGCACTGGCTCGACCGTGCGCGAGCTCCCAGCGTGGACAATCGCTTGCTCGAAGCAATTTTCAGCCTCTAGCAGCTGCTTCGGGTGCGACAACAAGAAGCCGCCGTCTTCCGGTTCGTGGCGCGCCACGTCGGCGGGCACGATGTCTCCGATGAGCTCACGCCACTGCTCAGCGACGGGCAGTGGCTCACTCGATAGTTCCTGGCGCAACGTCTCGGGGATGGACTCGAACGACATGGGGCTTCCTCCGTCGAACAAAGTACCATCGGCGACTGCCCTCTCCCCCCCAGCTTGTTGCGATCCGAAGGGCCCTCGGCTCTTGCGTGATGAGGTGTCGCTCAGCCGCCAAACGAGAGACCAGCGGCGAGGTAGAAGATGGGCCCGAAGGTCACTTCGGTGTCTTCGTTGCCGCCAGAAGGTTGGCTGATGAAGCCGACTTCGCCCGAGCCGCGCAGCACCTTGGAGAGCGGGAAGCTCAGCTCCACGAACGCTCCCGGGCTGAAGCCCTCTACCTTGGAGTCGAGGTCGTCGGAGTCGATGGTTTGATAGCCAAGGGCGATGCCTGGAGAGATCTGGAACGCGTCGGAGCCAAAGTGCGCGATGAGCACCGGAGCGAAGTTCGCCAAGCTGAGATCTTGGTCTCCCACGCCGCTCACGTTCAGCGTTGGGTAAGCCAGCATGGCTTGTGCGCCCACGGAGACCTTCGGTGCGACGTAGCCTTCGATGCGCGCCATGAAGAGGCCGCCCATCTCCGTGTCGAAGGTCTCGTCGGCGATCTCGACGTACATCGAGCCTGGAAGCAACGCGCCGCCCTTGAAGCTGAGCGCCCAGCTGCGCTCTTCAGGTTGCGCGGCGGGTGGAGGCGGCGCAGCTGGCGGCCCAGACTGATAGCCCATCTGCCCGGGCGGCGGTGCACCACCGGGCGGATAACCGTTTCCCTGAGGATAGCCCTGGCCCGGGGGATAGCCTTGCCCTGGCGGTGGAGCAGCACCCGGAGGCGGAGCGGCGCCTGGCGGTGGAGCAGCAGCGGGCGGCGGAGCGGCAGGCGGCGGAGCGGCACCCGGCGGAGCGGCACCTGGCGGCGGAGCGGCACCTGGCGGCGGAGCCGGGACCATGCAGACCCCGTTCACGCATTGCTGGCCCTCGCCGCAAGCGGGATTGCAGGGAGTCGCCTCCTGTGCGGCGGCGAGGGAGTGAATCGAGCACACGGCCGCACCTGCAAGCAAGGCGGCGCCCAAAGACAATCGACGTGAGTTGCGGGACATCGCCCAGGCGATAGCCGGGCGTCGCTCGACCGGCTGTAGGCATTTATTCGATTCGCGCGTGGAAGCATAGTTGCTGCGTGGAAACGCGCTGCCGGTGTTTCCGACTAGAAGAAATGCCTATGGCCCCGTTTGGTCGCTTCGGTAGCCTGACTGCTTCGACTTCGAAACATGGCACGTCAACACCAGCGCGCGTTTGACGCGATTACCGTGGCTGAATGCGCCTACGACCTGCGCTCCAGCAAGGTGGAGTGGCTTGCTCGGCTGCGTCATCTCATCGCGCCAGCGATTGAGCAGGATCGCGGCGTGTTCGTGGCCGAGCTCGAAGTCTCTGGGACCCCCCATCAGGCTTGGTCGGCGAGCCCCAAGACCTGGGTTGGTCAGGAGAGTTACGACTACTTCGAGCGTGTGTGTTCGAATCTGCGGCCGGAGCTGATCGCGCCACTGCTGGTTTATGCGCCGTCGGTCGACACGCTCCAGGGCTTGGTCAAGCGGAAGCGGGTCGATAGCGCGGTGATGGAGGAAGCCGATCGGGCGACGGGCGCGGCGGACATCTTCACGTTGATGGCGTGGACGCCGGGGCACACTCGGGGCCTGGCGTTGGTCGCCCCCTCGAGCAAGCCGTGTGTGATCCCCCTCGCCACGATCAAACGTTGGCAACGGGTGATGAGCCACCTCGCAGCCGGCTACCGCTTGCGTTGTGCGCTGGAGGCGGAGCCCCAGCAGGTGGAGGCGCCGAAGGGTGGAGCCCTCTTGGATCCGCACGGCAAGGTGCTCCACGCGAATGGTGACGCGACGGAGCGCAGCGCCCTGACCGCGCTCTCGAAAGCGGCTCGCGCCATCGACCGTGCCCGAGGTAGCAGCCGTCGAAGCGCCGATGCGCTGGAGACCTGGACGCCAATGGTCACCGGCCGCTGGTCGCTGATCGATCAGTTCGATCGCGACGGACGCCGTTTCGTCGTTGCCCATGTGAACGCCGATCGCCAGCTCGATCCCCGGGCGCTCAGCGCCGGAGAGCGTCGCGTGGCCACCCGGCTCGCGCGGGGAGACTCCCAGAAGGAGATCGCCTACGAGCTGGGTGTGTCGCCAAGTACCGTCGGCACCCACGTGGTGAACATCGGGAGAAAGCTCGGGACATCATCCCAGTGGGAAACCACGTCCCTACTCACCACCTTGCTCAAGCAGCCCGCGAAGCTCCTCAGTGTAGAGGGCATGGAGCTACGGGTCTGGAGCGAGCCCTCTCAGAGTGCCCCTGTCGAGCTGACCGAGAGCGAAGCCGACGTCTATCAGGCGCTACTCAGCGGCGCGTCCAATGCGCAAATCGCACGGAAACGCGGCACCTCGCCGAACACCGTCGCAAACCAAGTCGCCGCGATTTTCTCGAAGCTCGGTGTGAGCAGCCGCCAGGAGCTCCTGGGGTCTCGCGCAGGTAAGGCGCGCGCTAGGTCGAAGTAACCTTCACTGGCACGACTCCGGCCAGTCACTCCCTGGGCAGTTCAGCTTGCTGGGACCTTCAGAGAAGAACAACAGCTGCGGCGTCGCGACCAGCTTGGCAGTGGTCGCGCGGCTTGGGGTCGCGGTGAACCACAGCTTGCGCAGCTCGGGCAGCGCGGCGAGCACGGGAAGCTTGGCTTCGCTGATCTTGCTGCCGCGCAGGTCGAGCTCACGCAGCTGATCCAAGTCGCGTAGGTCCGCGACTGCCTCATCATCCACGTTTGCGGGGACGCCGAGGTGACGCAGCTCTGAGAGCTTCTTCAGTGCAGCGATCACGCGGTTGTCCGCCAGAGAATGGATCAGATTCAGGCGGTGGAGCTGAGTGAAGCTTGCGAAGACCGGGGCGCTGTCCGCGTCGAAGTTGCAGGTCGAGAGCTCCAGCTCAGTCAGCGGGAGACGAGCCAGGCTTTGTAAGTCAGCGCGGCTCAGCTTGGCGCCGCGCAGCGTGAGCTTGCGCAGCTTCTTCAGCTTCGCCACCGCGAGCAGCGTTTCCGTGCGGCGCGGATAGAGAAGCTCGAGGGCTTCGAGCTGCGTGAGTCCGTTGAGCGGTGCAATCCCCTCCTGGTCGAAACCCATCACGGGAAAGCTCAAGTCCTTCAGCTGCGGTAGATCAGCCAGCGCCTTGAACGCCGCCGGGTCTCGGTTGGTCGTGAGCTGCAGCACCCGGAGCTTCTTCAAGCCGCGCAGCTCTGCGACATCTTCTTGGCTGAGCTGGAGCGTGACGCTGAGCTCCTCGATGGTCTCGGAGTTGCTCAGCCCTTCGAAGTCCGCGGGGTTATTGGGTACCCACAAGCGGCGCAGGTGCGGGAGCTCCACGAAGTTATAGAAGCCCTCCGACGAAAAGTCGGCGACCGCGTCGAGCTCTTCCAGCGTCCTCGGGACTATTTCCGGGAGGTTCTCGCCGGAGTCGGGCGCGTTGACGGTTAACCGCTTCAAGCGCGCAAAGTTGCGAAAGTCGGGCAGCTCCGATTGCCCCCGGCCGAGGTTGATTGAAAGCCCTTCCACCTGCTTCAACCCTTCGAGCACCGTCAAATCCCGCGGCTCGTCCAGCTCTGCCATCCACTGCAGCTCGCAGAGCACTTCCACGGGGTAACGCTGTGCGACGTCATTCACCGCGGCGATCAGCTCGGGCGTCGGATCACTCAGCGTCAGCGTGACGGGACCTCTGACCGTTGGGAGCAACGCCCGCGTCGGCGCATCTCTCAAGTCCATCCAGATGACGCGGCCGCGCACCGTCGCGACGTACGCTGACTGAGCCTTCAAGTCGTCGAGCTCTGCGTGAGTCGCCGGAACATTGCCGCCCAACTCCGAGAAGCGCGTCCACGTAGGCGTTCCCTCGGGAGTGGGTTGGGGGTGAGGCGCAGCGGTCTCCTCCGCAACTTCCATTGCCTCCGGTGCGCGCGCCGAACTCTGTGCGCCAGCGCAGCTGAGCAGCAGCGCCGCCATGCATAGTCCCCCCCAACGACTCATCAAGAGGCGGTTAGCATGGTCCGCTGTCGGCGTGACGCTCGCGTATGCATCCCACACCTCACTCGCCCAATAGCTGAAGCAATTCAACTCCTATGGCCCGCGCCGCCGACCTACGACGACCGATTCACCAGGGGCTATCGCGCGCGGCTCGTGAACTTCCGACTCAAGGCAAAGGCGCCGATCACCGCGATGGCAGCGAGGGCCGAAGGGCCATAAGAGCCGTTGGCGAGCAACAGCGCGGCAACGGTCGCAGCGAGCAGTAGTACCGTGAGGATACGCACGCTGCCCGCGCTGCGCCGCGGATCTGGGACGAAGTCTTCAGGGTTGAAGTCGCTGGTGAAGTACCGGGCAATGGCGGGCATCGACTCACACGCTTCGATAGCTCTGCGAGGCTCGCCCGCAATCACCGCCTGGCAGACGAGGCGCTTGGCCTCCTCGAGCGAGAGCTGCGCTTCGTATTCGAGGCGCCCTTCTTTGCGGGCCGCCGGCGCGTAGCGAAAGCGACGGCACTCCGCATCGATCAGGATGGCGCTGCTTTGCTGCTTGAACTCGCGTAGCTGTTGGGCGTCGAAGGCGGGCACGACGCGGTATTAACTTTCTGAGAGCAGCGGATAGCTGGGTACTGCGACTTCGGGGCTCACTGTGGCTTCGGGTTCACTGGGGCTTCGGGGCTCACGACTGCGACTTGACCTGGGTGGCGTCACCCTACATCTGCTGGCGAAGCTCGACCTCAGCGTATGCGCACCCGTCGTCGCAGTCTTCGCCGTTTGGGTAGGAGCGTTGGTAGCTGATGTTGGTGACGTCCTGGTCCACGACGACTGTGCCGTTGCTCTGCATGCGAAGGTGCAGGCTCCGTGGCGTGTGATTCTGGAAGATGACTTCGCGCAGGCGAGTGTTGCTCCGCAATTCGAAGTCTGGGCAGTGGTTGGCGACGCCGTCGATTTGGGTGCAGCTGAACGTCTCGCCGTCCGCCTCGACGGTGATGAGGAGCTCGCCCTCAGTGGAGACCGATTCCGCGAGGTTTAGCTGCACACCGCTGACGCAACCCATCAGGGTGCAGGTCTTGCCGCCGATGCAGCCCGCGAGGCTCAGCGCGAGGCAGGCCAATAACGCGATCAAAAGGCGAGAGTTGGCGACCATGGTATTCACTTCAGCGTCACGCTGGCGTTGTGGCACGCTTCGTCATCGCAATCTTCGCCGTTCGCATAGGACTCGGAGTTCAACAATCGCCTGCCCATGGGCTGAGTCTGACACGAATCATGGGGAGACTCGAGTCACTGCTTTGACGTGTCACCGCGCGGTCGCAAAGGCGCACCCCTCACCCCCAAACCCGGCTGCGACTCGCGCTGCAGAGAACGTGGGTTCAATCGAGGAAGGTTGGTGCGCTCACGGGCACGTCGTCGATTGGGATATTGCGCTGGCGCAAGGCGCGGATCAGCTCATCGATGCCCGTAGACGCGACGGGGACGCGTACGAGCTCGCGGCGGTTGGCGGAGAACAGCCCGATGGCGTCCTCGAGCATCCTGGACTCGGAGAAGTTGTCGTTGAAAGCACGTCGAGCGACGGTGACTTCGCTCAGATCGCAGTGGGTCCGAGACGCGCCGTGCTCGACGGTGAGAGTTCCGTCGGCCACAGCAATGCTGAACGGCCTGCGGCTGCGCGCAATGAGTCCACGCCGCACGGCAATGAAGTGCCAAGGGATGAGCGCGATGAATGGGAGCACGGGCGCAGCCATCGCGAGGAGTCCGACGCCTTGCGCGACACGGCGCACCCAGATCGGGACCGGGGCCACGAGGCCTGCAACGATGAGGCCGCCGATCACCACGCCAACAGCCCCGGCAAACCACTCGTTGTCCAGCAGACGTCGCATGCTTGAGTCAACCGGCTTGTCTCGTGAACGTGCGTGAGACGCAAGCAGGCGTTTGAATCGGACACTGTCCGATGCTGGCCGTTGCCCGAAGCATCGGCGTGGACTTTGATTCGCTGGTGAACAGCGACCGAGAGACGGTGATCCAGGAGCTTCGCTTCGTCGCCAAGCGCACCTCCTACACGCGCGCGGTGCTGCTGCCTGCGTTTGCGCTGCCGCCGCTGTTCCTGGTCTGCGTCGTGTGGAAGTTCGGCTGGGATGTGCTGCGCGATCACGGACTGACCATCGTGTTGTCGCTGCTCGCCGCGCTGGCGCTGTACTTCTTCGTCGAGTCTGCCAAGCGTCGCTATGAAGGGGATGTGATCTTCAGTCGGCAGGGCCTCGGCATCGCGACGCCGAGCTTTCGCGGCGTGATCCCCTGGCAGCGCATCAGCCGTGTGTATCTGTTCAAAGAGGATGTGCACGTGGAGGGTCCGAGCATCGGGCGCGTGCAGGTGTCTCTCGAGGGGCACGACGATCACAAGGACCAGCTGCTCGCCGCTTTTCGCGAGACGGGCCGCAGCATGAACCTGACGTGGGTCGAGAGCTTGGCGAACGGGCTCGATTCCCTGCGCTGAGCGCCTTGTTGTGGCTGCCCTCCGCTTGGTTCCGGACGGCGGCGGAAAACGTGCTAAGCGGCGGTCATGAACATGACCTTGCGGCCGGCGTTCGCCTTGGCGTTCTTGGCCATCATGGTCGGCGTGCCGCTGTTCACGTTTGGGCCCTTTTGGGCGGGGCTCTTGGTGCTGCTCCCCGCCGGCCTGGTGCTCTATCGAGAATTCCGTGCGGATCCAATCGTCGCGAGCCTGTTCACGGCTGCGGTGTTGGGGTTGTTGGCTGCGGTTTACACCGCCGTCTTGGTGGTCTTTGGCTTGGGCGCTGGTGTCATGCCGCCGATCGTGCTCGTGCTGCTGGTTGCCGGCACCATCGCAGCGCTCGTGGTTTGGCGTAGGTCGCGCAACCCAAGTGGCGGGCTGCCAGACATCTTGGGGGAGCGCTTCGGGCGAGAAGGGCTGTATGAGCGCGATGAAGTGCAATGGACGATGGTGCAGCCAGACCCATGGCTCACCCGCGACTCGGTGCTGGAGGTGTGGCTCCAAAGCTGTGTCAACGCGCCCCGGGTTGCGCGCATCTCCTTCGAAGAGGAATCGCGCAAGCGCCTGGGTGACGGCTGGCTGCTATATCCCAAACCCTTCGAGGTGGAGCTCGGGCCGGGTGAGGTCACGCGCTGTGAAGTGCCGGTGCGCCCAACGCAGCGACACGCAGATGAGCTCCGTCTCTACGTGCGTGTGGACGCGAAAGGACCGGTTGCCTCGCGGAATAGACACTATCGGGGCCACCCCGTTGAAGACCGCGTCTCCACCACCACCATCGTCGTTGGCGCGGCCGTCGGCGAGCTTCAATGGGGTGGTGGCGTGTTCGTGGACTTCAAGCGCCGCGCGCGGCAACCGGCGACCCACGACTTGGACCTGGAGGCCGTCTACGAGTCCGTTTGGCGCCCCTAGGGGAACGATTCGCTACGTCGGCGGCTCTGGGATCAGCGCCGCGACGAGAGCGGTCAGGTGCGTCTCCACAGCAGCGATGGCCGCGCTCTCGGTTTCCGTGAGGGTCGCGGCCATCAGCGTCGTGGCGTCCCAGGACGCATAGCGGACGACCGCGACGACCAACGTGTGCACGATGAGCCCGCCTTGATCCCTGGGGATCCCTTGTTCTGCGAGCCAGATGGCGGTCCGCCGCAGCTCCGGTAACATCAGGCGATCTTCGTTGCGGTTCACGTGGTCCACGCGCAAGCGAGTCACGCTGCGTTGTTGACGCACGCCGTGGAACGAGAAGAGCGTCGCCCGGGTCATCACGGAGCGTACGGACTCGCCGTCGCGCACCGCTTGCTGTCCTGAGCTGATGAGCGAGTTCACCCAGTCATCTTGCTCGCGCAGGCAAGCGTCGAAGAGCGCGTCCTTGGAGGGAAAGTAGTACTGCACGCTGCCGAGGCGCAGGCCACATTCGTCCGCGACCTTGCGCAGGGAGAAGCCGTCGTGACCATCTCGCGCGAGCACCTTGCGCGCGCCACTCAGGATCGCTTCGAAGGTGCCCTCGGAGTCCCGCTTGCCCACGCCGCCACGCTAGCAGGCGTGGCGAAGAGCGTCAGGGAGTGAAGCCCGCATTCGACAAACCGACTCCAACGGACGGGATGTAGGCCAGCGCTGAGCCGGCGCTGCCCTGGAGGGAGAAGACGTCGAGCCCGACGAACGCGCTCGGGACCACGCCACCGAATTGAAACATTTCGAGTTCCGCAAAGAGGCGGTTGGTCGACTCGATCAGCGCGAAGGAGTCCGTGGTGGGCTCGTTCGCGTCCAGGGAGTCGACCGCAAACTGAGTGCGTGTCACCGAAGCGTAGCTGACGTCGGAGTGCGCGCGCACCGCAAGCGTTTCCGCGATCATCCTCCAGCGCGCGTCCGCCTGAGCGACGTAGCGGGCGGTCGACGAAGTGCTCGCCTCCACGTTTGCGTCGCTCGAGGCGTAGTAGTTCTCTGACTGCAGACCCGCGCCGCCGGCGAGCGCCACCAGCAAGCTCGGGGTGAGTTCCTTGGTGCCTCCAAGCAGCAGCGTCCCTCGCGTCATGCCGGAGAACTCGCTGAACAGCTCACCGCTGTTCACATCCGTAGGGATATACACGGTGGCATAGGTCGTATAGTCCAGGGCGCCCTTGAGCTCGAGGGACGAGGTCGCGTTGGGCTTCACCAAGGACCACGTGCCGCCGAGCCCAAAGGACCGCTTTGCAGTCGCGTTGTACGCCCCAGGGGTCGCGGCTGCGTAGTTGGAGATGCCGAGGTGACCGGAGAGCCGGTAGTCATCTCCGCGGTATCCGACGTCGCCGCTGCCAATCAGCTTCGTCTCTCCGGACTCCAAGCGCGGCACCCCCACGTCACCTTGAAAATCCCAGCGCGAGGGCCTGGCTGCTTCAGGCGCCTCGCTGGGTGTTGCCGTATCGGAAGGCACGGCACGCTCAGCGGCTTGCGGTTCCGCTGCCAGCGCAACGGCCGGCAACGAAGCCGCGAGAAAGCAGAAACCAGCGCCGAAAGCGGCGCGACCAAGGCGGGAAGTGGCGCGAGTCATGGGAGGCTTCCTACCAAAGCCTCCGAGCGCGTCGACAACACCTGTCGGTCACTGACCAAAGGCGGTCGGCTACTCTGCTAAGCACCGACGGTGAGACGATTGGAGCATCATGGCACTCGACGACTTGAAGGCTGACTTGCTGCTGCTTGCTCGAACGGGACTTGCTTCCCCGCTCTCGGTTTTCGAACACGGGCTCGGTGCGTCGGAAGCTGACCCCGAGGGTGATCCCGCAGCGGTCTGGCGCGCGACGCTCGAAGCTTTCGAGATCGCGCAGCGCCTCGAGGCGGAGTGGTCAGAACTGACGGACTGTGACCGCCTGCAACAAGCGCTCGAGCTACTCGAGCGGCAGGGATTGGTAGCCCGCACGAACTGGGGGATGACAGTCGATGACGGAATCGCTCGAGCAGCTGATGTTGCCGCAGCCCTTGACGAGGCCCGGCTCGGTCCCGTTGTCGGCTTTTGCTTCTGCCATCAGCAAGACGTCTGGAGCGCGCTTGGGAGTGATGGCCTGTACCTAGCGTTCGGCTCATTTCTCGACGCGCCAGCTGACCATGGTGAAGAGATAGGCAGAGCGGTCGTGGTCGCCTGTCAGCAATGCGGGCTCAGAACATCCTGGGACGGCACCGGTCGAACTCGCATCTACCTTCCAGACTTTCGCTGGGAGCAACGCGGACGTCGACTCCCTCCCGGCGACGACGAGCTGTTTATTGCCTCGTGGAAATATGAGATGGTGGCAGGGTACACGGACCCCGCCGAGTGTCACGACGTGCTCGAAGAACGTGCGCGCGACTGGTACGGTGAGGTGCTGGAGCTTACGCCAGGCTTGCTAGAGCAGCTCCACGGCTTCACGGACCAGCTCCTGCATGCTGAACAGGTGCGTGAAGCGAGCTGGGAAGCCGCAACCGTGAACGATCGGATCGCTGCCGCGTTTGCTGACTTGGCGGCCGCCGGCGTGTTCACGCGGGAGTGCTTGGGACGGACGATTCAAGATGGTTGGGGTTACGTTGGCGTCCAAGCCGACCCGCTCGCTCGCGGCGCAGTCTTCTTTCACCAAGAAGATGTGCTTGATGCCCTCGAAGGACGCGGGATGTGGCTGGCTTTTGGCTCGCTAGCCACAGACGGGCCTGACGAAGCCATCGAGACTCAGCGGCTGGCGGAGCAGACGCTGCTCGCGTTGGCGTCATATGGCGTGGCGTGTGAGTGGAGTGGTTCGTTGGAGCAGCGTATCCGGATCTTGCCTTTCGAGTGGTGTCGTCGCCGCTTTACTCCGCCACCTCGGCTCGGACCTCGCGCTCCGCAGGATAGGCCCCAAGCTGGCCAGACGGTCTCGAATAATACTCTGCGGAAATTTCACGACGCTCCGCGCGTAGCCGACGTGGAACTCGTCGTCGGTTTGCGTGACGAGGGAGGTTTCGACCTGCGAAGGAGCCGACGTTTGAGGGCGCAGCGGCCCGATGAGCAGGTTCAGGTTGGCCACCTTGGAACGCCCCACGCATTCGTTCCTGCCGGCAGTCACACCACGATGATCGCGGTTCCTGCAGACTACAATCTGCGAGAAGAGCGCACGCAGTGGCTGAGGCGCGGGTCTCGCTAGGCCGCCTCTCAGGACGGCATGATACGAGACGGCATACGAGTCTGACCCGGAGTGTGAGACACTGCGCTCATGACTGCGGGACATGAGCCGGTGGTGAACTGCTGCTACGCGATGCCGATCCGAGGAGGGCTCTGGGGTGCCTGCCAGGTGCTCGGTATCGACGGTGAGAACGCCGACATCGTTGCCTTCGACTGGCTGGGCAAGCGGCCACCGACCTTGAAGCAACTCGCCAAGGCGAAACCCTTGGTGCTCGACCATCACGCTCACAAGAGCCGCATGCAGCGCATGTACGCTGACGGGCCGGTGCCATCTGATTTCCGCACGGTAGGAGAGCTGCCTCCAGTCGTCAGCGGCGAGATGAAGCCGCAGAGCTACGGCTTCTGGAGCAACTTCGCCTTCCAGCTGCGGTTGCAGCAGCGCTGGGACCATGAGGTGCCGAAAGCCGAGAAGGAGCGCTACCGCGCGGGCGACCACCAGATCACGCTGGGCGAGACCACCGTCAGGGGTAACTACAGCATGACCATCGGCGCGACCAAGCACGCGACGCTCCCCTGGCCAGCGGATGAACCTGTGCCGTGGCAAGTGCTCGACGGCGCTGGAACGCTGTCTGACCTCTTCTACCATGGCCGAGACATCGGGGTCATAAAGTATGTTGCCTCACGGAAACTTATCACGGAGCTGTCCTGGTACGACCACGCTCAATCGAACCTGGATTTCCGTGGTGCGTCGCTGCTCGAGCTGCGCCTCGACGTCAGCAAAAAGCTATCGGTTCGCATCGATCAAGAGCTGACGGATTTGACGTTGAACGGCCACGGCAAGGGCCGCTCGGTCTCCGTTGAACACGCAGCAGGGGGTGAGGAGCTCTCGCTCACGCTGTTCCAGCCCGTGGACCAGCTGTTCCCACCAGCGGTGAAAGGCCTCGAGCGGCTATCGCAGCTAGAGGTGAGCTGGCTGAAGGTCATTGACCTCAAAGCCATCGCCAAGGCTTACCCCAAGCTGCGCTCGCTGCTCGTGCGTGGGAAGTTTGCACGGGTCGAACATCCGGAAGCGTTAGCCAAGTTGAGCGAGCTCGAATCGCTGACTTTCTACGACGTGTATGACCTGGACGTCGCCGCTCTCCCCCCAATCGAAAAGCTACCCAAGCTGAACCACGTGTTGTTCGGCGGCTTGCGAAAGTCCGATGCCCAGCTGCTGAGGAAGCACTTTGGCAAGCTGCGCTACCTAGATATTCACGGCGCCAAGAACGACGCCTGGATCGCCGCCAACGCGAACAACCCGTTGCGCAACTGGGTCGACGACGACGAAGCCTTCGGAGAGAAAGCCTGCAAAATCTTCGCGGCCGCTTACCGTGGGGCAACGAAAGCCAAAGGCGCCGAAGCGAAGAAGGTGCTGACGGACTACATCAAGGCGCTTAACAAGCTCGACAGTAAATACGAGTGCATCGACACCATCCGTCGCGAAGAGGCCTACGAGGCTTATCACCAGCTAGTAGCGCTCACCGACGTCAGCGAGAAGGACGCTGACGAGTGGTGGGGTGAACTGTGTGACTTTTGAGAGGCTACTTCACGCCCAGCAAATCCAGCTCACCACCCAATTCGAGGCTCAAGAGCGCCTGCATGCGCTTGTCTGCCGCGAGCATCACTGAAATCGGCACAACCCGCACGTCGTCGTCCGCCGGTGGCTCGTCACCGAAGGCCTCCCAAGCGTCTGCTTCGAAGCGCGCGATGTGGGTCGCGTGGGCGCCCTGTAAGATCTCGAGCGTCGTCGCGACGTGCGCCGTTTCAGGGATAGCTAGGTTCCAAGGTTCAGCGAGCCAGCGCCAGGCGGGCGCGGATTCGGGCGTGAAACGCTGACTCAGGCTCGGCGTGTCCACGGTCCAGTGCTCTCTGTCAGGCACTAATTGCTGCGCGGATATCTTGCTAGAACCGTAGTGCGCTGCGGCGCGCCCGAGCAGGTGCTCGCTCCAAGAGGCGTCGCACGCACCCAGCGTGAAGTTGCCGAGGCCATCGACGCGGAACCTATCAGTGGTTCCTCCACGCAGCTGTGCGGCGACGCTGTTCAGCACATGCATCAGTTCATCGGTGGTGTGGTAGGCAGCGCCGGCCAGAATCAGCTCGTAGCCAAACTCCCCACTGAGCCCGATGGTGTGTCCCCAGCCGGGCACGCTGGTCGGGTGGACCAAGTGGACGTGCTGGCCGCGCGTTTGGATGTGGTGCGCCACCTGCGCCGATGCCTCGTCGCGACTTGATTTGGGCGCAGCGAACCTCACCCCCCGATCCTACTTGGGGCGCGCCCAGCCGCTCCAGCCAGAAGGCTCACGTTTTCGGCTGAAATACCGTGGTGTGGGAGCAACGCTGTGATTACCCGGAACAGCGGGGTACTCCGCTATACTCGGCGCGTGAAACAGCGGCTCGCGTTGCTTGGGCTCGTCGTCTTCGCGCTGCTTGCTTGCAAGAAGTTCGAGGAAGAAAAAGAGCAGAAGTCCCTCGATCAGTATCGCTCGAACTTCATCAAGGGGTGCATCAAGGGAGACGACACAGACTCACCGTTCCCTTCCGCCGAGAAGAATCGCATTTGCGGCTGCATCGCTGACGCCTACATGAAGGGGAAGCGCTTCGACGATCTCGTGGCGGAGGAGGAGGCGGACGCATCGTCGAGCTTCGTGAAGCCCGCGGTGGAGGCGTGTAAGTTCGTTGCAAAGGGTCGCGCCTGGGCGGTGCGCGTGCCGCCTCCCAAGCCCCTCGAGCTTTACACTGCGGAAACGAAGATCCCCCAGGCGGATCCGGGCTCGGAGGAGCTGAACGATGCCATCGACCTGCGAGAGAGTAAGCAGTTCGATCTGGCGGAGGCCGCATTCAAGACGCTGGTGGCCGCTTCCCCGAAGGACGCAGAGTTCGCCTTCCAGCACTATGTGAACCTGTCGTTCATGGGGCGTACAGACGAGGCGCTCGATGCGTTGGAGTCCGCGTACAAACTCGGCTTCAACGAATACCCGACGATTCGCTACATCTTTCTGCCTGGTGCGGTTGCCTTCTCCACGCGCTACGAGAAGACCCTCGCCGGCCTGCGCGATCGCTACAACACGACGCCGCCGCCTATCGGCACGCCTTACGCATTCATACCCAAAGGCAAGCCCCCAAAGAACGGCTTTCCAGTGCTGGTCGTGCTGCACGCCTATGCGTCCAATCACGGGAACTGGGTGGAATTCTCAAAAGACTGGAAAAAGCGCGGCGTCGTAGTGATCGCCCTGCCGGGGTCGTTGCCTCTCGGAAAGAATCGGCTTTGCTGGCATGTGGGCACTTTCGAGGCGACCCACGACGCCATTCAGGCGGCACTGAAGTCTGACCTGGTCTCCAATGTGATCGATCCAAAGCGCGTCATCGTGGTGGGCTATGGGCAGGGCGCTCAGCACGCCGTCGGTGTCGTGACGGAGCACTCCGAAGCTTACTCTGCGGTGTTTGCCATCGCTCCCGGCGGTCCGCCCGAGCCCCTCGGCGACAAGCTCGCCCTCGAGACGCCGGCCAAGCCGCGCATGGTCGTGGTTACGGGCAGTGAGGCGGAGAGCGCGCCCCGCTCCTATCGCTTTCAGCGCCTCGCTGCGGGAGCTGGCTGGCCGGTCGTGTTGCTGGAGCAGCCCGGCAAGGATAGTTTCCCCGAGGAATATCCGCAGAACGGCGTCGCCATCATGGACTACTTGCTGGGCAAGGCGGAGAGCATCAAGGGCAGCCCCAAGCTGAAGCCAGTGACGCCCTCGGCGGCGCCCTAGCGAGTCTTTCAGGGTTTTCGGGGGAGAGAGCACATGGGTTGGTCCTACTTCTGGATTGGTGACTTCGATCTCAACCCCGCGGCGCCGACTCCGCGAGGGTTTGCGAAGCCACCGAAGAGCGGCGCGGTCGTCATCGATCACCTGACGCGGGAGGGGCGACGCCTGCTCTTCTTGAGAGTCGAAGATCGCGACTCCAGCTCGGAGGAGGAGCTGACCGCCGCGGTGCGCGGCTTGAAGCGCAAGAATGCCCAAGGTCAGCTGAGCTGCATCGCCTGGGAAGACGGGCCCGACGACTATGGCGTCATGTGGCCCGTGTACGGGAGGCGTCGCAAGCTCACCCGTGCGGAAATAAAGGAGCTGTTCGCCGCGCACGTGGAGAGCATGCGCGAGATCGTCGACGAAGCAGCTGCGGCGCTGGCTACTGCCGCGCCGGTGGCCGGCCAACCGAAGACAGAGCGGAAGAAGGCACCTGCGAAACCCCGCGCGACATCCAAGCTGCAATCCCCAGAGAAGCTCGTGGCGGCGCTGGAGAAGGGACAGCCGGGAGCCCGCGCCAAGGCATTGCTCGCCCTTGCCGACGTGGACCCGGAGCAAGCGCGACGCACGGCCTTCGAGTGGCTGGTGCGTTGGGAGGGCGTCTACACACCCGGCAAGTGGTTGCATCAGCCGAATGCAGGTTTCCCTGAGGAGACAACCTTGGTGAACCGCGAGAAGCAGTTCGAGGCGGCCATCACGGTGCTGGCTCGTAACTTGGACGATGCGGCGGTGGACGCCTTATTGGGCTTGAAGCCTTACCACCCTTCAGGTCATGGCCTGGCTCGACAAGCGCTGGTCGAGGCAATGTCGCCGCAGATCGCCGAGAAGATCTGCGACCTCATGGTGCCTGGTCTGAAGGTGACCCACTACAGCTGGTACTTGGACCTGCTCGCGATGGGTGAGCTCGTTGGTGATGTGGCTCTCGTCAAGCGCATGCTGCGGGATCCCATGTCGTTCGACCCGCAAGGCGAGCGCCCCATCTCGCTTCGGGTGGACGCGCTCAAGGTCTTTTGGTGGGCAAGGCACCCGGAGGCCGTCGCGCTCACCTGTGAGCTGCTCTCGGAGGAGCCGTTCTGCGAGTGGGGTGGCTGGTTCACGAGCAAGCTCGACGACCTGCGCATCGACTACGCTCAGCTCCTCGATTCCCCACTGCTTCCGCGCGACAAGTTGCATCCGCGCGTGCTCGAGGATCTGGAGCAAGCGCGTAACCCGGAGCCTGAACTCACCCCCGAGCAGATCCGTGAAGTCTTGCGTGAGGCCCGCAAAGAGGCGGGCGGCGTCTTCGACGACAAGTAGTCTGAGCCAAAACGTGTGATCGTGTTCGCCCCCCTAGCGCTCAACTGGGCCGGCTCGGGCGACATACCAGTTGGCTCGGGAACCCGCGCAGGACTCACGCGTTGTGCCAGAGCTTGGCTCTCACCCTTGGATCAGGTGTTTTCAATGAAGAAGCTCGGTTGGTGCGTCGCTGGATTGAGTACGTTGTTCTTGTTGGCGGCTGGTTGCGGCGGAGCCACGAGCGGTGAGCCGAGTGGGGAAGGTGGAACGTCTGGCAGCGCTGGGAGCGGCGGCTCGGGCGCCGGGGGATCTGGCGCTGGCGGTTCGAGCGGCGGAGGTGGCGTCGGAGGAGAGCCTCAAGGCTACAGCTCCCAGCTCGACTTGCTCTTCGTGGTCGACAACAGCGCAGGCACCCATGTGCATCACGAGCGCCTGGCTGAAAGCGTCGGGGACCTGATCCGGCGCCTACGGAACCCCGACTGCATCGCACAACACGGTACGCGCTCGACGCCTGCTAGTCCTGGGGAGGCGTGCCCGAACGGCGGTGAGCGCGTTCACGCGCCGGTGTCGGATCTCAACGTCGGCGTGATCACGTCCAGCTTGGGTGCGGGCGGCAGCCAATATTGTGATCTACAGGACGATCAAGCTCATCTGGTGCCGACACTGGCGGACTCGCTCCCAGGGGCAAGCGCCGACGGAGTCTACGAACTCAGGCAGGGCGGCGACGTCGAGGGTTTGGTTGGCAACGTGCAGGCGGCGATCCGTAGCACGGGGCAGAGCGGCTGCGGCTTCGAGATGCCACTCGAGGCCATGTTCCGTTTCCTCTCGGATCCGGCTCCCTACGCCACCCTGGCGCACGTCCCGTGTAGCAGTTCGGATCCGGGGAACAGCTGCATTCAGCTTCAGGGTACGGATGACGCATTGCTCGCTCAGCGGAGGGCCTTCTTGAGGCCCGGCAGTACCGTCGCCGTGGTGATGGTGGGCGACGAGAACGACTGCTCGGTCACGGCCGGAGGCCAGTATTGGTTTGCGTTCGAGCCAGATGTCTTCGCCGCGCGACCAACCAAGACCTGCGACATCGATCCGAATGACTCATGTTGCTACTCCTGTGCGCAAGCGCAGGTAGCCGGCTGTCCAAGCAAGGACTCCGAGTGTATCGACACCCCAGCGGAGGGCGAAGTCAACTTGCGCTGCTGGGACCAGAAGCGCCGCATGGGGATCGACTTCTTGTACCCCGTGGATCGCTACATTGGCGGTCTACGAAAGAAGACGATTACTCAAGCCAATGGCGACGAGATCGCCAACGCGCTCTTTGCCGATGGCACCCGAAGCCCCAACCAGGTTCACTTCTTGACCCTCGGTGGTGTGCCCGCAGATTACATCACGGAAACGCAAGCTGATGGCAGCATCCGCTACAGGGACAACTCAGAGCTCACCGGTGCTGGCTCCTGGTCGCAGCTAGTCGGAAACCCATCGACCTACCAACCACCTCAGGACTCGTTCATGGTCGAGTCAGACGCGCCGCGCACTCAAGTCAGCACGCTCAGCGGCGTGGCGCCCGCGGCGACGAACTCCGTGAACGGCGGTGACTCCACGCAGATCAGCAATCGCCTGCAGTACGCCTGCCTTGAGCCCCTCTCCTTTCCCCTGGAGTGCCCAGTTGGAGACTTCTGCCTGTGCGACGTCCCCAAGGATGACGCCGCGTGCAGCTCAGGTGGCTTGCAGATCGCCGCGACTGCCTACCCGACCATTCGTCAGTTCGCCGTCGCGAAGGACTCCGGGGGAGAGATCGCGTCACTCTGCCAATACGGCGCGACTCCAGGTCGCTTGGATACCGGCTTTGGTGCGAGCTACGAGCTGCTGCAGCAGGCCTTGCGGCCGAGCCTGTTCTGACGCTCGCTGAAAATAGCTCGCGTGGGGGTAGACCCAGCGCCTGCCGGCGTAGCTAGCTCAGATGATTCGACGCACGCTTGGTCTCTCGACAGTTAGCTTGATACTTCTCGCCGCCGCATGCGGAGGTTCCGATGACGCCACTTCGGGCGGAAGCGCTGGTGCCCAGCTCGACCTGTTGCTGGTGGTGGACGACTCTGCGTCCACAGGGATCACTCAAAAGCGCCTGGCGGAGAGCGTTGGCGCGTTGGTGGATCGCCTGACCAATCCCGACTGCGTGGCGCCCGATGGATCTCGTACGACACCAACGGACCCGGAAGCCCCGTGCGCCGCGGGCGAGCGCATCCATGCTCCTGTCAAAGATTTAAACGTAGCGCTGATCAGCTCAAGCTTGGGGAGCGTGGGTTCCGATGTTTGTGCTGGCCGCAACGACCGAGCTCATTTGATCCCCACCTTGCGCTCAGGAGTCTCCGGAGCGTCACCCGCGGGAGTCTTTGAGTTCCGCGAAGGCGGAGACGTAGCAAGCTTCAAAGCCAACCTGCAAAACGCAATTCTGAGCGTTGGAGAGTCGGGTTGCGGCTACGAGATGCCCCTCGAGGCCATGTACCGATTCCTTGTGGAACCAGAACCGTACCAGGAACTGGTGCTTGGTCCCTGTAGCTCGAGTGACACGACGAACTCCTGTGTCGTGGCCCAGGGAGTGGACGACACGCTCCTGCAACAGCGCCAAGCGTTCCTGCGTCCTGGTAGCAACGTCGCTGTCGTGGTTGTCGGCGACGAGGACGACTGCTCGATTCAAGCTGCGGGGCAGTTCTGGCTTGCGCTGGACGCTGATGCTCTACCTGCTCACTCCACCGCGACGTGCCAAACGAACCCGAATGACCCGTGTTGCTACTCCTGCGCGATGGCCCAGAAGGACGGATGCTTCAGCAAGTTCTCCGAGTGCGAAGGCGACTCAGGGGACGGCGACGACCCGGCGCTCCGCTGCTGGGATCAAAAGCGGCGCATGGGTATCGACTTCATGTACCCGATCGAGCGCTACGTCGCGGGGCTGAAAGAACGCATGCTCCCAGCTGGAAGTGCGAAGGCCGAACCCCAGCCGAACCCGTTGTTCAGCGACAACCAGCGTGCCGCCCAACAAGTCCAACTATTGGTCCTCGGTGGTGCTCCCGTTGATTTCCTGGCGGAAACAGACGCTGCCGGTCGGACGCGCTATCGGACGAACGCTGAGCTCACGAGCGCTGGCCGCTGGCCCGCGTTGGTTGGCGACCCGTCGACCTACGTCAGCCCAAGCGATCCGTTCATGTTGCCCACTACGGAGCAGCGCGTGATAACCAGCTCTTTGAACGGCTTGTCGCCCATCGACACGAACGCTGTGAATGGCGGCGATGTGGCGGGCCTCACGAGTCGCCTACAGTTCGCTTGCATCGACGCGCTGCCCACGCCGGTTGCCTGTGATCCTTCCGGCTGCTTCTGCGAGACCGCGAACGAGACCACCATTTGCGATAGTAGCGGAGTGCAAACAGCCGTTCCCGCCTACCCGACCATTCGTCAGTTCGCCGTCGCGAAGGACTCCGGGGGAGAGATCGCGTCACTCTGCCAATACGGCGCGACTCCAGGTCGCTTGGATACCGGCTTTGGTGCGAGCTACGAGCTGCTGCAGCAGGCGCTGAAACCGACCTTGCGCTGACGCTCGCTGCCTATTCGCTGCTGCGCCCTATTCGCCGCTGAGCAGGCGGACCGTGGGCACCTGAACCTGGAGCTTCCTTCCGCCGCGTTGGAGCTCCAGGTCGTGCAGTGTCCCGACTTTGCCGGCGAGGGCCTGAGTGAGCTCGTGATGCCACAGCTTGCACGCGTCTTTGCCGTCCACGCTGAGTAACGTGTCTCCGACTTTGACCAGCTTGCGGGCTGGCGAGTTCGCTTCGGCGACGCGACGGATCACGGGGCAGCCGTCTTTGAACTCGAAGCTCAGGCCGACGCGCTCCCAAAGTGGCCCAGCGGCGTTTGGGACTGGCGCCAAGAACAATCGCGAACGCGCGTAGTCGATCAACAGGCGATAGCGAGCAAGCACATCGTTGCCAACGGCCCCGATCGTGCCACGGCCTTTCACGCTGCCGAACATTCCCCATTGACCGGTGGGGCGACTGACGAATTGAACAGCCTTCAACTTCTGCGCATTTGGGGGGGAGGTGGGTTGGTTGTAGCCGGGTGCTAGTAGCGTGACCTCGGGCACGACCAGCACTTGCTCCGCGATTTCTCCGCCGAGCATATCGGCGTCTCCAAACGCTCCGCTGGCAAAAGGCCAGTCTGGATGTTTTCCGTGGTGAAACGCTACGACACTCTCGTCCAGCATGGATGAGGAGGCCCCGGTATCGATGAGGAAGCCGTATTGATGCGCTATTTCGCCTCGTTTCACCAACGCCGCGGCGACGGCCGGGTAGAGCGCGGAGTTGTACCCCAGAATCTGAGAAACGAAGCGGATGCCGTTCCCTCCTTTCGGATCCACCTCGAGCGCAGCGGGGTCACCGAGGCTCAAGCGCTTGGAGGCTGGGTCGATGCACACGTGGAAGCGACTCAAGAAGCCAGCGCCGAGCTGACCCACAGAGAAGCCTTTGCGTCGCGCGTAGTCGCGGCGAAAGGCGACGTCGTCCTGCAGCTCCCACTCAGCGCCGGTTGGCAACGCGATCTCGTGTCCCGCGATGCTCAAGCCGCTGGGCAGGTCGGCGATGCTTGCATACCCGAGCTCTTCCGCGACTGAGCGAGCGAGCTGTACCCCCTTGCTGGTTCCCGTTGTATCCACGTGGAACCAAATTTCGCGAGTCGCCTTCGGGCCTCGCAGCGTCACGCGGACGAACTGGCGTCCTCCAAATATCTCGAACGGGATCGAGCGTGGCCCGTTGCAGAAGTCTTTCCAGACGTCAGGGAACCTGAGCACCTCCTTGCTAGGTCCAGGCTTCGGGCAAGGAGCGCTGCACAATGCCTTCTGTTCTGGCTCTGCAGACTTCCTACAACCCAACGTTAGCGATGCGCCGAGCAAGCAGACGATGAACGTCGAGAGGCGCAGCATGTTCGCGTTATAGCTTTGCCTTCGCTTGGCTGTCGCGAAAGAACGTGGGCTAGTCGCAGGTGAAGCTTCCGGTGACGGCCCCGGTGGACGTCATCAGGCTACCAGACTGGAAGTCAGCGCGTTGTGACAGCTCGCCAGCTAGCCTCTTATTTTCCGCGCGGATGGATAGGAAGAGCCCCCGGTCCTGCCATGTCGAGTCGACCCAGCTGAAGGCGTAGCCTTCTAGCTGATTGGGGTCGATGCGGGTCTCCCCTTCCAACTGCTTCCCCAGATAGAGACCGACATCGAACTCGAAGTCGTCGTCCAGCACCCCGTCTGCTGTGGAGAGCTCGAGCTTGACTGGGGCGAAGATCGCTGTGGACGCGCAACCACTGAACGCCCCGTTGCCGTCCCCAGGACGTGTATCCACGCCATAGAGCAACGGCCCTGCGCCAAGTTCAAAGCGTAGCGTGCTGGATGCCTCTCCTGGGGGGAGGGAGAAGTTGGCGGGGGAAATATCGCGTCCGGAGAGGTCGTTCCAATTCCAGACGCAAGTGTGGTCACCAAGCAACGGGTCGAGTAGCGCCTCCGGCGAATAGCCGAGTTCGCTCTCTGCTGAGTACTCGATCTGGCCCTCTGGGTGGTTGCACTCGCGTCCGGCTTCTTGGCTTGGCGACGGGTCATCGCTGCCACAGGCGGTCAGGGTGAGGGAACCAAGCAACAGGCAGAGCGGGAGCCGCATGTTTGCAGTCTAGACCGGCACCCAACAAAAGTCCGCGTGGAACCGAAACGTGAAGGGTCTTTGTTCAGTTCAAGCTCGCCTGCTGGGCTGCGGTCGGACGCGCCCGGGGGCCCTCGATGAGGTTCGTCTCCGCGGCTTGGTGGACCGCGATTTCGCGATCGATGGTGTCGTCCGGAGCGACATCGACTTCACTCGCCTCGACCCGAGCGCTTGGCTTGGCAGCGGGACGCTCCTGAACCTTCAGGCGATAAGTCGGTTCGGGCATGTCGACGCCCGCGTCGTCCAAGGCCGTCTTGACTCGGCGGATCGCTTCGCCGCGCGCCTTCGCGAAATCGGTGACTCGTTGATCGACCCAGCCGAAGAAGCGGATCGCCACGTTGGAATCTCCCAGCTCTTCGATCTGGGCGAACGGCTTGGGGTCGGGGATGACCCCAGGCGCCTCGAGGAGCGTCTGCACGCCGAGCTGCTGGGCCTCCAGAAGATCGGCGTCGACTCCTGCGCCCACCACGAACTCGAAGCGACGCCGTGGGTTGCGAGTGAAGTTGAGCACCTTCGCCTTGAAGACCATCGAGTTCGGCAAGCTCAGGTGATTTCCGTCAAACGTCATCAATACGGTTTCCCGCATGGTGAGGCGCATCACCTTGCCGATCTGACCATCAATCTCGATCGCATCACCGACGTCGAAGGGACGTCGACCGATCAACAGCAGGGACGCCAGGTAGTTCTCCGCGATGTCGCGAAACGCGAATCCAACCACCAAACTGAGCACGCCCGCCGCTCCCACCAGCGTGCCAAGCACTGCGGTTGCGTCCAGGATCTCTAGCGCGATCAGCACGCCGATCAGCGTGAACGTCATGCGAGTGACTCGGCGGGCGATGTCTCGCAGCAGCGGCTTCCGCACGACTCGATTCAACAGGCGCGGACTCTGGCTCACGTAGCGCCCCAAGGCCCACGCGCCGATCAGGGCCAAGAGCGCGATCATCATCAAGGGGAGCCGCGCGATCACCCCGGCCATCCAGCGCTCGGCGCGCTCTCCGACTGGCTCGAGGCGGTCGGAGACGGCGATGGGCGTCGTTAGCCCATTGTCTACGTAGATGACGCCACTGAAGCTCTTGGCGAGCTGCTCGGCGGCCTTGGCGTCCTCCGTGGATTTAACTTCCCCGCGGAGACGAACGACGCCATCCGTGGCATCTGCCTGCACTCCCGCGAAGCGGTCGATGCGCCTGAACACAGCCTGCAACCGCGTGCCGGTGTCGTCCATCAGCTCCGCCACCGGCGCCGCTTCTACCTCCACCTGGGGTGGCGTTACAGAGTTGCTCTCGGCTGCGGTGGGGGGAGCCGCGACGACGACTGCAGGCGGCGCAGAGACCGTCGGGATCGGGTCAGGCTGTGCCTTCTCTTGAGCCACTGCGGCTCCCGCGCTGGCCCCAAGCATGGCGATGACGAGGCAAGTCCAAATCAACTGAGTGCGGGTAAGCATCGCCCCCTGCTTTGGAAAGATCGTGCCACCCAACAGCCTCGGTTTTGGGTCGCCTCATGCCGCAAAAGCGCACATCGGCAGCGACCGAGTGTGCGCTTGGGCGCGCCCTACTGCATCGACGGGGCGGTGTGCCTCGCTCACCGTCCTCGCTGGGCTTGCGATATATTTCCGTAAGGAAGTGTTGTGGGGTGGGGCGGGCGGGAGCGTATGGGGGCACCGTGCCATGGCGACGTCGGTAAGCGTGTTTCTATGTGGTATGGAAAAATGGCGAGTCGAGGCAGTACGCCGCTCCCACGTCGAAGGCAAGCCAGGGAATTTCAAGCGATAGCTGCACTTCCTCATCTGGCCTGAGAGTTGCTCTTCGCCAGGCCATGACTAACAAAGTGATTTCCGGTGCGTTCGATTCGTCTCTCAAGGCTCGCTCTGCCATCAACGAGCTCTACGCTCGTGGCGTGCGGCAGCAGGCCATCAGCGTGATGATGCCTGAGCAAGCGAAGGACGAGTTCGCTCGTATCGATGACAACACCAAGGCACCCGAGGGCGCCGCGATCGGCGGTGCGGCGGGTATCGCACTCGGCGGCCTCGCCGCCGGTCTCACCGCGGTTGCGACCGTGATCGTTCCTGGTGTGGGCATTCTCGCCGCGGGGCCGATCGTCGCGGCTCTGGCAGGCGCTGGGGCAGGTGGCGTCGTTGGCGGCGCGCTAGGTGGCCTGATTGGCTACGGCGTGACCGAGCACGAAGCGAAGCTCGGCCAGGAAGTGCTCAAGAAGGGCGGCTACGTCGTCATGGTCTCCACCGACAACAAGTCGGAGCACGAGATTGCCAAGGACGTCTTCGATCGCCTCGCGGTCAAGAGCGAGACCACGAAGGGCCAGGCTGCGAACTCCGCCCACGTGTGATCTTGCACAGCGTAGATCGAGTGATTGAGGGGAAGCACAAGGCATCGCGCCGCGCTCATGGAGGAGAAGCGCGGCGCGATGCCTGGCTGTTGTTGCTCGCTCGGCTTGGCTCATGAGCTAGACTCGTTGGGTGAGCCGGGCGGTGTTTTGTGGGTTGCTCGTGGTCGCTTGCCAGGCGAACTCGCACGAGCCAAAAGCGAGTGCTGCGGTCCAGCGGCCGACAGTCGTTGCCTCCGCCCTGACAGCTAGTTCCGCGCGGACAGAACCCCCGACGGACGCCCCCATTGCGAGCGCATCGCCCCGCACTGAGGGTACCACTGCAGCAGCGGGTGGGTTCGTGCTTGGCGAGCTAGCGCCCTACGGCCTCGAGTCTGGGCGGGCGCCGAAGGTTCCTGGTCCGAGCGGTGGCTCGCCGCGCCCAGGGTCGCGCGAGACCGCAGCAGAGCGTGTCGCGCGATTGCGAGCGCCGCTTCGCAACTGCTACAACAACTCGCTTCAGACGGATCCTAGTCTGTCCGGCAGAGTCGTGTTTCGCATGGAGATCGACTCGACGGGGCGCGTGACCTCAGTTGCCGTCGACGAAGAGCAAACGTCTGAGTCGCTGCGCAAGTCCCCGCTCACAACATGTTTGCTCAACGTCATTCGTAGCGTCAACACCGGACGTACGGGGCAGACGGCGCCGCTGGTCTTGTCGCTTCCAATCGAGATTCGCGCCGCAGAGCCGGAAGCGAGCAGCGCTCCGTGACGGTCCTGGCAACGCGGGGGTGTAAGGCATGGATGTGCTTGGCGTTCCGGGGCCCATGAAACGACTCATCGTCTGTGTCTTGGTTTCGCTCGTTTCCGTCGCGTGTCAGTCAGGCAGCAACGCTGGCCCCGCAAAGGGTCCCGACGGGCCGTGCGAGGACGCCAATGGGACGCACATCTGTTGCGGCCGCCCTGGAGAGATCCAGGGCAGTAACTGCGTGTCGCGAGAGCTCGCGGAGAAGCAGTCGACGGGGTGTGTGGCGGAGGGCAACCAGCGCAGCGGCAAAACTTTTGACCCCCCATGTTGTGAAGGACTCGTTCAGGTCTCACTCACGCTGGACAAGCAAGCCTGTGCTGCAGCGCCGGACGCCAACGTGTGCGCGAAATGCGGCGACGGCGCGTGCGGTTCTGGCGAAGATGTATGTAACTGCCCCGCTGACTGCAAGTAGCGGACTGAGGCTAGCTAGCCACAAATAGACAAGAGCCAAGAACCGCGCTCCCTTCAGTGGTGAAGAGCGGTTCTTGGCTCTAGCTTCATGCTGCGTCGTCTAGCTAAACCGTTCGTCGACCGAGGCCGGTGAACAGGCTGATTACCGCGAGGATCAGGAAGCCGACGAAGAGGATCTTGGCGATACCTGCGGCGGCACCAGCGATGCCGAAAAAGCCGAAGAACGCGGCGACGAGTGCGATCAAAAAGAAGGTCAATGTCCAACCTAGCATGGTGTGCTCCTCTCGAGTCGCCGCGCATCCGCACGGCGTCTGTGATTCAATGTTGAGCGCTCGGTGGTGAGCGCCCTCAGTTGAATCAAGTAAAGAGCAACCGACGTGCCACCGCGGAGGAGGGCGAGTTTGTGCGCAGAAAAGCCGAATTCTGCGGCGCGCGTTGCGCTTCACCCCGCTGTGCGCCAGCCCGCTTGCCTCGCCAGCATGTGACACGCATCCCAAGCGCCACACTGGTTGGAATCCCCTGACTTTGGGCGAGTTGCTCCCTCACCCCCAAGAAAGGCAAACGGAGATCGCGGCTCTACGCTGCGACGCCATGCTCGAAGACTGGGACCGAGTCAGGGGCCGCACAAACCGGGGTGCTGATCGTAGACCGATGCGGGCGGCTCGACCAAGCCGCCGGAGCCCGCGTCGTAGGGCTTCGTGCCCAGTAGCCTTGGCCGCGGGGACCGTACTGGCAAATCGTCCACCACCACTCGCCGTCCCAGCCAAACGGGCCGGGCGCGTCGCAGCGCTGAGTCGCGCAGCCAATCGCGTACACATTGGACGAGACCATTTGGGTGTAGTGAGAGGTGACGCCGTTGCTACTGTCGTCAGCCCAGTTGTAGTCGTTGCGCTCTTCCCACCAACCTTCGCCGTCGCCCTTGCCGCTTCCGTCGGTGATGCCCGGGTCATCCGCGCAGCCGGTGCCTCCGCAATAGGAGAGGTTCTCTCCTAGTACGTCGTAGCCGCCGACGTTTGATCGTGTTTCCTCGGGGGAATGAGGCCAGTGCGGAGATTCCCAGCGAGCCTGCAGCTGTTCCTGCTCGGGCGACCGCGAGCTAGGCCAATTTCACTGCTTGGGTGATCAAATCGCTTCGGTACGGTCGGTTTCTGACGCGCGGGCCGGGCGGCCAAGTGGGCTCGTCACCCCAAGCAGCGCGGGGCTGGCGCCCCCAGAATAAAATTCCGTAAGGAATTATGCGTCGAAGAGCAGCGGGCCGCGCAACTCGCTGAAGCGCCTGACGGCGGCGCGCACGTCGGAGGGGATCGCTGGGAAGCGCACGCCGACTCCGGGCCACGTGGTGGAACGCAAGGTGTCGCGTGTCCAATCCACGGTGCCCTCGAACTCGAACTCTTCGATGCCTGCCAATGTCAGGGTCACGCGTACCTTGCTGCCGATGCTCGGCGTGAGCCAGGTGGCGACGAAGACACCTCGGGGTTGCTTGTCTTCGAGGCTGGCGTAGAAGTTTGCCTGGCTGTGTTCGGTGACGTCGACTTCCAAGTCTTGGGTGAACAGGCTCTCGATGGCCTGGGCGCCCGTCGTAACGTCGCGGTTCGAGGGGGAAGCGTCTTCGCGTTGCATGTCGCAGCCTTGAGCAAGCTGCGTTCCATGGGGATTCTCCGCTAAAATGCGCCTGTGTCCCCGTCAACCGTAGCCTCCAAGCGACGCTCGGAGCGTAGCCCGCAGGCAACGAGCGACATTGCAGTTCTGAACTGGAACATCACCCGCAGACGTCTGCAGTGCGTCGCACCGTGATGGGATACACGCACTGCCAGGTGCGCGGCGTGACCGACTCCAAGCGCGGCTCGCCGATGCGTGTGGCGCTGACGTCGCGGCTGCCGCCTAGTCCGTCGTTGGCGTACCACCAGTGATTCGGCGCGTCTGCCGGATCGGTTTGCGGACACAGGCTCACGTCGCCCTCGTCGGGGACTTCGGCGCCCTCGACGTAGCGACACAAGCTTGGCGTTTCGCTACCGCGGAACGTGAAGTCTCCATCGTAGCAACAGCGTTGCCTGGCGGGTTGCAGCACGGCTTGCTTGCCTGGGCCGTCAACGGAGAGCAGATCGTCTCCTGAGTAGCTCAGGTAGAGCGAGTCGCTGACTGGGGGACACGCTTCGTCGCGCTTCACTTCGATCCAGCCGCTGGTCTGTTCGATGCGCTCGCTGCAGTTGATGCAGCCGCTGTTCAGTGCGCCTAACCCCCCAAGCAAACACAGCAAGCCAGTGCCAGTACGGATCCCAAGCGGCGCGTGCATGCTCGCCCATGAGCAAAGCCTGAGCCAACGCAAACGCAGCCCAGAACGCCTAGATTTCGGCCGCAGGGGGTGAGGGCAGGAGTCGCTCCACGACCACGCTGTGAAGCGCAGTCACGGCGCTTGCCGCGACCGGTTTTGCTTTGTGGCCGCGGGCCAGCGCCTACGGATGCAGGTCCGGTTCGTCTCCGGAGACCTTTCGTCGCTTCCAAACTCCATGAACCAGGCGCTCTTCGTGCTGGTCGCCTTCCTTCATCACGAGCTTGTAGATCAACACCGGGCGATTGTTGACCATGCGGAAATCGCGGTAGACGTGGTTGCAGCAGCCGTCTTTCCACATGGCGCTGACCAGCTTCTTGTCGGGGTTGAAGGACACGATGTCCGTTTCCGTGAGCTCAGTGAGCGGCTTGTTGAGTACGTAGCGCTTCTTGCGCTTGTCCCACAAGAAGACGGTGTACATCGGGCCGCGGTAGAGCCCCCAGTCGTTGCGCACGACGGCGATGTCTGGCTCGCCATCGAAGTTGTAGTCTTCGATGGCCAGGGTTCCGGGGATCGAGCCGTAGCCATTGACGATCCCGAGGCTGAGGCCCATGGCTTCATCCGGAGCGACACGCACTTCGTCGAGGGCGATGGTTTGGAGCAGCTTGCCCGTCTCCTTCTCCAAGATCTCCAAGGTGCCTGGCTGCTTGCATTCGAAGGCCAAGTACGCGGCCTCATCGCACTCCTTGCCGAGGGTCAGCCGCAGATTGAACTTGAACATGTCCTCGGTGTAGTAGACGCTGCCTTCGGCGTACGGGTTGCGTTTGGGTTTGGGCGGTTCCGCGGGGGAACTTGGAACTGCGGTCGGTGTGGGTGCAGGCGGCGCGCTGGCCGAAGGTGGAGCAACCGGGGCGTTACTGGCGACCGGAGCCGCGGAATCTGCGGGAGCGGCCGAGGCGGAAGGTAGCGATGCGACGGCGCGTGGAGCGGCTGGCGGGCACACAGGGGCGGTTGCGTTCGCGGCACACGCAGCCACTCCAAGACAGGTGAACAGGGATGCGGCTCGGGTCCATGTAGTCATGCCGGCTGTTACTCCTGAAGCGCCTGGTTAGATTCCCGGGTCGGTCCGATTTCTTTAGAATTATCAGGGGCCTAGGCCATCGGAGGTAGCGTGCGTGGGTCTCTGGAAGGAGCTTGTCACGGATCCGCGTCTCCATGCCGTGCGCGTGCTCGTGAGTTTCGTGGTGGGTGTTTGGAGTTGTCTGGTGTTGCTCCTTGGTTGCGCGTCGCGGCCTGCAGCTGCGCCGGCGCCTGCCATTTCCGTGAGGACAAATGTCGCGAAGTCGTCAGCTGCCGTGGTGCTGTCTGCTCCGCTACCAGTGCCTTCTCAGGTGGTGCAGGGGACGGACGCCGCACCTCACCCCCAAGGAAAGCTCCACGACGCGCCCCCGAGCAAGCCCGGTGCCTGTCCAAAACCCGCGCGGAAAATTCAGCAGCTATTCGTGAATGCCTTCGAGGTCGCGAGCCGATCCGCGGAGAAGGAGCCGCAGCGTGCAATCGCCGAGGCAATCCGTCTGCGCCTCGATGAGCTCTATCAGTCGGGTTGTGGGGGGAGGCTCAGCGGAAAGCAACTCAACCAACAAGTGTCCCTGATCAGCGAGGACCCGAGCCATCGAGAGAACTTTGGGGTGCTCCTCGCGGCTGGATACCCCGTGGCGAGCTACTACACCGAGCAAGGGCAGGGGATTGCGCTGTATGAGTGGCGTGCGGGTCAGGTGCGCACCCGCGTCGTGGTGACTCATGATGGAGTGGATGACCAGAAGCAGCTCTTGCTGCTGGATCTCGATGTGCTCAAGCCGCCTGGCTCACAAGAGCCGCTGCTTGCGATCGTGAACACGCACCCGTGGATGGCGTCGTGCTGGCGCACCCTGCGTATGCGCGTGCTCGAGCCGAGCGGAGACCCCAAACAGCCAAAGGCGCTGCTCGATCACGAGACGAGCGGCCGCTGGTGCGAAGACGTCAGCGTGAAGGCTGAGGGCAGCAGCGTGAGTTTCACCTACCCCGACTGGTACTCGGTGTTTCGCCCGGCGATGGTGCGCGGAAAGAACCTGAGCTGGGAGTATCAATCGGGCACCCTGGTGCAGCGCTTTGGTTTCCCCAAGGAGATACCCGAGCTAGTGGACGACTGGCTAAGCCTTGAGTGGGCCCAGGCCAGGCAAGCGACAGTGCAGAGCGGCGCAGCGGAGCTAGAGGCGGTGCACGCCCGGCTGACGAAAGCAGTGAAGCAGGCGCTCGCCCGCGAAGGCGCTCAGGCGGTGAGCTTCAGCTACGAGGTGTTTCCCGGAGGGAACAAAGGTGAGCGCCGCTTGACCGCCTACTGTGCCCTCACCGACGACGACACCAAGCCGTGCAAGGACTGGCCAAAGCCAGTCGACGTCTTGCTCGAGTGGAACGGGAGCCACTGGTTGATCCGCTCGGCGACAGCGCGCTAGTTCTGCTAAGCTCCGCGGCGCATGCCCCAGCCACCTTGGCCCGCCTGGCTCGACCCCCCACCGAGCTTCAGCCGGGAAGAGCTCTACGTCACGTTGCGCTACGCAACGCGCGCTGCTTGGCATGCGATCCTTCGGGAGCACGAGCTCGAGACGTTCTACGTGTTTGGGCTACTGCTCTCGGAGGACGAGCTCACGCTGAGCGCCGTTGCCGCAAGCAAGCAAGGGCTACGCAAATTGCCGAGCGCGACCCCTGTCAGTCAAGACTCTTCCGAAGAGGTGATGCATCGCCAACGCTGGCTCGACGGGGAGTGGCCGTACCAGGAGAGCGAAGCTTTTGCTGAGGTCAACCGTTGCCTCGAGGAACTACGTCAGGGTTTCGACCGACACCTGGACGCCAGGCAAAGCAGCTCGGAGTTCGATCGCCGCTGGGACAGCGAGTGGGCGCCCTTGATGGTTGAACTGCGCACACTCTACGGCGAGGTGCTGCGCGATCTGGACGCCCACGGCGGCTTCGTGATGCAGCCTTCGCGGGTGATGCTCGGCGTGTTCAGCAGCGACGTCGAGCTCACCAAGCGCTCCATCAAGCGCCTGAACCCCGCGCATCAAGCCGAGCGCGTCTTCCGCGACATGAAGCGAGGCAGGCAGCTCAGGCGACGGCTCGGGTGAGGCTGCTACTCCCCCAAAAACACACCGACGTACGTCGGCGCGGTATTGCTCCAGCCACTGATTTGATGAACCGCGTCGGTTTCAAGGTTGATCACGACGAGGGTGTCTTCATTTGGGACCGGCGCGAAGGCGAACTTGCCGTCGGGTGAACAGGTGACGTTGATCACGAAGGTGCTGGCGGTGTTACCGAGATCGTAAGTCGTGACTTCCGTCGACGGATTGGCGCTGACGTCGACGCGCACGACATGGGCTGGCGCACCGGTGGCGATGCCGACCAGCACCTGGTCGGTGCCTGGGATGTGGCAGATTCCGTACGGAATACCATCGGTGGGCACCTGTTCCACAACCGTCATGCCGGGGTCGCCACCATCAAGCGTCACCACGGAGTAGCCCGCAGCGCCGCGGGAGTCGATCACGACGGCTTTGCTAGCGCTCACGAAGGCGATGTCCGAGGGGTCGTCTGACGTCGGTACGACGGCAGACAAAGAGCCTTCCACATCCGTTGGGTCGAAGCGGCGCACGCCGCCTTGGCTCGCCGTGTTGAGCATGCCGAGGGAGCCGTCGAAGAGCCGCACCTGTTCGGGGCTGCCACCCACTTCCACTTCTTCGACCACACTGTGGCTCTCGAGGTCGACGCGGGTCAGCGTCGAACCCCCGGCGAGCTTCGTTCCGAAATTGGCGGACAAGCCGTACTTGCCGTCGGGCGTGATCGCGACACCCATGGGCGCGCTCGCCGTGGGGATCTGCACGACGCTGTCGTCGTTCAGGTTCACGACGAGCAATGCTCCATCGCCGCTCACCTCGGGGAAACCGAACACCACGCCGAGGCTGTCGTAGAAGCCGGTGCCCACCGCGACCAGTGCCTCGTTCCCATCTGGAGTCAGCTCGAGCTGGAGTGGCCCCGGTGCAAAACCCGCCAGATCGATCGACTTCGAGCTGACGTCAGCGACGTCAGCTGGACCCGCGACCACCCTGGAGTAGTCGAGCACGCGGAGCTTCTGCTCGAGGAAATCGGCGGTGACGATGCGTTGCTTCGGTAAGCCACTAACGCCGCCCCCCTGTTCATCGGTCGAGTCAGAGCAGCCCGCTTGGGCTACGGCGCTGCCCATGCACAGGGCCACCCAGAGCCCGCGCCAGAAACCGTCTCGCCTCACCCCCAAACCCGTATGAGTGCTCAAAGCCGCCTCCCCAAAGCGTTCGAAGTACCTACAGTAAGGAGCACGCCGCGGTCACAGCAACTGGAATGCGCCTCGCTTAGGCAATCGAGGCTCGGCCAAGTCTGCTACGCTGGCCAGCCCGGCAAATGAGCGCGTACCCAAGGACGGAACCACTCAAGGCATGCAGACGAAGAAGCTGAATCGGGGCAAAGAGCTGGAGCGCGTGTACGCCGACGGCGAGCTCATCGTGCGTGAAGGCGACGTGAGCCGGGAGATGTTCGTCATTCAGGCGGGCCAGGTGGTCATCAGCAAGAAGGTGGGCGAGCGTGAGCTGGAGCTTGCCGTGCTGGGCAAGGGTGACTTCTTTGGCGAGATGAGCGTGCTCGAGTCGTTGCCTCGGGACGCCAACGCGCGCGCGATGGGGGAGACGCGGCTGCTTGTCATCAGCGCTGGTGGCCTCCTGGTGCGCATGCGTCGTGACCCGACGTTTGCCTTCGAGATGCTGCACCGCTTGAGCGGTCGCGTGCGCACGCTGAATGCGCGCCTGGTCAAGCTGCTCGAGGCCGAGAGCGGGCACCGCGCTGGTGTGATGCTCTACAGCCCAGACGAGGGTGAGGCGCCGCCGAGCGTAAAGCCGCGTGGAAAAATTGATGGCAAGGCGCCGGAGGGCGGCGCTTGATCATCGAGTGCAACGACCCGCGCCTCTTGGTGATTTCGGACCTGCACATCGGCAATCCGTTTTCTCAAGCCAACACGCACCTGGCGGATTTTCTCAAGTTCGCCAAGCGCGAGCGCTACAGCCTGTGCATCAATGGCGACGGCTTCGAGATTCTACAGTCGAGCTTCGCGAACCTCGCAGGTGACTCGATTGAGGTGCTGAATCAGATCCGCGGCCTGATCGAAGACGGGCTGAACGTGTACTACGTCGTTGGGAATCACGACATCGTGCTCGAGCACTTCCTCGAGAGCTGGGCCGCGATTCAGATCTGTCCGTTCCTGAACTTGAAATCAGGCGGGCAGCGCGTGCGCATCGAGCACGGTCACCTGTACGATCCGTTCTTCGTCAAGCACCCGGACCTGTACGAGTTTGCGACCAAGGCTGCAGGGCCGCTGCTGCACATCTACCCGGACGTCTACTACCTCTGGTCTTACTACCAGCGGCTCAAGGACAAGTACCGTACGACGCCCGAGGGAGAGCAAGAGAGCGTGTACCACGAGGCCGCAGAGATGCTCCTGCGCCGGGGCTTCGACTGCGTGATCTTCGGGCACACCCACAAGGCAGAGCGCATCGATCTCGAAGGTGGCCTGTACGTCAACTCGGGAAACTGGATGCGCGGCAATTCCTATGTGGAAATTATTGACGGTCAGATCGAGCTGCGGCGTTGGTCAGAGCTCGCCGCCTGAGTCGGGAGCAAACCGTACTGGGGTACGCCGGTCGCACTCCCTGGGGCGTCGCTCAACCCTAGGCCAAGCGACCTAGGACCCGCGTAGGGGTTTTCTTTTGGGGGAGAGGAGCGCTCCAAGTTGGCATCAAGCGCCGAGAAGGCTTCAGCTTTTGAGCCGTCGGAGGCTCTAGGGCGCCGAACTCGGGCGCTTTGGGTGAAGCCAGGTTGAACCAGCCTAGGCCCAGTGCTACCCGGGAGGCCTAGATGTCAGGGGACCCGCGAGTGTTCGAGAAGATCCAGACCTTCTTCAACAAGAAGTTCGGCGGGCACATGCCTGGCTGCCCAGCTTGCCGTTACACCCACTGGGAGTTCGCTGGCCTGGTCGCCGAGCTGGGCTACCAAGCGGACGGCTCTGCACAGAGCACCGTCACCACGCCGATGGCCGCCCTGGTGTGCAAGCGCTGTTTCTACGTGATGCACTTCGCGTGGCGCCCCATCGAGCTTGGCCTCGACAGCCTCGAGCCGTCAGAGCCTTCCGCGCCCCGCCGCTGACGCGCGTCGGCGCCCCGACTCGAGCAGGCTCTTCGTTGGCGTCGACGCGAATCCGTGCGGAATTGAGCTTTGCCTATGCTTTGGTGCTGGCGAGCTGCAGCCCCGCCGCGCCCTCAACAGCGCCGCCGCCAAAAGAGGCTCCCGCTGCGAGTGCCAGCGCAGACTCCCCACCGCCTCCGCCAGCCTCTCCACTCACTCGCGCCTTGGCCGCGCCCCAGCGTACGAGCCAAGATCGCGCGCGAGACGCAGCACGGCATCCTCGCGAGACGTTGGAGTTCTTCGAGGTTTTGCCCAGCTCGCGCGTCTTGGAGCTCGAAGCCGGAGACGGTTACTACACGCGCTTGCTGGGTGAGTACCTCGAGCCAGCGGAAGGGCGCCAGAGACTGACGGTGCTTGCGCCGTTCATCGCGCCCGAGGTGTTCAGCGTACCGCTTGAGACTGGCCCGCTCCTCGATCGCTGGCTCGATTTGCAGGAGCTCAGTCAGAGCTTCGAGCCGCCGCTGGAGCTGCTACCGGGGTTACCGCTCGAGAGCTGGAGCACGCCGCGCTTCGACGTCGTGCTAGGCATTCGCGTCGCGCACACCTACCGGGCCCGTAGCGAGGAGCGAGCGATGTACCGTGCGGTGCATTCGGCGCTGCTTCCCCAAGGGGTGTTTGGTGTGATCGCCCATCGCGCTCCCAGCGATCGACTCACCTCAGGTTACCTCGCGGAATCAAGCGTGATCGAAGCCGTCAGCGCGGCGGGCTTCGCGCTAGACGCTCGCTCCGAGATCAACGGCAACCCCAAGGACACCCGGGACTACCCGAGCGGTGTCTGGTCGCTGCCTCCGGTGTCGAAGGACGGACCCGCCTACGCCAGTGTTGGTGAAAGCGATCGCATGACGCTGCGCTTTCGCCGGGTCGACTGAGTCACACGCCTGGAGGTGCGGACGGACGGTCACCGACCTGGCTGGGCGGCGGTGGCTCACTGGCTCCTGCCAGGATCGCCTGAATTTTCAGGGAGCGCGCCACCGCTTCCAGCAGGCCACCGCGCCGCATGAGTTGATCCGCGACTTTCAGCAGATCCCCTGCCGTATCGACACTCGACAGGCCGCTACGCCGTAGCGCCTCGTTGAGGATCCGACGCCCCTCTTCCGCGCCGAGCGCACGCATCAGCTTCTCTCGCGCGCCGTTCATTAGGTCGTTGGGGCTGGGCATGGGTGAGATGGGCACTGCGAGTGCCGTGCCACACTGGCTAACGACTCGCATCAACAGTTTCCATCGGTTAGCCACACGTCGATTCGCGAACCTTTCAAACCTGCAAATCGAGCCTAAAGGGACGCAAGGTATTCGCGCTTCGGCAGCCTCCGCCTGACCGATGCTTCAAGCCTGAAGTATCGGACAGCATACGCCGCTGCAGCCGTTGCTAGCGGAAGTAGCGGATGTCGACGTGCAGCGAGCTCCGCGTGAAGTCGACCACGCGCACGTCGGGCTCACGCCGCGTCGCGATGCGTACCAACGCGCGCAAGGAGCCTTCTGTCAGGAGGCGATAGCGCGGGTCGTCGAAGTACGGGAAGTCGCCGTAGCGCACCGACGCGCTCGCGACTCCAGGCGACACCTCCACGGTGCCTCGTCCGCGGCGGATTTGACGCCACATGAATGGGATTTGGCGGATCACGAAGGCTGGCGTGGTGACGCGCAAGAAGACGCGGAACGCGAGGCCAACGCCTTCTTCAGTGCAGCCTTCGATGATACCCGTGAAGCGCTCACTGTCACCTTGAGCGAGCACGCGCTCCATCGCTGCGATGGACGTTTGCATCATGCTCTCTGGGTACCACGCGTTTCCGTCGGGATTCAGTAGGGCGCGTCGGTGTGGCGCAGGCATCTCGTCGGTAACGCTTTGCAGCGCCGCCGCGCCAAAGCGCTTCTCGCAATAGCTAGCCGCGGTGACGAACCACACACCACGCACTTCGCTTGTCCGCTCCCTCTCGGCGGGCTGCTGCTCCCCTGCGCTCACTTGTCCCTCAAAGGTACTCTGACTTCTGGCAGGGCGCATCCTCGGGCAATCGCTTCAAACTTAAAGCGATTAGGAGTGGGAGTGGGCGAACGTATGCTGACCGAAGCTACGCGAGTTCGGCGAATCTGTGATTCGCAGAACAAATCAACACAGCGTTTTCTCGTCTCACGAGCAGCACTAGTCCAGTTGCCGAAAGCACATGCCGGCGCGCTGGAGCCGCTCTAGGAGCGGCGCTCCCAGCGCCTGCACCGGAGTACGCACGCCCGCGTTGTTCGATCTAGACGGGGTGCTGGCGGAGGGGCCGACAGCGAACTGACTGTCCCAAGCGGCGAGCGCCTCAGCGTCGCGAGCCAAACAGAGCGCCGATTCACCGAGCATTTTGGAGGTTTCGTCGTACCCAGGGTCTCCTCCGCTGACTTCGCTCAAGGCCCTTGCTCCGCCTTCCGACTCTGCGACGAAGGTCACGCGGAACCACGACCGCGCCCTGCGTTCACGGCTTGGGCCCTCCCCGGGTCGCTTGAAGTTCAGCAGCAGGTCTCGAGTGACCGAGACCTTGGACAGCGCGAGCGCTGCACCCACTCCGACGCCGCCAAGCAGCAGCTTGCCGCTCGAGCCAACTCGCATGAAGTGTCCGTAGCGAAAGTCGGGACCGAAGGCGTTCATCGAAGCGGCTGTGCGCAGGACGATGGTTGGGTCGATGGTGGGCAGGGGAGCGATCCAGCCTCGCGTCACCGAGTCATAGCGCGGCACGCTCGGGAGCTTCCCCACTCGACGCCCCGTCGGATTATCCGTGCGGCTTTTTGCTGACTTGCCGCCGCGCCGTTTGCCCAGATCGCTCATTGCACCGACCGCGGAGTGCCAGGTGCCTCCGGAGAACTCGCCGTTGCCTTCGACCACCGCATACATGCGAATTGGCGCGTCCGCAGTGAGCTGGCGTACGCAATACCACGCGCCAAAATCATGAGGTATTGAGTCGAAGCCGCAGCAGCTCACGAGCTTGACCCCGCGCTCTCGCGCTGGCTGATCCAGCTCGCGCATCAGTCGCTTGACGAAGTCTGGCTCGCCGGTGATGTCCAGGTAGTGTGCGCCCTCTTCCGCACACGCCTGCGCGACGGGAAAGCCGTAGCGGATGAAAGGGCCAACGGTCGTGGCGATGACTCCGCTCTGGCGCGCTAGCTCCTGCAAGCTCTGCGGTTCGTCCACGCTGCAGAGCACGACCTCCGGCTTCGAGCCAAGCGCTTCACATGTCCGTTGCACCGCGGCGAGGCGCTTCGGATTCCGCCCTGCGATGGCCCAGCGTAAGGGGGCACCTCCACGCCGTTGCAGGCCGCTCGCCGCCCCCGCGAGGTACTCCGCGGTGAGCCGGCCAGTGAATCCTGTAGCCCCTAGCACGCTGATCTCGAATCGACGTTCCGACATGACGCGGGACTCTAGGCTCTGGGATCCAGCGCGGAAAGACCGATCACGGGAACATGCTGGGGGCGTCGCCGAGCGGCCCTTGGGAAAAAACCAGTGCGGGATGGAACCGCTGCCGGGCGACGCCGCGCGAGCAACCACGGCTAACTGCGTGTATGCTTCTGCGGATCCGCGCAGGGAACGCGGCGCCGCTGTTCTCTGAAACCAAGAGCACGGTGGTGGGGACACGAATGGCTTGGTTGGAGCCGCGGCTTGGCACTCAGGTGCGAAAGGGGACTCGAATGCGTCTAGCTTACTTAGGGGTGTTTCTTCTCGGACTTCCTGCGCTGGGATTGGCGTGCAGCAGCAGCAGCGCGGTCACGGCGCAAGAGACCGGTGGCACCGGTGGCGTTGGGAACAGCGGCGGCACGGGTGGCACCGCCGCCAACGGAGGAACCGGTGGGGTTCCTGCGGGGCACGGGGTGGGGGAGAGCTGCACCGATACGGATCCGTGTCGACCGGGCCTCGCCTGCAATGCTGGCGTATGCGAGCCGGGCGGCGAAACTCCCGAAGGCAGCCCGTGCGTAATTGCTGGGGAGTGCCAAGACGGGCTCCAGTGTATCGGCGGCTTGTGCGCGCCCGGCGGTAGCGGCGGCGAAGGATCCGATTGCGAGTCCGACGGTGACTGCAGCGCGGGTCTGCGCTGCGACCTGGTTGGCTTTAGCGCTCAATGCGTTCCGCAAGGAAACACTGACGCCGGTGGCTCGTGCACCGCGAGTCGCGATTGCTTCGCAGGGCTCGCGTGCATCGCTGGACAGTGTGCGCCGGTGCCGCCGGGCGCACCGCCGTTTGGTATTCCTGGATCACCAACCATCGAGTGCGATGATCCTTCCGAGGGCTCCGTACGTGCCTACTTCGAGCTGCCTGGCGCGAACCCCGCGGGTCAGGAGAAGGACTTCTTCCGCCTGCCGTTCCCGAACGACGCACGCCTGAAGAACGGCAAGCCGGATCTCACTGGCTTCCCCACGCCTGGCGTCAGCTTGCTGCCGTTCGATCCGGTGCAGGTGTACGTCGACGAGGTGGAGAAGGAGAATGGCTGGGGTGCGAACCCAGTGGTCACCTTCCGCTTCTCCGGTCCCATCGCCTTCGAGAGCTTCCGCGAGCCGGATGACCACAGCATTCGTCCCGTGCGCTGGGTGGACGTAACGCCCGGCGACCCGTCCTACGGCGCGCAAGCCGGGCTGCGTTGGTACTACTCGGAGGGCGGCGGCAAATACATCTGCCGCGATTGGTTTGCGATCCGTCGCTCCGCTCGTTCGCCTCTGGAGCCGGGGCACACCTACGCAATTTTCCTCACCACCGATGGCCGCGCCAAGAACGGCACGCAGATCGAGCGCTCGGAGCACCTTCAGGCGTTGCTCGGCAGTGTGACGCCCACCGACGCAGCGCTCGGCGCGGCCCATGCGGCCTACGCACCTCTTCGCGACTACTTGGCTGGTGAGAATATCGATCCGGCTACGGTGCTGAACGCCTCCGTCATCACGGTGGGCGACACGCGAGCGCCGATGGAGCAGCTCGCCGCAGCGGTGGAAGCCGCGCCGGTGCCCACCTCATCGAGCTGGGTCAAGTGCGATGCTGGCGTCGAGTCCCCGTGTCCAGATCACACGGGCGATCGCGCCTGCGGTAGCGCTGACCCCGCTTACGACGAGTATCACGCGCTGGTGAGCCTGCCGATTTTCCAGCAGGGTGACGCGCCGTACCAAACGTCAGGAGGCGCGATCCAGACGACCGGTCCCGTGCGCAACGAGGATGTGTGCATGGCGCTCACAGTGCCCAAGGGAGCGAGCATGCCGGCCGCCGGTTGGCCCCTGGTCGTGTTTGCGCACGGAACCGGCGGAAGCTTCCGTAGCCACATCCGCTCGGAGGTCGCGGGCGTATTGGCCGCCGCCGCCACTCCGGGAGGCAGCGTGCCGGTCGCCGTGCTGGGCATCGATCAGGTGTCTCATGGGCCGCGTCGCAATGGCTCGACGGAGTCGCCCAACAACCTGTTCTTCAACTTCGCCAACCCAGCGGCGGCACGAGGCAACCCGATGCAGGGTGCTGCCGATCAGATCGCTCTGGGTCGCTTCGCTGCGAGCTTGGATTTGACCGCGACGGAGACTGGTGGAGACGCGATCAAGATCGACCCGACAGCGATCGCCTTCTTCGGCCACTCTCAAGGGTCAACGGAGGGCAGCCTGGGTGTGCCGTACAGCCACGTGTATCGCGCGGCCGTGTTCAGCGGCAACGGCGCGATCCTGCGAGATGCGTTGATCAGCAAGAAGAAGCCAGTGAATATCGCCGGAGCGATCCCGTTGGTGCTCGGTGACTACGACTCCCAGTTCCAGTTGCCGGGAGGAACCAGTCACCCGGTGATGAACCTGCTCCAGCAGTTCATCGAGCCAGCAGACCCGATCAACTATGGCATCTTGATTGGGCGTCAGCCGGTGAGCGGAGTCACCCCCAAACACCTCTTCGTGACCTACGGCCAGAACGACACTTACAGTCCGAACGTCACGATCGAGAACTACATCTTGGCAACCGAGGCGGATCTCGCCATCCACGACGGCTCCGCGGCCGTTCCGGACGACTTGGGCCTCACGGAGCAAGCGGTCCCGCTTAGCCTGACTGATGTGGTGGACGGCAACGACCTCACGCTTGGCGCACGGCAGTACGGGCCGATGAGCGGTGCCGACGGGCACTTCGTCGTGTTCGACGTGCCTGCAGCCAATGCCGACGCCGTGCGCTTCTTGGGCATGGCTGTGTCGGGTGCCGTGCCGCAAATCGGTCAGTAGTCACCTTCCGATATCGCAGAAACGCGCCGCCCACGCTCTGCTCAGCAACAGAGCCTGGGCGGCGCTTGCGCATACCTTGCGTGAACTGCACCCTCCGGGATGCGTAGCGTTGCCGCGTGGGAAAACAACGCCGCGTGGGAAAGCCATCATGGGCCCGGCGTGGGAGGCCCCGTTTGGGTTGACGGCTGAGCGAGCTACACCGACACTCGAGAGCTACTTTTTTGGAGCTGATGCGCGAGACGCGTCAGCGAGACGGCGGTGAGATGATGCGGTGGAAGAGCTTGGGTCTTTGGGGCGTATTGGCCGCGATCAGCTGGTCGGCTTTCGTGGGCTGCAGTAGCTCGTCGACGAACGCAACCGCGCGCGAGTGTACGTCTGGCGAGGTCGAGTCGTGCCAACACGAGTCGGGCTGCACCGCTCAGAAAGTCTGTGACGGCAGCGTATTTGGTGCCTGTGAGTGCGTAGTTGGCGCGGGTGGTAGCTCCGGCTCTGGTGGTTCCGCGGGGAACATGTCTGGTGGCACGGCTGGAACTGGCGCGACGTCGGCCGGCGGCGCATCGGGTGGAGGCACCGGAGCCGTCGGCGGGGCAGCGGGTTCCACGAGTGGAGGCAGCGGCGGAGCAGCCGGAAGTGCAGGAACGGGCGGTTCGGGTGGCGGCTGCACGCTGCCTGAGGTGGCTTGTGGCATGGAGTGCGCCAACCTCGACACTGACGCGCAGCACTGCGGCCGCTGCGGGCACGGCTGCCTCGCGGGCAGCTGCGTCGATGGGCTGTGTCAGCGCTTTACGTTGGCGAACCCCAAGAATCCAGTGGGGATCACGGCGGACGACATGACCGTCTATTGGGTGGACGCGGACGCGGGTGAGATACAGAGCGCGCCCCGGGGAACCGCCGCGCAGCACAACACGCTTACTACGGGTCTCATCAACCCATTTGCGGTGGTCGTCCAAGGCGACGACTTGATCTTCATTGAGAAGGCCACCAACGGCCGCGTTCGACGCATTCCGAAGACCGGGGGGACGCCAACCGGTATCGCCGGGTCACAGATCACGCCCTCTGCCTTGGCGGCGGACACGTCGATCTACTGGGGTCTCGAAGGCACCGATCAAATCACTGACGGTACTAATTCCCGCAGCGCTGCGAATCCCCAGGGAATTGCGCTCGACGCCACTGGGGTCTTCTTCACGACCTTCAATGAAGGGTCCATCCGTCGCGCCCCCCGCGACCTGAGCTCCTCTCAGCCGACGGCGGAGCTGATCGCGTCGCAAACGAAGCCCACCGCGATCACCGTGAACGCGACCCATGTGTTCTGGGTGAATCGCGATACTTCGGGCGGCGTGTATAGCCTGCCCAAGGTTGGCGGCGCATTAGTCACCCTCGACACCACCGATATGCCGTACGACGTGGAGATCGACGCGACTCACGCGTACTGGCTCACCCGCGAGAGTGGTGGTCAGCTGCGTCGTCGCGGCCTCGCGAGCGGCGGCGTGGAGACGCTCGCAACGGGCCTCGGCCAGGTGCACAGCTTGGTCGTCACCAGCAACGCGCTCTACTGGACGGTCCAGCACGCCTCGCTGGCTAGAGTTCAGGGTCTAGCCAAACCCTAACCACGCGTGGTCTCCCGCCGAACGCAGGTTCCGGCTCCGCGTGGAGACGCTTTCGTTGTTTCCAAGGGGCTGAATCCTGCTCGAACCGCAGATGCCCGGGAATAGGTTGACCCCGGGCGCGGAGGTGAAGAGGATCAGGGGGCCCATGTACGGGCGCTTGGGAGGGTTTGATGCGTCGTTGGTCCAGCTTGTTCGTCTTGGTCTTGTGCGCCGCTGGCTGCAGTAGCTCCTCCACGAATCAGACCACCAAGGAGTGCAGCGGCGGCGAGATCAAGAGCTGCGAACACTCGACGGGCTGCGTAGCCGAGAAGGCGTGTGATGGCATGGTCTTCGGCGAATGCCTGTGCGTGAACTCGGGTGGCGCGGGTGGGACGTCTTCAGGGGGTTCAGGCGGCAGTAATGCAGGCGGCAGCAATGCAGGCGGCAGCAACGCAGGCAGCAATGCCGGCGGCAGTGGTGGAACGTCGGGCGTTGCGGGTAGCGGCGGCACAGGCGGAACCGCCGGCGCACCGACGTGCACGTCAGAACAGAAGCTATGTGACGGCAAGTGCGAAGCCCTCGACGATCCGAACAAAGGTTGCGGAGGACTGAGCTGCGATCCATGCCCGCACGGAAACGGAACTGCCGTGTGCGAAACGGATGGTGCCTGTGGAGTCGCTTGTGGGACGGACGCTCTGTTGTGTGACGGGGCGTGCGTCAGTTCAAAGAGCGATGCCAAGAACTGTGGCTATTGCGGGCATGACTGCGGGCCCGGAGCGTGTTTGATGGGGGCTTGTCAGCCGTTTACGGTAGCGACTCCCAAGGACCCGCTCGGCATCGCTGCCGATGGGACCGACGTCTACTGGGCGAACGGCGAGGGAGGTGCCATCGAGCGCGCACCTCGCGGAACCACAGGCTCTGCGACTTCGGTCGCTACCGGGTTGACCAATCCGAAGGATCTGGTGCTGGTTGGTGACGAGGTCGTGTTCATCGAGGAAACGGCGAGCGGCCGTGTTGGGAAGGTCGCAAAGATTGGCGGCAACATCACCGACGTGGCGGCGGGTTTGACACCGACACAGCTGACTGGAGACAGCGCAGGGCTGTTTTGGACGACGTCGGCGTCGATCTTCAATGGCACCGATTCTCGAGGAGCGAAGAACGCCCAAGGGATGACCCTAGATGGGACTCACGTCTACTTCAGTGAGGCGTTCAATGGCGCGCTCGTGCGTATGCCAAGAGATCTCGCAAGCGCGGAGTCGAAGCTGACCCTCACGACCTCTCAGGTCAATCCCACCGCCGTCGCTGTGGATGACACCCAGCTGTATTGGACTGCTCGCGACGCCAGCGGTGGTGTCTTCTCCATCCCGAAGTCTGGAGGCGCGATTCGCACGCTAGATAGCGGGGGTGAGCCGTGGGATGTGGAAGTGGACGCGACGCACATCTACTGGCTCTCGCGACTACCTGTAGGTCAGCTCAAGCGCGCTCCGTTGAGCGGCTCGCCCGTGGAGTCGGTCGCTGACACGCCGGGAAATGTTCATAGCCTGGTCGTCACCAGCGACGCCCTCTACTGGACGGTTCAGGGCAGTGGTGGCAGCAACGGGCGCGTGCTTGGGGTCATGAAACCTTGAGCCCGATTCAGTAGCCGAAGTCGGGCTTGGCTGGTTTGGCGGGGGCCGGCGCTGGCGTCGCCGGCTTCGGCGCGGCCGGCTTCGGAGCCGCTGGCTTCGGCGCTGCAGGAGTCGGCGCGGCCGGCTTGCTGGCGACCTTCGCTTCGTCCTTCTTCTCTTCTTCGGCCTTCTCCGCCTCTTTCAGCTTCTCTTCGTCGACTTCGAGCTTGGCTTCGTCTGCCTTCAGCTTGGCCTCGTCGGCTTCGAGCTTGGCCTTTTCTGCCTCGGCGCTGTCGTCTGCTTTGGGCTCTTCTTGTGCCGGGTCCGTTGGCGCGTCGACTTGAGCCGCGGGCTCAGGCGGCGGCTCTGGCGCACCACGCAGCATGAACACTGCACCTAACCCCAAACCCCCGAGCAAGAGGAACGCCGCGGCGCCTAGCCCGATGAACAGGCCGGCGTTGCTCTTCTTGGGCACCTGGCCCATGTCCTGGGACTGACTCCAGCTAGCCCGCGTATCCATGGGGAGATTGGGAGTCTGCGGTGTCATCATGCCCACCGCCGCGACCGGTCCGCTCATGTCTGCGGGTGCGGTTTGCATCGGGGCGGCCACGAAGCCGCGACCCTGGCCCCACGCTTCGAGCGCGTCGCGGAACTCCTTGGCTGACTGGAAGCGCTCGTGGAGCTCACGAGCCATCGAGCGCTGGATGATCGCGCGAAAGCCAGCGTCCAGATGAGGCGCGACTTCGTCGATGTTCCGCGGTGGGCTCAACACGATGGCGAACAGCAGCTCGTTCAGCGTCTCGGCGTCGAACGGCACGACCCCGGTGACGCACTGATACAGGATGACGCCGCAAGAGTAGATATCGCTGCGGGGATCGGACCGCGCCGCGCCTCGCGCCTGCTCCGGCGAGAGGTAGTACGGCGTACCCATCAGCATGCCGGTCTTGGTCTTGCTGTGTTCGGAGTCGTTCAGCTGGTTGAACTTCGAGATGCCGAAGTCGATGATCTTGACGAAGTCCTTGTTGCCCGCCTTTTCCTTGAGGATAAAGATGTTATCCGGCTTCAGGTCGCGATGGACAATGCCTGCGTTGTGCGCAGCCTCGAGGCCGTCGAGCAGCTGCAGAAAGAGCGGCACGGTTTGCTCGGGGGTCAGCACCTGGCGCTTGATGCGCGCCGAGAGCTCTTCACCATCGAGCATCTCCATGACCATGAAGCGGTCGCCGTTCGGCAAGTTGCCGAAGTCGAGGATCTCGAGGATGTGATCCGAGCCGATGCGGCCAGCGGCTTGTGCCTCGCGCTCGAAGCGCTGCACGACGTCGGGACGCTCGGCGGCATCGCCGAGCAAGACCTTGATCGCGACGCGTCGTGCGATGCGGGTGTTCTCCGCTTCGTACACCGCGCCCATGCCGCCTTCGCCGAGCAAGCGGACGATGCGGTACTTGTCATCGATGATGTCGCCAGCGCTGAGTGCCATCGTCTGTGAATGTCCCTGTTTTTGCGGCTCCGCGCAAACTCCAACGGTCAATCTGAGAAGGGTTCGAGGCTGCCGCGCGGGCGCCGGTCCCGCCTCCACAGACGTGTAGCGGGGTGCGGAGATCCATCCGCAACGTATATCCCCGCAATCACTGCGTCCGGCCGCGCGACTTGCTTAAGTCCTGCTCGTTTGCACCCGTAGGCGCGAGTGAGCCTCGCGGAGCCCGAACACTGGCGCCACGAGGTCGCGCTGCACCTGCGAACGGCTCCCCCTTCGCTAGGCAAAAAGCCTCCGGTGGGGCTAGCATCCGCCAACATGACTGCCCGCCCCTCCAGCCCCGTTGGTGTCCCCGCTCGTTCGACTCGTCCCCGCAGCTTGGGTCAACGGGTGCGAACGGGACTCGCGCTGCCGCTGATTGCGTCGATGGTGCTGACCTCGGTGCCGGTTTTTGCGCAGCCGTCGGCGGATGAAGTCGCTGGGGCTCGGTCCCTCGCCGAACAGGGGTTCAAGGCCTACAAGGCGGAGAAATGGCAGGAGGCGCTCGACCGCTTTGAGCGGGCAGAGTCGCTGGTCCACGCGCCGCCGCACTTGCTCTATGCAGCCCGCGCCAGCGCCAAGCTGGGTGGCTACGTAAAGGCGCGAGAACTCTACAACAAGATCCTCAGGGAGACGCTCGCTGGCAACGCCCCGCCCGCATTCAAGCAGGCACAGAAGGACGCTGCGTCGGAGGTGGCTGAGGTCGAAAAGAAGATTGCCTACCTCACCATCAGCGTCAGCGGGCCAAAGCCTGGCGAAGCCGATGTGAAGATGGACGGCGCCGAAGTGCCCAAGGCGCTGGTTGGCGTCGAGCGCCCCGTGGACCCAGGCGCGCGCAAGGTGACCGTCAGCGCCCCCGGCTTCGTTCCTCAAGAGAAGGAAGTGACCCTCGCCGAGGCGGCCCACGAGTCGATCTCCATCGAGCTCGTCGCGGATCCGAATGCCGTCGTGCCGCCGCCAGGCGGTGGCGAAGGCGGTGAAGGACCCGGAGCGGGCGGGGGTGAGGGGGGCAGTGGGGCGTCTTTGTCGACGCAGGACATGGGCGGCTCCTCGGGTCTTCGGCTCGGCGCCTACATCGGCTTTGGCGTTGGTGTGGTCGGGCTCGCGTTGGGCACGGTGTTCTTGCTTCAGGCCGGCAGCACCCAAGACGACTCGGACAAGCTCTACGATGAGGGGCTTTGTAAGTTCAAAACCGGGTTCGACTCCTCCAAGTGCACGGAGTCCAACACCTTGAACGAAGACGCCGCGTCTCAGCGCACGCTGTCGGGTATCTCGTTCGGCGTGGGTGGCGCGGCGCTCGTGGCGGGCGTCGTGATGTTCATCCTATCCAGCGGCGACTCGAAGTCGGCCCGCAATGAGCCCCACGTCACACCCTGGGTTGGGCTCAACTCGATGGGTATGAGCGGCAGCTTCTGAGACGCGACTCAGACGACTCGCATTTCGCCACTCGTATCCCCGAGGTATCGCTTGGCGTCGAGCGCCCGCTGCCGACTGTTCAGGTAGGCGGGATGGGGATGATGTAGGCGCCCGCGCAACGTTGGCGCGATTTCAGGAGCCCTGTATCATTCTGGAATGATTGCACGCGTCCCGCGCACCGCTTTGCTGCTTTGGTTTTCGATCTGTGTCGCCGCCCTCTTCTCCGCCTGCGGAGACAACGCCTCGGTCTCCGAGGGCAACGGCGGCTCCAACTTTGGCGGCAACGCGGGTGACGCCGGGAGCGGCGGGAACGCCGGCACCGAAAGCGGCGGGACGAGCAATGGCGGTACGCTGAACATCGATGGCGGGGGCTCCGGCGGTACTTCTCAGACGCAGGGCTTCCAGGTCACGCCGACGGATCAACAGGTGATCCAGGTTCCGTTCGGAACCAACGCTCCGACGGTATCCTTCGACGCGACCTTCAACGGTTCGCCCGTTGGCGTTGGCTGGGCGGTGGATCGCGGGGACATCGGCAGCATCACCCTCGGCACCGCGGAGACGGGCGTCTTCACCCCCACTGGCAAGGTGGGCGGCCTGGCCAAGATCACCGCGGGCCTGAACGGCGAGACGCGCGAGCGCGAAGTGCTGGTGCAGCTGACCGGTGAACAGAACGGCGCTGACCCGAACAACCCGGAGCAAGCCGGACAGATCCCCACGGATGTGGGCTCGCTGACTGAAGGCGGCGGCATCGGTGGGGTCGGTGGTGACGGCCTCGGCGGCGCGGTGACTGACACCGGCATCATCGACGCCCTGGGCATGCCCAGCGGCAATGGAAGCGCGGAGGGGCTCAAGTTCCTCTACCCCTACGACAACACGGTGTTTCCGCGGGGCATTCTCGCGCCCATCGTCTCCTGGGACTGGTCGATTGGTGACGCCGATGCGATCCAGCTCGAGCTAGCCACCCAGAGTGGCTCGTTCGCCTGGAAGGGCACCTTCAGCCGTCCCGCAATCCTCGTGCAGACGGGTGGCAAGTTCATCCGCCACCCCATCCCCCAGGACGTGTGGAAGGCGGCCACGAACACCGCCGGCGGCAACACGGATCGCCTGACGCTGAAGCTCACCGTCGCGAGCGGCGGCCAGGCGTATGGTCCCATCGCTCAGACCTGGACCATCGCTCCCGCGCGCCTCTCGGGCATCATCTACTACAACTCGTACGGCACGAACCTGGCTCAAAACCTAACGCAGAACGGTGTGACGTTTGGTGGGGCGACGCTCTCTATCAGGGTAGGAGATTCCGCGCCTAAGCTGGTTGCCGGGGCGACCGGCGGGACGTCCCAATGTCGGGTGTGCCACTCCGTAGCTGCAGACGGGTCGCGCCTGGTCACTCAGCATGGTGACAACAGCGCCATCAGCTCCTCGTATGATCTCACTCCAACGGGTGCGACGGAAACGCCGATGGCGATTGGTGCGGAGTTCCCTGGGATGTATCCGGACGGATCCATGGCTCTTGCGCCGAATGGCAACTTGCTGCCCCTGCCAGCAGCAGGGGCGCCACTGGTAACGACCGGGATTACGGATAGCAACTTGGGCACGCCAGCGTTCTCCCCGGACGGTAAGCTGGTTGTCCTAAACCCAGGCGGGGGTACTGGCCAGCAGCTGGTCGTCATGGACTTCGACCAGTCCACGTTGACGTTCTCCAACCGGCGCGTGGTGGCGGATGACACCGGTGGAGCCATGACTCAGCGGCCTGGATGGGGCGCGTTCCTGCCGGACAACAAGTCCCTCGTTTATCACTGGCAGACCACCGCAACTCCGAATCAAGCTGGGGCGACTGTCGCCGATGGGCAAGGGGCCGATCTCCGCACGCGGCGCGGTGCTCGGGCACAGGTCTGGTGGACGAACTTGGACGGTAACACCAGCGTCACGCACCTCGACAAACTGAACGGAGTCGGCTACCTGCCCTCGCTTCCAACTCCGAACGGATTGGCTTGCGAGGCTGATGGGTACGAAGTCGGCAGTATCGACCGCACCCACAGCGACGACGCGAACTACAACTACGAACCCACGGTGAACCCCATCCCCGGCGGTGGTTACGCCTGGGTGGTGTTCACTAGCCGTCGCATGTATGGCAACGTCGCGACGATTCCGCCGTTCTGTTCCGACCCGCGTTGGGCTGATCTAAAGAACAACATCACCACCAAGAAGCTGTGGGTCGCGGCGGTCGACTTGAGCGCGGCGCCGGGCACCGACGCGAGCCACCCGGCGTTCTACCTGCCAGGACAAGAGCTACTCGCTGGCAACTCCCGCGGCTTCTGGGTGCTCGATCCGTGTCGCGCAGACGGAACGAGCTGCGAGTCCGGCGACCAGTGCTGCAACGGCTTCTGCCAGCCAAACTCTAGTTCCGGTGAGCTCGAGTGCTCCAACAAGCCACCGGGCGGCTCTTGCTCTCAGGTGCAGGAGAAGTGCGAGACAGCAGCAGACTGCTGCGACAAGACCAACGAGTGCATCAACGGCTTCTGCGCTCAAGGTGGTCCGCGCTGAGCTTCTGAAAAAGAGCGCGGCTTGAAGTCGCGCTGAGACCGCAGGGCAACGCTGAGAGGCGTTGCCCTGTCGCTTTTTGTCGCGACCCTTGCCTGAAGCGGAACCGCGGGCAAGAGTGTGCAGCGTCTGATGTCTGCGTTGCTGTTCCACGCCTGCGCCTTGGTTCTCGCGCTGAAGGCTATGTGGAACCTCTCGGTTCCTTGGCTCTTGGCAAGGCGAAGGTCAACGGGGTCGGGCATCTCCTTCGCACCCCTCGTGGATGCGCTTGCGCTCGGAGGAGTCACCATCACAGCTGTCTTCGGTGGAGCTAGCGCCTACGGTCTCCGCGGCGCTTCGGCGTTTCTGCTTGGTGCGGTGCTGGTGGCAGCGTCGTACGCACAACTCATGCTGCTCGCCGCACTCTCCCATCCGCGGCGACGCTGAAACTTGGCGAACGGAGGTTTGCTCAGTGCCGTGGGGTAACACAGGCCGATGGCGAATGACGCCTGACGCACTCGTCTTCTCGCGAGGAGTTATTCAGCACGGGATCGCCGGAAGTAACGCGATATGGAATGGCTTCTGGATTGAAGTGCGTCTCAACGCCGAAGTCGTGCCAGAAGACTGGCTAGATGTGGCCGAATTTCAGAGTGTGCGGGGGCTCTCCTTCGGGCTGGGGAGTCCGTTCCCTAGGTTTTCCGGCCCTGCTTCCCTCAACGGAAGGGTGTTTGAGTTCGATGGTGATGCCTCGGCGAGCGGTGAGGAGGATGAGTACTTCTACCTCTTCGCGGCTCATAATCCGGTACATTGGCAGCGATTTCGGTTTGTTGACGTTCAGGACGAACGACTGGTTTGTGATGTAAAGCTCTACTTCGACTTTGAGTACGCGCTCGGGCTTGGAGGGTTTTGGTGGGAGCAACGCTGCGAGTTGTCGATTGAGGATGCGGGCAATCTTGAAGAGGAGTACCCGGACACCGCGTTTCCTTGCGAGGACTAAAGTCTTCGCGGTTCCGAGTGCGCTTCCTCCCGTACGGTGCTGGGCGGCAGCTGCATCGTTTCTGCAATTCGCGGATTCGATGACCGCGGAGCAGCGCGCCAACGCTCTCACCCTCATCCAGGAGCTCACAGATGCGCCACTGGCGTTCCGGGCTTCGCCGATCCCAACGGAATCTCCGAGAATGACCTCCGTGCGGAGCGAAACATGAATCTGCGCATGTCCCACGACGGGGAGGCAGGGCGAAAGGCCCCGAGTAAGGGCAAGGGCGGAGGTAAGAAGAAGTGAGGCGCTGGACGGCTCTGGTCTTGCTATCGCTCGTAGGAACGACAGGCTATCTGTGCTTGCGGAGAAGCCATAAGGCGCAGGAGGGTAGTTCGGACAGTTCGAGTTCAGAACGGTTCGTAACGCTGGCACCGCGCGTTGACGCGTTCTTGGTTCCCGCCAGGGCAGCAAGTCTAGCGTACTCCGATTGCTGGAGCCCGAGCGCTGCCGACGCGGCAGCGTTCGAGTCCGCGCTTGCGACCATGGGCGCGGATGTATCGGACATGGGGCGCCAGTACGTTGGTGCGCATTGGAAGGGGCACCAGAGCCTTTACGTTACATTCTTCACCGCGTCAGAACGAGATTCGTTCCCATGGGCTTATGAAGTCTATTCTGGTAGCACCAATTCGATTTCAATCCGGACCGCCATCTACGACCTTGAGACCGGTGACCTGCTGCTGCAGTGGCCTGTGCCCGCAGGTGCGAAACGGTACCTCGTCGGTAGCGGACCAGTTAGGCCAGATCGATGATTTGGTTGCTTGAGCTACTTGCCGAGGTTTCGAGAGGTCGCAGCCGAGTGTCGACCACCGCGCTCCAATGCGAGCCCCACGATCTCGGCGCGCGAATTAGTCATGATTCCAGGGGGTTAGCGCTCATGTCTCCCCACCGCTTGAATCCGCGGCGCCTTCCAGTCACCCAAGCCTAACGTGAACTCGAAACTCCCCGGATTGCTGTTCTTGTCCACGGTCGCTGCCTGCGCTGGCGCGCCGCCGCCTAGCGCCAATACACCAGAGACCAGCGCCTCAGCTACCCCGGAGTCTATCCCTGCGGAACCGGTGCAGCCGCCGGCAGGCGACGCTGTTCAAGACAGTGCGCCTCCCCCCCAAGAAGTGGACGAGACGCAGAAGAGCGCGGTGAGCGGACCCAAGGAGCCGCCGCCGCTCAAGGGGAGCCTGACTCCGGTGTCCAATGCGCCCGTTGCGTGTAGCCCGAGCGGCGTGAAGACGAGCCTGGAAGAGCTGGTGAAGAAGTGCCGTGAAGGCGCCAAGGCCGTTTGCGGCAAGCTCACCGTCAAGGCCGCAAAGGACGCGGACGACGTCGCGGTGTCGCTCGACGTGACGACTCAAGACGGCGTTGAAGACTTTGTGAAGTGCGCGACCGACGGCATGAAGAGTGTGCGCTGGGAATGTGCGGAGCCAGGCAAAGACATCCAGCTCGAGCTGGGTGAGTGCCGGCTCTAAGGCGCTGCTAGCCGACGCTCGCCGCGGGACGCTCGTCTTGCGGGAGCAGCTGCCTCAGCCGCCAAGCTTGAGCGAAGATGGTTCGCTCGGCTTCGGTGAGTGCTTTGGTCGCGCGCCCGACGAGGAAACCGCTCGAGAGGATTTGCAGCGCTGAGGTGAAGAACAGCAGCGCCAGAGTCGCTTCCTTGGGGAAATTGACTACCGCGGGTAGGATCTTCAAAGCGCCGTCTTCGAACACGTAGGGATTGGGTACGACCCCGAAGATCATCAGCGCCGTTGGTATCAGTAGCGCGAGGCTCGCTGCCATGATGATGCCGCGCCGGGTGATCGCATTGGCTCGGATGCTGACCATCATCACGGCTGCGTTCACCGCCACGGCTCCCGGCATCAAGAACAGTGGCCCGAAAATAATCGAGAGGCTCGCTACCGCCGCGAAGGTGGTCGGCATGGTCCAGCGCATGTACTTCGGCATCACGTTGCCTGTGAGACCCATCCACGTGGAAATGCTGATCTGCACCGTCAGCGTCGTCGCCATCAGCACCAAGAGGCCCCAGCTCCTGATCCCCATCAGGACCATCAGCGGCGCCATCAGCGCCCAAGCGGCGTAGGCCACGGAGCTCGCGTTGGCGGCCTGTACCCGGTCGCGACGATTCTGCTCGAAGAGCTCGGCTTCGGCTTCTGGCGGTAGTTCGATCTTCGGATCCAGCAGCACCTTCATCAGGGTGTGCATCGCGCCGTCGTGGCTGGGATCCAGCGCGAGCGCGGTGGAGAGCTCGCGCATGCCCCTGGCACGCTCTGCAGCCGCGTCGGGGCCGCCCGCCGTCGCCTTTGCCAGCGCAAGCTGAGCATTGAGCGTGTGGTGCTGCGCCTGCTCCTTGCGGCGTTCCACGTCCCGCTCACCGTCAAGGAAGCGCTCGATGGCGTCGTGCATGGCGCGTGCCGACTCGAAGCGCCGGTGCGCCTCGAGCTGCGTCGCCTTCCTCACGATTTCATCCAGTTCCGGGGGGATACTCAGGTGTGGCGAGCGCTCGCTCGGCGGCTGTTGAAAGCCCGTGACGGTGTTCACGAGCAACGCCTGCGGCGTGGTGCCCTTATGTAGCGGCTCGAGCGCCAACAGCTCGAACAGGATGCAGCCCAAAGCGTAGACATCCGTGCGCTCATCGATGGCGTCGATTTCGCCGCGCGCTTGCTCCGGCGCCATGAAGCCTGGCGTGCCCAAGATGGTGCCGGCTTGGGTGCCCCCGGGTACATCGTGCAGCTCCCCAGCGGGCGTGACGATCTCCGCAGCGCCGCGGATCTTTGCGACGCCCCAGTCCAGCACGTTCACCTCGCCGTAGTCACCGAGCATGATGTTTGACGGCTTGAGATCGCGATGCACCACACCGCGGCTGTGGGCGAAGGCGACGGCCAAGCACACCCGTGACAGCGCCGTGAGCAGCTGACGCCGCGAGTAGCCATCGATCACCGCGCTGTCGCCCTTGCGATAGCCATCGATGATCTCTTCCATCGTCAGGCCCTTGATGCGCTTCATGGTGAAGAAGGGCTCACCCTGGGCGTTGCGCCCCAGGTCATACACCGGGACGACGCTCGGGTGCTCGAGCTGACCTTGTACTCGTGCTTCCCGGAGGAAACGAGAGCGTGCGTCGGAATCGGTGCCGAACCCGCTGTGCATCACCTTGACGGCGACGTCGCGCCCGATGAGCGAGTCGTGGCAGAGCTTGACCTCACCCATGCCACCAGCGCCTAGGGTGCGTCGTGCTTCATAGCGTTCTTGAAACGCGCGCTCGGTGAGGCTCTGGTCGTCGACATTCACGGTCTTGCCGCTGTTACCCGAGTCCCCTTCGGAGGGCTTGTGCGGCTCACGCTCCGACGGCGCGTACTGCGTGGGTTGCCCTGCAACGTCGACACGTTCGGTCGCGCGATGCGCTTCTGGGACACGCTGCGTTCCAGGGTTGCGCCGCAGCGTCTGCATCTCGTCGCTCAGATCGGGATTCGAGTCCCCCCGCTTCGTCATGGGCTGAAGCATAGCTTCCGTCCGCGGGTTTTGGGGGTGAGGACAAACGGGTAACGCCGCGGTCCACCTAGTGGAACCGCGGCGCTCTTGGCTTCGTACCCGTTACTCGAACCTACTTACATATCAGCCAGGGCTGAACATGATGGGGTACACGACGGTGACGATGCCGCTCTCGGGCTTCGGGAAGCTCAGGCTGTAGAAGCCGCGCACCACACAACCCACCGCCGCCGAGTCGGGCAGATCCGAACCACCATTGCTCGCGTTGCTGACCGCGCCGTCCGCGCCGATCACGAAGCGCACCGTGACACGCCCTTCGAGGTTCGGGTTGCTGCGTAGGCCGTTCTCGTAGCACATGCGGAAGCGTCCGTAGTTCTGGCGCACGATGCGCTGGACCACCTCTGCCGGGATGCGCCCGCTGACGTTGCCGACCCCAACGCGCACCTTCGGAGCCTTGGTAGCGTGGGTCCCGCCGGAGATCCCGTGGCTGTTGCCGAAGCCCTGGCAGTCTCCGCCCATGCAGCGCCCCGCGCCGTGACCGATGGTGCCGATGTCTCCGAGGCCGATGCCTTCACCGAAGCCGCCGCCGCCGAGGCCGCCGCCCGTCAGCCCGAGGCCGCCCATGCCGCCGCCTTCACCGATCTTGTCACTCCACATCGAGCCATCGGCGCTGACGTCGTCTCTCCCCAGGGAATCATCGCGGCCGAACCAAGCCGTGGGCGCGTCGGGGTCCCCGGCGGCGCCGCCAGCCAGCAGGCCAACCAGGCCGAAGTTCTCCGCGAACTCCTTGGTGCGGGCGACGTGCACGTCCTCGTTGTCCTTGGGTCCCTTGATGTTGAAGCGACCCTCGGCGGTGCTACCCACCTTGCCCATCTTGCCTTCGTCCTTCTCGGCGCGAGTGCCTTCGCCACCAGACTGATCCGTGGGCGCCTCCTCCTGGGTGTCTTCCTTCACCTTGTCCTGCTCGCGCTCGGCAGAGGCGGTCAGGTAGGCTTGCATCAGCTCCATGCGCTCCTTGTTCAGGCCTTCGTCGTCGACCAGCCCCATGGGTGGCACGAACATCGCAAAGGACCCGACCAGCGCCGCGACGGCGGCCAGGGTCACACCAAAGTACCCAGCGACGCGGCCCGTGTCTTCGCTGGCCAAGCCGCGAGCGATCTTCTTTCCAGCCTTCACCGTTGCCACGCGGAACGTGAGGCCGGCGTGCTCGAACGTCGCGTGGACGTCGCTGGGCAGGGGAATCTCAGTCGCTCCAGCGAGCTCCGCGCTGGGCGTGCCGCTGAGCGACGCCAGCGGGCTGCTCTCGCCGTTCTTGTCCTTGAGGTCGCCCTTGGCGCCCGCAGGCAGGACCAGGAACAAGCTGCCAGCGCGCTCAATCACCACCGGGGCCCGTGAAGCGCCGAGGGTCTCGCTGGGCACCAGGAAGTCGCAGCCGAGGTTCTTGCCTTGCTCGTCGCCGACGTAGAAGCTGCGCGGCGGGGTGAGGTGCGCGACGTGGAGCACGTTGCCGCCCCAAGAGATGCTCACCTCAACGGCGCTCACGTTCTCCTGCTCGACCTCAGAGGCCGGTACGGGAGGCGCGTTGCGAATCATCGCGTACTGGTCGCCCTTCGCGTATCCGCGAGGAGCCGTCGCGAGGAAGGGGTTGTTGGCGGCCGCACGAGCGAAGGGATTGTTGCTGTCTTCGGCGCTGAAGCCGTTGAAGACCGCGTCGACCGTGGCTTCGGGCTCGCGCACGTCGTCCAAGCGCACCTCCCATTCGCCGAGCGCCAGACGGTCACCGACCTTGAGCGCGCACTTGTCGATGCGGGTCCCGTTGACCTGAGTGCCGACCGTGCTTCCGAGGTCGACCAGCTCGAGCTGGCTGCCGGTTGCCTGTAGCACCGCGTGCATGCGGTCGATGCCCTCGAGGCTGATGTGGCTCTTGGGGTCGGAGCCCAGCTTGAGCACGCCTTGCTCGAAGCTCTGCTCGCCGCAGTGTTGGCCGTTACGGTAGATGGAGAAAGTCAGTCGCTTGCAGTTCATGGTCGTGTCCCTTCCCGCCGACTAGCGGCGAGCGTGTGTGGTCATTTCCGCGCGGTCCACGCGCGCCAAAATCCGGGTGGCAGTGTCTGGTTCATGACGCACGCGGAGCCGTGCGGCGCTGCGGTTGCAGAGCCGTGGCCGCGTACGCGACGTGGGTGGTGTTGGGTGTTACCGTGGGGTAACGTTGCTGACTTCCGCCTGCGGCCAACTCAACCAGCGTCGTGCGTCGTCGGGGGGCTTAGAACGCGACCCGGGGCGATGGTTCCGAGCGGGGTCGAAAAAAAGTGTCTCGGCTCCAGATACCGCTCTTGACAAAATCTTTCCGGTTTCACGGTAGCGGACGAAACCTTCGCTTGGTGCCCTGTAGAAGCTTGCGTAGGCTCCCGGACCTACATGCGAGTCTTCAAGCTGACCTGCGCGAGCCTGCTTGTTTTGGGCTATTTTGTGGCTTGTGGCAGCCCGCCGCTGCCCTCCACGACTCCGCTTGGGGGCCACGAAGATCCCGACGCTGGCCCCGATGCGAGTGCGGACGCCGGTTCGGATGCGGACGCGGCGCCGTCAGCGAAGCCGAAAGCCTCTGCGCCACCCGCACCTACACCGGCGCCCAGCGCTCCGCCGCCCCCCAGCGCACCGCCGCCGCCCAGCGCGAGTGCACCTCCAGAGGACGCTGGCGTTCCCGATGCCGCACCAGTCGCCGCGGCGCCGAAGTGCGACGACTCAGGCGGAGACACGAATGCCTGCTCCCGTTTGCCTCCGCCGGATCCAACGATGTCCTGCCCAGCGGCGTTCGTCGCGCCGATGCTCTGCAAGAGCCTGAGCAAAGTGCTCAAGCCCAAGGTCACGGAGGCCCTGGTGGGTTGCCTCAACCAGAAGATCCAGGCGAATCAGTGCAGCCCCGAGGACGCCAAGCCGTGTGCGTTCGAAGCGATCAAGGTCGCTTGCGTGAAGAAGGCTTACAAGAAGACCTGTGAGGGGATCCTCAGTGCCTGCCCGAACCCGAAGGATGAAGACGAGCGGGAGCTCTTCAACCAATCCACGTGCGAGAAGGGCATCGCCAGCTTGCAGGACAAGTATCGCAAGCCGTTCACCGATTGCGCGAAGCGTGAGTGCTCCATTGGCAAGTGCATTGGCGAGGCCTTGGGCGACGACAAGTAGCGTCGTGCTTCAGAAGCACGACACGGTCTGCGCCTTCACCTGATGAACGCCCGCGGATTCCTCGCTCCAGAGCAGGAGGTTTCCTGACGCTCTCGTCGCTCCAACCGCGCCCCAGTACACATCCCACCCCTCTGGAATCGTGTACGCGTCGTGGCCCCACATTCGCACTTCGCCCGTGGGCCAGAAGGCGAAAAACTTGAGCTCTTTCTGCAGAGTTTGCATGACGAGGTCGGTGCGCGACTCACTCGCGTCCATCGCGCGAATGCCCCCGATGTCGTCCGTAGTGGTGATCGTGCGCCGTTCGACGAGCGTGGGAAGCGCTGTCCCAGCGCCAAGTAGCGCATCGAGTTCGACGCCGGTCGTCGGTCCAGCGAAGAACTTGGCGGGGAGCAGTTCGTCTTGCGACTTCACCGTCAGGCCGACACCAAAGAAGCCGTCGGTAGTGGGCACGAAGCGAGTGAGGAACGTCAGCCGGTTCGCTTCGAAGTTGAGTGGCCGTTCCGTCTTTAGCTCGGCGATGGATTGCCCGAAAAAGGCCCGATTGTCGGCCACCAGCACCAGGTGGTTGCCCCCGTGGTAGGCGTACGTCGACACACGGAACTGGTCGTCTGCCGGGCCCGACGCGAACTGCTCGGGGGCGTTGGTGCCTTCCCCAAGGAAGAAGTTTCGTGTGGCCCCTTCGTCGCACTCGTAGACGATATGGAGCTTGTCGTCGAACGACACGCGAGCGCTGCGATAGTTCGAGCAGCTGGCGGGCATTGGCTGCGCCGTTGAGGTGGGTGTGAGCGTGATGTCAGAAGCAACACGAGGGAAGCTCAGCAGCTGCATCTGGTTATTGCGCCGAACGACCATGTCCACGCTGGCGTCGTCGCAGGACAGCCCAACGACTTGGTAGATGCCCGTGGTGTCGTAGACCCACTCGCGCTTTAGCGGTGAGCCATTGTTGCCTGGATCCAATCTCGCAATTTCGATTCCGCGTGGAGATAAAAACGCTGAGAAGGCGCTCGTCTCAGAAGCACCAGTCGTGTCGCAGACGCTGAACGCGAACTCGAGCCGCGAGTCAAATACCTGGTCGGAAGCCAAGACGTCCGGCGTGCTGTTGTTGCAGGTCGCGTAGGGCATTCCACCTTGGCCGCCAGTGCCTCCACCGGTGCCCGCGGAGCCCCCGGAGCCCGCGCTCCCACTCACACCCGCTGTCCCGCCCCCTGTGCCACCCGCCGCGCTCCCTCCAGAGCCTCCGGCAGGTGATCCGGCCGCGTTTCCGCTGCCCGCACTGGAATTCCCCGCGGATCCACCGTTGGGATCGGTATCGAGATTTTCCGTCCGCTCTTTGGCAGTACACGCGGCGACGGCTAGACAGGAAACGAGAATCGAGAGACCAAGTGGCGCTCTAGGCATCGGGGCAGTTTGCAACAGGACCGGGGGGAACTGCCAGTATTGCTGAATTATATCGTCCTTGCTCGAACTTGCGTTACGCTCGCTGCGGCGCAATGGCGTGGGATTGGCATGTGACCGAAGTTCCTTTCAGTCCAGTAGATGATGCGGATTGGCGCCTATTGCACACCTTGCGGCCCACCGACTGGCAGAATCCCACGCCCAACGGCACCTACAACTTGGTGGTGTTGGGCGGCGGTACCGCCGGCTTGGTGTGCGCGGTGGGCGCCGCCGGACTGGGTGCGAAGGTAGCACTGGTCGAGCGGCACCTGCTTGGGGGCGACTGTCTCAATTTCGGCTGCGTTCCCTCCAAGGCGTTGCTTGCTGCGGCCCACGGAGCATTTGCCGCGCGGAATCAGTTTGCGCCGGCTGGCGATGCTTCGGCACAGCCGGACTTTGGGGCTGCCATGGCCTGGGTCCGCGAGCGGCGCGCCAAGATCGCACCACACGACGGTGCAGCGCGTGTTTCTGGAGAGGGCGTCGACGTCTTTCTCGGCGCGGGGCGCTTCACGGCGCCGGACCGCATCTCGGTAGGTGACACCGAACTCAGCTTCAAGAAGGCCGTGATCGCCACGGGTGGCCGCGCCGGCGTGCCGCCCATCGACGGACTGGAGGGGGTTCCTTACCTCACCAACGAGACGGTGTTCTCCCTCACCGAGGCGCCGCGCCACCTCCTGGTGATCGGTGCGGGACCCATCGGCTGTGAGCTATCGCAAGCCATGCGGCGCCTGGGCTGTGAGGTGACGCTGCTGGATCGCGACGCACGCATCTTGCCCAAAGACGACGAGCGCGCAGCGAATATCCTCCTGGAAACGCTTACTCGGGAGGGGGTGAGGGTTACGCTTCACGTCGACATCCTGAGCGCCGCTGTGGCTCCGAACGCGTCGAGCGGCGACGGCGTGCGCCTGACGATTCGTTCACGAGACTCCGGCGAAGAGCGCGCCATCGAAGGTTCGCACCTCCTCATCGCTGCTGGCCGCGTGCCCAACGTCAAAGACATAGGCCTTGAAGTTGCGGGTGTCGCCTTCGACGAGCGCAAAGGCATCACAGTCGACGACCAGCTTTGCACGACGAACTCCAATATCTATGCGGCTGGCGACGTCGCTTCGCCGCTCCAGTTCACCCACATGGCCGACGCCATGGCGCGCAACGTGCTGCGCAATGCGTTCTTCTTCGGTCACGCAAAAACCAGCTCGCTCGTGGTGCCGTGGGCGACGTACACCGATCCCGAGGTCGCTCACGTCGGCGTGACCCATCAGCAAGCGGAAGCTGAAGGTTTGGAGTCCCTCGAGGTCGATTTGAGCAGCCTGGATCGCGCGATCCTCGAAGGGATCGAGCAAGGCTTCGCACGCGCCTACTACGATGGCAAAGGCCACGTGCGTGGCGCGACCATCGTGGCGCCTCGCGCAGGAGATCTGATCGGGGAACTTACCTTGGCGGTGACTCACGGCATGACCCTGGGCCAGCTCGCCAGCGTGATTCACCCGTACCCGTCTCAAGGCGAAATCAGCAAGAAGCTTGGCGACGCGTACATGCGCACCCGACTCACACCGCGCGTGAAAGGGCTGTTCGAGCGCTGGTTCCGCTTCTTGAGACGCTGAGCAAGAATCGCATGTGGTACCCCTTTCACGACCTGGACCGGAGGCAACGCGGACAGCGCTTCTTGCTCTGGGTGCTGATCCACACGGTAATCATGCTTGGGATTGGGAGCGCCAATGCTCGCCTGGTCACCGAGGCTGCGCCGGGTCACATCGTGAGCCTGGAGCTCGCGGGCACGCTGGAGCAGGCGCGCGCGATCCTCGCGAGCTGGGATCGAGAGCAACAGCTCTTCGCGGTGTTCGGCATCGGCGCGGATTATCTGTACATCTTCGTGTATGGCACCCTCCTGGCTGCCGGCGCTGCCTGGGGCGCGCTGGTGTTCAAGCAAGGGCTGTTGAGCAACGTCGGCGTCTTCCTGAGCCGCGCCATGATCGTCGCCGGGCTCGCCGACGCGGTGGAGAACTACGCGATGCTCCAGCTCTTCTGGGGTGAACAGAGCCAAGGCTGGGTGAGCCTCGCCTACTATTGCGCGAGCCTGAAGTTCCTGATCGTGATCAGCGCCATCGTCTACAGCCTGCTCACCACCGTCGCCGCATTCACCTGGCGCCGCCTCCGCCTATAATCCGTACGGCGGGTTACCGCACCAGAGCTGGTCAGCACTTGCTGGAGCTCCGTGCTCAACCCCTGTGTTGCTGGAGCCCCCACCCCAATCGGCAAGTGCCGGATGTCATTTATTGCCACGGGGAAACGTGAAGTGTTCGAGCCCGCGAACTGGTCCCGTTTCACTCCAGCGCTTGGCCTTGGGGAGGAAACCCGTTTCTCTTCAGCGCTTGGCCTTGGGGAGGAGCCCGCCCCTCACCCCGTGGGGGCGGGCGGAGGGGTTCGCCGCGGATCGTGTCGCGCAGGCCTACTTCTGGTACGCGCGGTCGCGCGGGCTGTACTTGGTGGTGCCGCTCTTGAACTTGGGTTGCACCTTGGGGATCTCGATCACTGCCTGGGGGCGCATCGCGCGGCCGGTGACGATCACGGTGTCGATGCGCTCGGTGCGCGGCTTCTTTGATTGCGCCTTGCTGTGGCGCTGAGAGCGGCGCAGCGGCTTACCCTTGGCGGTCTTTGCCTTGGGGGTATCGATGCTGCTCTTCGGAGTCGGCGCGCGCAACGCTTCCGCACGGCTCGAACCGCTGGCTGACTTCGCCTTGGGCTTCGCTTCGGCGCTACTCACCCCCAAACCCAAGAGGGCCAGAGTCAGAGTCAGCGTGGTCAGTTTGGTGAGTCGCAACATGTAGTCCCCCGATGCCGTGCGCCGGCGCAACGCTAAGCCTGACACGGTTGCGCCACGAAAGCTTGGGTGCTGCGGGGCGGATTTCCAGTGAGAATGAAGCTGCTGTGGCGTTCGTGTGAGCGGTGGGCAAGCTTTTGCGCAGTTGTTACCGCCTGAGACAGGCGAAGCACTGGGTCGGCTCAATGACGCGGTGTTTCCACGCCGTGGGGTTCGTCGTTTGGTGGACCATTTCGCCGATTCGCGGTAACTCGCAGCCGCAATGGCTGGGGTGAGGGGTGTACAGCGGGTCGTTCTTTGGACGAGTCGCGTAGGAGGCGCGTCCAACGTCTCGACCTTGGTCTTGAAACAGCGTGGCCTGTGCGTCGCGCCCTAAAGGAGTCCTCAAATGCGGAAAGCCTTGTTCTTGAGTGTGTTTGCCCTCGCCGGGCTGGTTTCTTTCAACGCCGCCGCGGCTGATGAGCTGGGCGAGCCTGGGCAGATTGCTCTCGGCGCCGAGCGCGTCTTCGGTCTGAACTTCTTCTCACATAAGCTCGAGCTCGACGGAAACGAGAGCACCACGTCGGGTACTTCGATTGGCTTGATTTTCAATGATGCAGCCACGCCGTACACCGTGCCGCGCGTTGCGCTCGACTACATGGTGGCCGATGGTGTCTCGATTGGTGGCTCACTTGGCTACGTGAGTCAGAGCAGCGAGACGGAGACCAAGACCAGCGCAGGGAGCAACACCCAGGACAATGGGAGTGTGTCGTCCTTCGTCATCGCCCCCCGCGTGGGCTATGTCATCCCCGTCGCTGACGGAGCCGACTTCTGGGTCCGGGGCGGGATCACGTACTACTCGCGGACGGTCTCTCCCGATCAGGGGGACGATTCGAAGGACAGCGGATTGGGCCTCGGCCTCGAGGGCATGTTCGTGTTGTCTCCGATTCCAGGATTTGGCTTCAGCATCGGGCCGACGGTGGATTTCGGACTGAGCGGTACCCAGGATCCTGGCGGTGGCGCACAGGAGCTCGACTCGAAGTACACGAACTTCGGTCTGAACGCCGGCCTCGTCGGCTGGTTCTGATTGAACATTCGGCTGCCTAGGCAGCCAGGCGAAACAGGGATGGGCGACGCGCTGGACCTCGAGTCTTGCGCGTCGTTCGCTATTTTGAGTACGGAAAAAGCGAGGTCTGCATGCGGAAGTCTTGGTTTTTGGGTGCTTTTGTCCTCTGCGGGCTGTTGTCCAACAACGCCCACGCCGCTGACGAGCTGGGCGAGCCAGGGCAGGTCGCGCTGGGGGTCGAGCGACTGTTCGGCATCAACCACTGGTCGTCGACGGCCAAGCCATCCGAAAAGCCCGAGGTGACGCTAAGCGGGACCTCGATTGGCCTGGTGGTGAACGGAGGAACGACGGCCACCTTCGACGAAGCGACGTTCCCGATGCCTTACTCGATTCCGCGCCTTGCTCTCGACTACATGGTGGCAGACGGCGTGTCGATTGGCGGCTCCATCGGCTACACCCGCCGGACGGGTGAGGTCGAAGCTGGGGGGCAAACCTCCGACGTACCGACGGTGACGGCCTTGGTGCTCGCCCCACGGGTGGGCTACGTCTTCCCGCTAACCGACGGCGTGGATTTCTGGCTGCGCGCCGGGGTGACTTATTTCCGTGCGGCATACGAGTATGACGTGCAGAACACCCCTTCGGACGACAGCTTGACCGGATTCGCCCTGTCCGCCGATGGCGCTCTGGTGTTGTCGCCGATCGCTGGGTTCGGCTTCTATCTAGGGCCAACCGTGGACGTCGGGCTGAGCGGCACGTACACCGACGAGGGTGGGGGAGGCAGCGAGGACGTCGACGCGACGCTGAGCAGCTTTGGTCTCAACGCCGGCCTCGTGGGTTGGTTTTAGGACGACTGGTTCTAGGCCGGTCCTGCTAGTTGTTGCTCGCGGCCGGGAGCGCCTTGATGCTCGCTTGTGCTTTCGCGCGGAAATGATTCGCGAGGCTGCGTTGCCCGAAGCTCTCGGCGACGCAGTCGTGGGTCATCACATGGGCGTAGAAGTGCATCAAGTCGGCCACCCGGGGGTTCAGCGGGCGCAGCATGTAGCCGGAGAGCTTGGTGAAGAAGACGGGCAGCGCCGGGGTGCGAGGTGCCTTGTCCCAGGCTTCGAACGCCAGCTCCGCGATCCGGCGCCGGCTCAGCGTCTCTGGGCCACCGACTTCACGTTCGCTGAAGGCGCCCTCGATGCCGTCCACACACACGATGGCGAGATCTTCGTCGGCGATGGGATTCGTGACGGCGTTGCCGTCACCCATCAAAGGGACGAGGCCGCGCTTGGCCATCGGGAGCATGGCTTCCAGCGCGGAGAAGAAGCCTGTGGGCCGCACGATGCAGGCAGAGAGCTTCGACCTTTGAATGGCCTCTGCCACTTGCTCGTGGGCGTCTACATAAGCCAGGTGCCGGGTGCGCTCAGCGCCCGCCACGCTGACGTAGGTGAAGTGGGCGACTCCAGCGCTCTCTGCGGCGCGCAGCAAGTTCAGGTTCGCCGGCAGGTCGAAGCGTGGAAACGACGCGCGGCCGAGGCGCAAGTCAGGCTGCACGCAGGCTCCGACGCAGGAGAACACGTGGGTGATGCCCTGGCAGGCGTCGATTGGTTCCGCGCGCAAACAATCCGCGCTGAAGTGTTCGATGCTGCTCGGCAAGTCGCTCAGCGGCTTGCGGCTCAGCCCGCGCACGCGGTGTCCACGTCGCAGGAGCTCGAGAGCGACACTGCGCCCGAGCCGCGAGGAAATACCAGCGACGAGCACGTGCTTGGCTTCAGAGGCTTGCTGTGCTGATTGGGTCATCTCGCGCTGCCTGCTGGTGCGGTGCCGCCTCCCCCCCAAAAAAAGCCGACCTCTGGTCGCCGCCCGGTTCCTCTACGGATAGGCGGATGTGGGTGATGTGCGCCCCTGAAGCGAGATAGCGCGCAATTTCCCTGACGGAATGAGGCTCAATGACGCAGCGCGACTCGCGTTCTCGCGGACTCTTCTACAGGTTCTGGAACGGCACCCGTTCGCTGGGGTTATGAACGCAGTATCGAGTGGGCTCAGCGCCGCCATGGTGCCCGAGCAGATGGCCGTGAAAGTGCTGGCGAAGGCACAAGAAACCACCAAGGAGATGGGCCAGCAAGCGCTGGCACTGATTGACGCTTCCGCACCGCGCGCTCCCCAGGGCAGCGCCGGTCACAACCTCAACGTGGTGGCGTGATGACTCACTTGAAGCTGGGGATTTGAGCTGTTTCGTGCGGCGCCGCTGTGCTTGAAGTCACCGGTTGCCGCCGCCGGATGCTCGCGTTAGCGCAGTGGGCATGTCGAGCGTCTACGATTTCAGCCTGAAGCGCATCACCGGAGAGAACCAGAGCCTTGGCGAATACGACGGCAAGGTGCTGTTGATCGTCAACGTCGCGTCCAAGTGCGGTCTAACGCCGCACTACAACGGACTGCAGAAGCTCTACGACGAATACTCCGATCGGGGCCTCGAAGTGCTCGGGTTCCCGTGCAACCAGTTCGGCGCTCAGGAGCCTGGGAGCGAAGCGGACATCCAGGAGTTCTGCACCACGAACTTCTCCGTGAGCTTCCCGATGTTCTCGAAGATCGAGGTCAACGGGCCTGGTCGCGACGCGCTGTACGGCTGGCTGACCTCCCAGAGCACCGAGCCCGACGGCCCCGGTGACATCAAGTGGAACTTTGCGAAGTTCCTGGTGGGCCGCGACGGTCAGGTGGTCGCTCGCTTCTCCCCCACGGTGGAGCCCGAGGCGGCAGAGCTGAAAGCCGCGCTCGAGAAGGCGCTCGGCTAGGCTCCAAGCGCGACAACAAATTGGGCCCGCCGCGCCGGCTTCTGATAGCCGCGAACGGACGATGGATCCCTTGGTACGCGGCGCTCTCGCAGTCCAACAAGCGATCGCGCGCTCCGCGGGCTTGGCGATCAGTCTCGCGGCGGGGGCCCTCCTGGTGTGGAGCCAGGTGCGCGTCAGCGAACGCCACGCGCTCAGTTGGTGGTGGCTGGCGATCGTCGGTGCGGGCCTCGTGGTTTCGCTCTTGGTGCGCCTGGTGCGCCGCCTCGAGCGACTGACTCCCGAAGACGCACTTCGCCTCGACATCGAGCTCTTCACTCACCTGGTGGTGCTTGCGTTCGGCATCGTGCTGCAGACGCAAGCGGGGCTGGCAGGGCCGAGCTACCCGGCGGTCTACGTGCTCATGATGCTGGCGGCGGCCTTCGCGCGCCCGGGCGCCACGGTCGTGATCGTGCTCTTCACGCTTGGCTTGGAGGCGGCCATTGTCGGCTTCAGTCGCGGAACCAACGCGATCTGGGACCAGTGGGGACACGCGGCGCTGTTGGTTGCGTTCGCTTCGGTCAATGCATTTGTTTTCCGCGCGGAGATTGCTCGGGTGCGTCGCTTGTCTCGCGCCCATATCGACTCCGAGCTCGACAAGCTGCGTGAGGCCGCGCGCACCTATCGGCTGCTAGGGCCGCCGAGCAGCAGCGGCGCGCGCAGTGAGCGTACCTCGGTGCGCCCCGGTTCCCTCGAGACGGATGAAGAGCGCCTGGTGCGCTCCGGCGTTGAAGAGATCCATCAGGCGCTGAGCCTGGCGCTGGACCTCTTGCGCGGTTCGCTCCGGGCACGCACCGCGGTGCTCCTGTGGCTCGACGCTTCTGGGGAGAAGCTGCGCATCCACGAGATCTCGACCTCGGCGCAGAACATCGATCCCGGCCCGTTCTCCGCGAAAGAAGGCTTGTTCGCCGCAGCGTTCAGTCGTGGGGGACCGGTGAGCCTGAACGGCACCAAGGCTGGTCGGCACCTGCCGTATTACGCGCTGGTGCCCAGCGTGGGTGCAGCGTGCGCTGTCCCGGTGCTGGAACGCGGACAGCCGCGGGGCATGCTGGTGGTGGACCGCCCGGAGAAGCAGCCGTTCACCAATGATGACGAGGCGCTGCTCCACGAAGCGACGCGCTTCTTCTCGCGTTCGATCCAGAACGAGCGCGTGTTCATCCAGCTCGAGCGCGCGAAGGTGCAGCAGGGCAAGCTTTACCGCGCGGCAGAGCTCTTGGCTGGCGCGACGACGGAAGCTCAAGTCATCGAGCACGGCGTGTCCAGCGCCCGAGAGTTTGCGAGCTTCGACTTTGCCGCGGTGACGCTGTTCGACAAGAGCACTGCAGAGCATGAAATCTGTGCAGTGAGCGGCGCGGGTGCCGACGACCTGGTGGGCCGCCGTTTCCGGCATAACGCGGGTCTCGTCGGCATGGTGGTGGAGAATCACCACCCGCTGCCTTACCGCGGTCAGTACGATCCGAAGCGCCAGGTCGTGTTCAGCAAGCGCCTGAACCCACCGAGCATGCCGTCGCTGTTGGTGCTGCCGCTCTTGGTGCACGAGAAGGCGCTTGGCACCCTGGTGCTCGGTTCGAGTCAGCGTGGGGCGTTTGGTGATGACGCGCGCACCACGCTCGAAGTGCTCGCGAGTCACGTCGCGGTCAGCCTCGCCAACGCACGCATGGTGAAGCGCCTGGAGGAGCTTGCGACGACGGATGGCCTGACGGGCCTCTTGAACAAACGCGCGCTGATCGACACCGCGGGCCACATGATTCGCTCCGCTGAGCGCTTCGAGAAGCCAGTGAGCGTGCTGGTGTGCGACATCGATCACTTCAAGAAGGTGAACGACACCTACGGCCACGACGTCGGGGACATCGTGATCAAGGGCCTCGGCACCATCCTCAAGCGCCAGAAGCGCGACACCGACGCCGTGGGTCGCTTCGGTGGTGAGGAGTTCGTGGTGGTGTGCGAAGAGACCGACAGCGCCGGCGCGATCCTCCTCGCCGAGCGCGTGCGCACCGAGCTCGAAGGCACGACCTTCCACGCGAATGGCCACGCGGTGCGCTGCACCTGCTCCGTGGGCGTCGCGACATTCCCGGTCGCCGGCCGCGACTGGGATGCGCTCTTCAAGGCCACCGACGAAGCCCTCTACGCCTCCAAGCGCGGCGGCCGTAACCGCGTCACCGCCTGGAATCCGCGGCTGAGCGGGGCTTCTGCGGCGTAGATCCGTGGGGAATTCGAGGTTGTCGCACTGGCGGCGACGTGGTGTCCGCGCTAGCGGCGGCCACGAGGTGCCGGGTTTTTCCCATAGTAGGAAGGCCGAGAAGTCGACTGTCCATCTGGCGCGGATCCTGCTAGACCGGAAGTATGCCCTGGCAGCTACCCTCAGTGGAGCACAAGGTTTACGCGCGAAACCCGCTGATAGCGGTGATCGTCGACCTGCGGTTCCAACCAATACTGCGCATCCAGCGCGGTGTAGCTGACTTTCAAGACGCCGTACGACCCAGATTCGCCGGCTATCAGCCGTCAAAGGCGCAAACTGTTCAGATGCAGCCATTCGGGCCCATTCGCGTCGAGGACGAAACGATTCATCGTTTCCTCGGGGATCAATACGCGATCAGCCTGACCAATCAGTCACTCACGCTCGAGATGCAGGCGCATGACTCGAAAGACGGTTCGTTCGAGTTGTTCGAATTCGGCTTGCGCGCACTTCAGAAGCTCTTCGAGCCCATCATGCCGGTTCGTCTTGGCCTCCGCTACATCAACCACATAGACGCGCTTCAGGTCTCGGATGAGCTGGGACGCGCGGTTGATTGGAGCGAGTTGGTCTCGTCAGCCTTCATCACTCCACCCAGCGGCTTGGTTCACAGCGACGCCCGCTTCACCGCGCAAGTCAACGCGCCAAGAGACCCCGGAGCCCTGACGGTGCAGTACGGACTGGTGACGGACCCTCAAGGAAAGCTCGGCTTTCGCCTCGATATCGACCGCTACGTCGAGGGTGCGTTCCAGCTCGTCGAGACCGAGCGGCTGTTGCCCGATTTCGCCGCGGACATATACTCAGTGTTCTGTGCGGCGAGTGCGCCAACACTGCTCGAGTGGATGGGGGAGAAACCATGAGTGAGCGACTGCTAAGTTTCGTGGTGCTCTCGAGCTTGAGTGCAGGAGCGCCTTATCATCCTGTTCAAACTCAGGAGATACGGTTGTCGCTTGGACTTGGATCCGAGACGCCGTTGCCGGCAAACATCGCGCCTGTTGCCTTTCCGGTAACAACCTCGGGTTCATGGGAGGTGTCTGTTGATGCCGCGGGTAGCCGTCGAGCGCGGGTGGTTCGCGAGGCTGCGTCCCTTGTCCAAGCCATCGCCAAAGTGCTCCCGATAGATCACGAAGCGGACGCGCTTGCGACGCGGCTCGCCAATGAACGGCGAGCATCCCGGAAGATCACAAAGCTCCGAAAGAAGAATGGATAGCGCGCAATGGGGGAGCGGTGGCCAGGGGTTTATGGCGAGGAAGAACTTCGCCTGCACATCAAGGAACTGAGCCAACGCGAGTTCTTAGAGGAGTCTTTCTACGAATGGAGATCCGCGGCAAATCTCCGTTCGCCGAATGACCTCTGCCAGGGAGATGTTGTTCGAATCGAGTCAGATGTTCCCCTGATTGACGCCGAGGGCGATCCGTCTCTTGTCGAGCGTGAGACAGATTTCTGGATGGTTTTGGGGAATAGCTGCGACTTCGATCGAGAGCTGGACGATGTTGAGTTCACTCAGATCGTCCCAGTCGAGGCTTGGGGATCGGAGATCGAGGCGACGCTACTCTCCTCTTTTCGCGGGTTCACCCAGTATCGGCGCTTCTACCTACCGGATTGGCGTCTTGCAGGGAACCTTGAGTATTTCTCTGCGGATTTGACCAATCCGGTGACGCTGCACAAGGCGGCGTTTCCCGAGCACGTTCATCTCGAAGCGAGGCTCAGCAGAGCCGCCTGGACCTTGTTGAACGCATGCCTCGTGCGCTTCGTCGCGCGAAGCGACGGTCGAAACGACTAATGAGCCTGAGGTGACGGGCCCGAGCCGAGCCTACCGTCCGAACCGGCAACAACCCCACAGCGCGCCAGCCTCGAAGCGCCAAGGATATTTCCCTGAGGCAATAGGCGAAGCCCGAGCCGAGCCGTAGGTCAACTCAAGGCACCGGACGTCTGAGTCCCTTTAGGCGTCTTTAGTCACCCGTACTCGAGGAAAAGCGAGGGAGTTGTGGAGGCGGCGCAACGGCCCGCAGGGTTCGGGCGCCGAGGCGGGTGAGCGTAGCCCGCGTGAGGCCGGTCTTCGCGATGGACGCTCGCGGCTGGTTTCAGGCGCAGGGTGTTGAAAACACCCTGCAGATCGAGATCACCGGCTCCGCGCACACCTCTGCCAGATCTTGCTCTCGCAAAACCCTCACCCCGCTGGGGTTTTGCGAGAGCACGGAGTAGTTCCGCGCGGGGCCATGCGAGCTGGAAGCGTAGATTCTATGGTCGCTGTGCGCAGGCCAAGACTCGCACGAGGCCGCCACGTTGCCTTTCCCTAGCGACCCCCATTCAAGCCCGAACCAGGAGGGCCGTGGGAGCCGACTGAACCCGAACCGGCAACACCCCCACAGCGCGCCAGCCTCGAAGCGCCAAGGATATTTCCCTGAGGCAATGGGCGAAACCCGAGCCGAGCCGTAGGTCAACTCAAGGCACCGGACGTCTGAGTCCCTTTAGGCGTCTTTAGTCACCCGTACTCGAGGAAAAGCGAGGGAGTTGTGGAGGCGGCGCAACGGCCCGCAGGGTTCGGGCGCCGAGGCGGGTGAGCGTAGCCTGCGTGAGGCCGGTCTTCGCGATGGACGCTCGCGGGTGGTTTCAGATCAGAGCTGGAAGCGTAGATTCTATGGTCGCTGTGCGCAGGCCAAGACTCGCACGAGGCCGCCACGTTGCCTTTCCCTAGCGACCCCCATTCAAGCCCGAACCAGGAGGGCCGTGGGAGCCGCCGCGCTCTACGACTGAGCCCGGCTTGGCGACTGAGCCCCGATGGGCTAGAGCAGCCTCTGATGGCTTTCAATCTTTACGATACGCGACAGAAGCGGCAGGTGGAGTTTCAGCCCCTCGAAGCGGGCAAGGTCAAGATCTACAACTGTGGTCCGACCGTCTACTCCACGGCGCACATCGGTAATTTTCGCTCCTTCGTGTTTGCGGATCTGCTGCGTCGCTACTTCGAGTATCGCGGCTTCGAGGTGACGCAGGTGATGAACATCACCGACGTGGGGCACCTCACCGAGGATGATCGCGCGGATGCAGGGGGGGAGGACAAACTCCAAAAGACCGCGCGTGAGCTGGGGTGGGATCCGTTCAAGGTCGCCCGACATTTCGAAGACGGCTTTCACTCGGATCGCGTTGCCCTAGGGATCCAAAATGCGCATCAGTACCCGCGCGCGACGGATCACATCCCCGACATGCTGGTCCAGGTGCAACAGCTGCTCGACCGCGGCCACGCCTACATCCCCGAAGGCACCGGTGAGGTCTACTACGACATCTCTAGCTTCCCGGAGTACGGCAAGCTGAGCGGGAAGATCACCGAAGACCTGGAGGCGGGTGCTCGCGTAGAGGTCAACACGGTGAAGCGCCACCCGGCAGACTTCGCGCTGTGGAAGACGGAGCAAGGACACCTGATGCAGTGGGACCCTCACGCCGATGCGACGTGGGAGGGCTACCCTGGCGCGCGTCCGAAGCTCGATGAGCGTATTCAGAAGGGATTCCCTGGCTGGCACATCGAGTGCAGCGCCATGAGCTCGCGTTACCTTGGGGATACGTTCGATATCCACACAGGAGGTGAGGACAACATCTTCCCTCACCACGAGTGCGAAATCGCCCAAGCCAAGGGCGCCACCGATGGCGAGTTCTCCCGCTACTGGATGCACGCGCGGCACCTGCTGGTGAACAACAAGAAGATGAGCAAGAGTGAGGGTACGCTCTACACCCTCGAGGATCTCAAGGCGAAGGGTTACACCGCGAAGGAGATCCGCTACCTGCTGCTCTCCAACCACTACCGCCAGCCCATGAACTTCACGCTGGAAGGGCTAGACGCAGCGCGCGCCTCGATGGGGCGGCTGCAGACCTGCCGCGACCTGCTGGTGGAGCGCAAGGAGCTGAGTGAGGAGCCGAAGAGCGCCGAAGTGGACGAAGCCGTCGCCAAGCTCGAGCGTGGCTTTGGTGAGAGCCTGGACGACGACCTCAACACCGCGAACGCCCTGGCGGCGGTGTTCGAGTTCGTGAATGGAATCAATCGTGTGCAGCCCACCGGGGCCGATGCCGCGAAGGCGCTGGCTGCGCTGGATCGCGCCGATCATGTCCTCGGAGTGCTCAACAAGGAGAGCAAGAGCGGCACCATCAGCAAAGCCGAGCTGGACGCGGAGGTCGATCAGGCACCGAGCCCCGAGCGGGCGAAGGAACTGCTCGCGCAGCCGAGCTTGAGCCCCGCAGAGCTTCGCCAAGTGGCGCTCGCACGTCACGCCGCTCGCAAGAACAAGGACTGGGGCACGGCGGACGCGATCCGCGATGGCCTGAAGGCCCTGGGCGTGTTGTTCGAGGACACACCCCAAGGTGTGCGTTTCAAGTTGCCTTGAGCGAGTAAGCAAGCGCCGTAGGTCAGCGTGGTGAGGGGCTAGCGCTCCTCACCCCCCCCGGCTCCCGCCGCTGCGAGCCGGGCTAGCTGCCGCGCAACGAAGGCGCGCAACTCGCGCTGATCGAAGGGCTTGTCGAGATGCCCCGAGTTGAGTTCCTCGAGGAAACGAATTCCGGCTTCGGAGAAAGCTCCTCCGGTCATGAACACGAGGCGCTCAGTGTACTTCGGAAGTTGCGCCTGGACGCGCTTCATCACTTCCATTCCGCTCATCTCCGGCATCATCAGGTCGCAGAGCACCAGATCGAAGTCGCCTGCCCCCATCAGCTCCAGGCCTTGCATGCCCGTCTGCGCGAGGGTGACATCGTGGAGCTGGGCGAGTCCGCGCCTCATGGCTCTCCCGACTTCGGGTTCGTCGTCGATGATCAAGATTTGACGTCGCTCAGCGGACGCGACCCGCGGAGGCTCTGGGGTCAGCACACGGGCGGGTTGAGAGAGGCTCTCCGGAAGCTGGACGATCACGCACGTGCCGGCTCCAGGAACGGACGTCACGCGAATGTTCCCGCCGTGCTCGTCGATGATCTTCCTGCAGATTGAGAGCCCCAAGCCGAGCCCGCCGGCGCTCTGCTTGGTCGAGAAGAATGGGTCGAATAGCTTGCGCAGATCACGAGCTTCGATGCCAGCTCCCGTGTCGCAAATCTCGACTTCGATCCAGCTCCCTGTGCAGCGGGTTGCGATTTCGATGCGATTCTCTTTCGCGTTGCCCGGCTCGATCGCTTGAGCGGCATTCAAGAGCAAGTTTACGAATACTTGGACGATGCGGGAGCATTCCGCGCGGAGAAGCGGGAGATCCTCGCGACGCCGCACCACTTGCGCGCGGTGGCGGGTCTCGTTTGCCGTCATCGTGAGCGCGGTGTCCACGGCTTGGTTGATATCGCAGCTCTTGCGCACCTCTGGCTGGGGGTTCGCCAGCGTTCGCAGATCGCGCACGATGTGGCTCACGCGTTCGGCGCCTGCCTTGGCTTCGCGCAGCGCCTCGAGCGCGTCTTCCATTGCGCTTGCGGCGTCGCCATCGGAGAGGCTCTGCAGCGCGTGATCCAGATTCGCGATCACGAAGGTGAGGGGGTTGTTCACCTCATGGGCCACGCCAGCGGCCATCACACCCACCGACGCCATGCGTTCGCTCAAGTTGAGCTGTTGCTGGATGTCCCGCAGCTCGGTGATGTCCCGCACCAGCACGACGCAGCCGCGAGTTCCGTGGGGTACACAACGCCCCTCGTAGAGCTTCACTCCGTCGGCCGAAGGCAACTCGAACTCCCAGAGGCGGATGCGGCCTTCGATGCGCGCCTTCTTTGCTTGTGCCTGCACTCCGCCCGCTTCGATCAGTGAGTCGGACAGTGAGCTGGTGATTTGAGGTCGCGGGTTCAGGACCTGACCCGAGTCGTCCACCAGCCACACGTGGTCGGGGATGGCCGTCAGGACCTCTTGTAGTTCCGTGCGGCTATTGGCGAGCGCTTGCTCGTATTCGGTCAGTGTCGCGAGCTCTTCCGTCAGCTGGCGATTGCGCTCTAGGAGCTCGTTGGAAACGAGCTGAAGCGAGCGACCCACTAGATCGTGCTCCGAGTCCGCCTGCGCGTACGCCGCCTCGACGAGTTCAAGCAGCTTCTTGAAGGGGGGGTCGTCCGGCGGATCCCCACCGTCGTAAGCGCGCTGCAGCTGGCGGCGCAGGAGGCGGTGCATTCAGTTCTC